>DATDYN010000001.1:0-3809 GCA_035289005.1 Candidatus Nanoarchaeia archaeon
TTTACATGAAAGACATAACCACTAAGGAAATGGAACTGGCTCTGGCGATCTTCAAAAGCCCTGAACAGGAGCAGAATGCGAGCAGCATATCCAAAACGCTGGGCATGAGCCGTATGGGCGCGATGAAGATAATGAAAAAGCTTGAGAAACAAGAGATACTGGAATCCAGACAGATGGGCAAAGCGGCATTCTATAAGATAAGCAAGAGTGATTACGCAATAGATTATCTCACTTTCATGCTTAAAAGAGAGGCAGAGCAGAGCAGCCCGTATCTGAAGAGATGGATAAGTGAGATAAAAAAGATAAAAAATGCTGACATCGCCATATTATTCGGTTCAGTATTGGTGAAAGAAAGCAAAGCAAATGATATTGATGTGCTTTTTGTCACAGAGCAAAGAAAGTTCACAAATCTGATAAAAGAGATTGAGGAGATCGACAGGTTGAATGAGAAAAAGCTGCACCCAATCTATCAGACTGAGGGCGATCTTGAAGATAATCTCAAGAAAAAAGACAAGGTTTTATTGAACGCAATAAAAGGAATTGTCATCATAGGGCAGAAAGAGCTTGTTGAGGCTTTAAGATGAGCCATGCGAAGAACAAAGCCGAATGGTGCTTCAGAAAAGCTGAGAAAGAGATGAAAGAGTCAGGCAAGCATAGAGGCCTATTGAAGACCAAGCAAGATAAGAAAATGGCAAAAGAGCACATAGCAAAGGCAAAGCACAACCTGAGACTGATGCTTCTTCTGAAAGAGAATGATTTCTCTGACTGGTGCGGTCCTGCCGCGTTTTATTCGGTCTATCATTCGCTGCTAGCGATACTATCGAAGCACGGTTACGAATCAAGAAACCAGGAGTGCACTTTTGCAATGATATACAGCATGATTGAAGACAAGAAGATAAACATCGACGTGAACATGATTGAGAAGATTGCCTCTTTGAATATGAAAGAAAGCAGCGTAACAGCAACAATTACTGACATACGAGAGCAGCATCAATATGGAACTAAGCTATCCCTTGAAGACAAGACTTATGAAGATCTTCTCGCGATCGCGAAGAACATCATTGGAAAATCAAAAGAGATGATCGAAGAATGATCAGAAATCCCAATCAGAACTCCCCTTTCTGCGCGTAGTAATCCTCAAGGACTACAGCGCTGATGCCTTCAGTGTCCTTGAGAGTGTAAAGCCTGCCGCGGCTGATCTCAGTCATGCGTTCAGCGACCTCTTCCCCTTTCTCATCCAGTCCTATCCCGATCACTGAGAGAGTTATCCCTGCAGCGCAGGCCTGGCTTACAGCATCAAGAGTATCCTTGATCGGGCTTTTGCCAGCTGTAGGCATCGCGTCTGTGAGAAGTATGAGATGCTTGGTCGCGTTCTCTGTGGGGAATAATTCGATCGCTTTCCTTATCGTCAACGCGATATCTGTCTGCCGCGCTGCGCGCGCGGTGACTATCTGCCTTAACAGCATATTGAAATCACGGGTTGGAGGAATGGCCGCGACTATCTCTTCTCCAAAGACTATCAGGCCGACATGATCGCGCTCATCGATCGCCTTGATCGCCAATGCTATCCCCGCTTTCTTGCACGCGCCGATCTTCTTGCCTTTCATCGATCCTGAAGCGTCAAGAGCGTAAATGACATAGACATGGCCTTTGCTCTGGCGCTGCGCTGTAGCGAGATCATCCTTAGATATTACCCCATGGCCTCTGCGGATGGCTTTCTTTATGCTCGCGCGGACAGCGATGTCTTTATACCTGTCCCCTTTCCTGAACGAGCGAGTGTCTCCTTTCTCTCCGTAATGGCTGTGCTTCTGATAGATGCGCTCCCCTGAGATCCCTTTAGGAGCGAGATTGTCAAGCTCTTCAGCGTACATGACCAATGAGGCAAGAGCTATCGCCTTCTCTGTAAACGCGTATCCATCATCCAATAATCCTTCCTTCTTCAGTTTCTTAGCGCGTTCAGCGAGCCTGTCTTTCAGGACATTCTTGAATTCAGGAATCCTGATATTGCGCTCGATGTATTCCGGATCATAGCCAGAGATCTGGCGCAGAAGCTTCTCGCCGTATATCTGCTCCGCCTGCCTGTAATTCTTGACAAGCTGCTCAAACATGATCTCTGGAGTGAACGCCGCTATGCCCTGATTGAGCGCTCCCTCTATCAATGAACCTTTGTCGATCGTCTCCTTGTCATTCTCCAACACTGCGTGCATAAGCTTGTCATCAGCGCCTGAGAATTTGAGCGAACCTTCTAATTCTTCGCCTTTAGAAAGTTCAGGAATGACTACTTCTGCGCTACCGTAAACCACCCTTCTGCGCGTCCTTCTGGACGTTGTTCTTGTCCTTGAATCTCGCGAGCTGCTCTTCGACAAATTCTCTTGGAGACTGGAGGTATTTCGCGGAAGGCTTCAATGTCATCCTGTGAGCGAGCACTGAGATTATCGCTTCTTCGATGTCCTTGAATTCGACAGTCTTTCTGCTCTCTAGCGCGGCATTCGACTGGGCGCGCTGATGCAATCCTATCGTTGCCCTGACGCTTGGCACTTTCTCTAAGATGGAATTCTCCCGCAGCGATCTCACAAAAAGGACTGTGAGATCAAGCAATGGCTCAGGGAATAACACTCCTTCAACGACAGGAGCCTTCATCTTGACAATGGATTTCTCTATCTCTCTGGTCTCAGGATAGCTCATATAGACGACATCAAAACGGTCAAGCAGGACATCACTGATCTTCTCTGTGCTGGCGTCGTAAGGATTCATCGTGGCTATGAAGATGAAATTCACTGGGAAATCGACCTCATACGTTCCAAGCGTAGCGATATGCTCTTCAAGGACTTCAAGCAATGCGTTCTGCAGCTTTTCAGGAGCGCGATTGAGCTCATCAAAGAACAATACTCCTCCATCAGCCTTGAATATCTTGCCAGGGCTGAAAGCTTCAGAGCTGAGAGGCCCGTATTTCAATGCCTTTATCGGATCGATATCTCCGAGCATGTCCTCAACAGTGAGATCAGGGCTTCCCTGCAACCGTATGAATGGCGCGGGCTTGCCTTCAGGATCCTTAGGGAGGATCTTAGCGACGCTCTTCGCCAGGGTTGTCTTGCCGACTCCGGCAGGGCCTACAATGAGGATGTTGCGGTTAGCGAGCAGCGCGGACTTAAGTGATCTCTTGACCTGTTCCTGCCCAAGGATGTCAGAGAAAGGATTCGGCTGCAATAGCGCGCTGCGGAATCTGGCGTTGGCAGACATAGAGTCTTGATTTTTATTCTGTGATTGGGCAATTGAAGAATTTTTCATGAGGTTCTTCCCAGACAACATGTCATGGATCATACTTGATCCATAGTTGTTGAATTCTGGCTTTATAAATTTATTCTGTGAACCGGCTCTGTCCTGAATCTATAAATGAAGGCTTTTTTGACGTTGCTCAAATAGCATGCTTCAAGCAAAATTGATTTCAATACGCCTCTGAGCAACGGCAAAAAATATCGAAAATCTCCTTTAGGGATTTTCGGAATTGAAAATCAGCTCTTTAAATAACGAAAATCAGCCGCTCGGAGCTATCCTCGGCCTAAAGGCCGAGGTTTTACGCTCCTCGCCTAAAAGGCTGATTTTCGGAATTAAAAATTGCGCCATAAATGGTGGGGTATCACACCCAGCGCAATTTTTAATGATATATGATTAACTTGCGCTGATTTTCAAGCATGATTCAGGACAGAGCCCTGTGAACAGGCGATGTCCTAAACATGCTCATCCCTGAGAAAGATGCCACTCAATGCCTTTCTTTATTCCTTCAACGAATAATTTGATATCAAAAGGCT
>DATDYN010000002.1:0-29503 GCA_035289005.1 Candidatus Nanoarchaeia archaeon
GCGAAAGGTTCTGCTGCCCTTGCAAAAAAGATAAGCAAATCAATCAGTTCAGTGAAAGTCGGCCTTGATCGTGAATGGGGCATTGATCATGGTTCCTGGTCTGTCCTGAAGAATATGTACCCTGTTCCAGACATGCCTATCCTCCAGTTAAGCCTTGATTACCAGCTTTCTTTAGGCAAGATCTTCAGGATAGGCAAAGAGCTGAGCTCTTTGAGGAAGAAAGGGTTGCTCATCATCGGCAGCGGTAACATAGTCCATAATCTGATGGTCATGCGACAGGATCAAAGACCTTATAGATGGGCTGCGGATTTCGACGCTTTTGTGAAAAGCTGCCTGAAGCATAAGGATCACAAAGCGCTCATCAATTACGCAGACCATCCTTCTTCCTCTCTTGCCCTCCCGACCAATGAGCATTATCTTCCATTGATATACTGCATAGGCGCAGCTTTCGGAGAGAATGCCGAATTCTTCAATGAGAAAATAGTATATGGCTCTGTAAGCATGCTGTGCGCTGTGTTAGGAAAAAATTAAGTCATTCATATAAGCCTTTTAACGCAGCAATACCTTTATAAATAATCATCCCCATTCTCGATCAAAAAGAGGGATCAGAAGCTTTGCTCTAGTTCTCTCTAATAATGCTTTATGAAACTGATCATCAAGGATATGGATATAGCGACAGGCATCACTCTTGTCGCGATAATGAACAGGAAAGACGCCGCCCTTCTCGACCTTCATCTCGCTGACCGCATCATGATCCGTAAAGGCTCCAGAGAGATTGTAGCTGTCGTCGATTTCGCTGAGACAGCGAAGACGATCCCTCAAGGGACTTTAGGCCTTTTCGAGGAGGTATTGGCAAACCTTCACGCGAAGAGCGGCGATGAGGTCAGCATCCATCCTGTGCAGAAGCCTGAATCCCTGCTCTACATCAAGAAGAAGATGGATGGAGGAATACTCTCCTATCACGAGATCAAGAGCATCATTGATGATGTAGTCAACAATAAGATAACCACTGTAGAGCTCACTTATTACGTCGCCGCCAATTACATGAAAGGGATGGATTTCAAAGAAGTTGTTCATCTCACCCGCGCGATGATCAATTCAGGCAATAAGCTTGAGTTCGGCAACCGCATAGTCGTTGATAAGCACTGCATAGGCGGAGTCTGCGGCAACAGGACTACCCCTATAATCGTGCCGATACTCGCTGTAGCTGGCCTCACTGTCCCTAAGACCAGCTCCCGCTCTATAACCTCTCCAGCAGGAACTGCTGACACTCTTGAAGTGCTCTGCAATGTCGTTCTTGAGATGAAAGATATTGTCCGTGTTGTCGACAAGACAGGAGCTTGCCTTGTCTGGGGCGGCGCTGTGCATCTCGCGCCTGCTGATGACAGCATAATCAATGTCGAACATCCATTAAGCATTGACGCAGAAGGCCAACTGCTCGCGTCTATAATGGCGAAGAAAGGCTCTGTATCAGCCACTCACGTCATCATAGATATCCCTGTAGGCTATGGGACTAAAGTCACCTCTCAGAAACGCGCCAAGCACCTTGCGAAAGAATTCTCAAAGTTAGGCAAGGAATTAGGGATGGTAATCGATGTGGTCATAACTGACGGCTCTGAGCCTATAGGCAACGGCATAGGCCCTGCTCTGGAAGCGATAGACATCCTCAGAGTGCTCAAGAATGACCCTAAAGCGCCTAAGGATCTGCGCAATAAATCGTTAGCCATGGCCTCAGTACTTCTTGAAAGCACTGGCAAGGCGAAGAAAGGCCATGGATGGCATATGGCTGAGGCATTGCTTGATTCAGGCCTCGCGTTCAAGAAATTCATCGAGATACTCACAGAACAAGGAATCAGGGCAAGTGATGAGAAAGAGATCGCTTTAGGAGAATACCATTTCAATGTAAGAGCCAATAAGACTGGATTCATCAAGATGATGAACAACCGCGCGCTCTCGCGCATAGCTAGAATCGCTGGCTGCCCAGAAGACAAGAAGGCTGGGATATTCCTGTTCAAGCACAATGGGGATAAAGTCATCAATGGAGAAAGGGTCTTCACAGTCTATTCCGAATCCTCAATAAAGCTAAGATACGCTAAAGAGATGGTCGAGAAAGTCTCAGGATTCGTCATCAGATGATCTTTCATTGGATGATATGTTAAGAGGCTCATTTGTCATTCTTCTGCACAGCGCGGAATTTCCGCAACAGCTCACTCACATGAATGTCTGCTGTGAGGAAATTCTCTCTCGCGACTTCCTGCACGATATGATGCTCTCTTATCTGGCTTACCCCTTTTTCTGCCAGCTGGTCAGCGAATTCAGCCATAGAATTCATTGTCTTGAAGCTTGATTCCACTATCAGCAGAGGCTCAGTCCCGATCTTCATCTGTCCTGGATTGATGGCTTCTTCAGCTTTCAGGACAGTATTCACAGCAGGATTATTCATTATGAACTCAGCAGTGTTTTGCGAGCTGCCGCGCAGTATGAACGCAGTCTTTATTGGAAGGCTCAGCTTGCTCGTATCGATTATTGAAGCATAGCGCAGAACCACATCTTCCTCGAGTTTCTGCAGCGCGCGGGTCACTTTCTGCCTCGAGATATTTCCTCTCTCGGCAAGGACTGTAGCTGGAGTGCGGGAATTATTTCGCAGTCTTGATAGGATGACCAATTCTTCTTCTTTGAGCATGATGATAGTATACCTTTAGGATTTATAAGTGTTTCTGTGCGAATTCCGGAAGGATTACGGCAATCACAGAGTTATGCAGAGCTATATTTATAAACATATTGCCCTTAACAACGCTTATGGCTGACTACCATGAACTCGCATTGAAGGTTCTTGAAAGATATCCCTTGTTCTCAGAGTTTCAGAAGAGATTCAGCGGCGACAAGAGACGGAATGATGAACTGAGGAAAGGATTCCTTTCAGCTGCGGATCAAGGGGGAAAGAGTTCTTTCCATAATGAGATGATTGAAGCCATCAAAAAAGGATGGTCAGAGAACGGCCTTCATTACGACGATGATAAAGCAAAGTCAATATTTGACAGCATAATCCTTGACCCGAGAAGTGTCAGCTTTGAAGACAGGATTGAGCAGATTGAAGAGCTTGGCTTTTCAGTGGATGCTTCTGCGGAGAACAGGCATCTGGCTGAGTTGATCGCGAGCGATTGGGGATTCATGACTCTGCTCAAGACAAGATGCCCTGAAGACAGCCTTAGATCCTTGTTCGCATATGCGCTGCCAGCATGCGCGATGAGCAAGATGTTAGGCTCAAACCCTATTGAGAGGATTGGGCATTTCATCCTCACAATGATCGAGATATGCCCCGCGCACAGCCTTAACATATTCTTCAAGAAAGGGATTCCTGCCTGCGTTGGAGTCCTCAAAGAATTGGCTATCGATGAATGCGAAGAATTCTTTAGGATCATGATAAGATGCTGTCCTGACTTATCGCTGGATTCTCTTTTCGGAAAGAGCCTTCATGAATGCGCGGAATTCCGTGCTTTCGAGAGATTGACCCGTAATGGCATCCTTTACTTCCTCATCCCTTTGATGGAGAAATGCCCCAGAGAGCATTTCAATGAGATGTTCCAGCAGGGAATCACTAAATGCGCGCACTCAGGAGCGTTTGATTATTTCATAGGATATGACAAGGATTCTATCCGGCTGCGTTATGAAGAGATGGTCTCCGACTATCCCGCAGAGAATATCACATCATTGCTCGTATACGGGCTTCCATTGGAATACGCTAACGAATGGCGAAGAAATATCAAGAGCAGCAGATTCTATGAGTTCATCATGGCGATCAGGAAAGCCCCAGCTGGATTTTTTAAGGTTCTGAGAGAACTTGACGCGAATAAGCTGAGCAATGACTCTCTTTACGCTATTGAAGAAATTGAGAATGCCTACAACATGATTTCGGATAGGATCATGGAGAATTTCATTGTGCCTGGGATAAATAAAGGCTATCTCAATTTTCCCAAAGATCATAAGACGGTGAAAGCGTTCATAGCGCTGAATCATGAAAGGCCTGAAAAGATAACAATCAATGAATACAGAGCTTTCCTCGCTGCTGTGAGACCTAGCGCGATTCCTTTGAGACGGAAACCTCTTTTCGGAATATTCGGCGGCCAGCCAAGCAGGCCTTGATCCATATAGTCATATTTATAAACATCACAATTATTCTCGCACTCATGCGAGCAAAGACTGTCCCAAAGAAAGACCCTCTTCCTAAAGAGCTCTTTGAAGTCCTTGCCTGCCCGATGTGCAAGTCTGATCTTGAATACAATCCCGGAAAGACAGGTCTTGTATGCGTCAAATGCAAGGAGAACTATCCTATAAAGAACGGAATCCCTGTCCTGCTCCCTAAAGGGATGGAATGATACTCTCTAAGCTTATTCCAATAAGACCTTTTATCTCACAATCTTTTTAAACTAGAATCTTTCTTTTCAGATAAAGCGTAACAAAAATCCGCCGCTCGGAGCTATCCTCGGCCTGAAGGCCGAGGCTTTACGCTCCTCGCCTTGGCAGGCGGATTTTTGGAACCTCGAAAAGCCTTCATCTCCACGCTAAAGCGTGGAGCTTTCGGCTTTTCAAGGTAACACTTGCCGCGGTCGCATAATCCGGTATTGCGCCGGCCTTGAGAGCCGGTTTCCTCCGGGATATCTCGGTTCAAATCCGAGCCGCGGCGTTCTTGTCTCTCCTATAGAGAACAACATATCTTTTCAATATTCAATAATCATTTATACTTCACGCAGTTGATTCTTCTCATGTACGACCCTTCAAAGCCTTACAAAGAACAGATTCTTAAGATGATACAGAGCACCTGGAAAACTCCTTATGTGACAGTGCGGCAAGGAACTTACCCTATCATCGAGCGCAGGATATCTCTGCCTGAAGTCGACCATACCGACGGCATAGGCACTAAAGGGAAGCACATATGGAAGATGAGAGAATTCACGGTCGCTGTGCAGGATGCTCTCGCGATGAACCTTAATGACCTGGCGCTCTGTGGGGCTAAAACTTACAAGCTGCAGAATCACCTGATGATCCATGAGGATGACCATGACGCCATACTAGATATCATCAGCGCTCTCTCTGATTCTTGCGTGAGGAGAGGGATAGCCATAACTGGCGGAGAGACTTCAGTGCAGGGCAATCTTGAGGGCATGGATCTTAGCCTCACCGTCTCAGGATTCATCACCAACCAAAAAGAGAACAAGGCAGAAATCGGAGATATAGTCATAGGTCTCAGAAGCTCAGGGCTACATGCTAACGGATTCACATTCGTGAATTCTATACTAGGAAATGATATCAGGAGAGAATATGTGATTCCAACAATGATATATTCTCACGCTATACTTGATGACTACATACTCCCTCAGATCAACGGGATGATGCACATCACTGGCGGAGCTTTCACAAAACTGAAAGGTATGCTTGATAGCTCTGCCAGTATAGCATTCAGAAAAGATCATGAGATTGTTCCGCATAATATCTTCTTCGAGATCTATGACAGAGGAAAAGCTAACGGAGTCACTG
The DNA here is from genome assembly GCA_035289005.1 of Candidatus Nanoarchaeia archaeon. Taxonomy (GTDB): domain Archaea; phylum Nanobdellota; class Nanobdellia; order Woesearchaeales; family UBA12501; genus DATDYN01. The sequence continues at coordinate 5,536 of DATDYN010000002.1, forward strand.
ATGAGCAGATGTACAGGACGCTGAACTGCGGCATAGGATTCATACTCACTGCCAAACCCGCTTCAGCCCAGACCATCATCAATGCGATCAGTGAGAAATATGGCTTTATCGCAAGAGCAGTCGGAGAAGTCATTCCAGGCAATAGGAACATCCATATACCTTCTAAATTCAGTGATGTTGAAGTGACGCTCTAAGGCACTAAAACAGTTTGACATAAGCTAAGAAGAATTGCTCAGAATTGCCTGACAAACGCACAAAAACTTTTTAAACCTCTCACGGCTACTTTTTATCGATGGCACAGAACGCTGCAGGCAATGGCAACAAGAAAGTCTTCACAGATGATGTCTCACTGGTAATAAGCGGCGCCGCTGGCAAAGGGATTCTCACGATCATCAATGTCCTGACAAAGACCCTTAAGCAGTCAGGGTTCCATGTCTTCGCGACGAATGAATATATGTCACGAATACGCGGAGGGACAAATTCCGCGGAGATAAGAGTGTCCTCAAAAAGAGTCTCCGCTTTCATCAACCGCATCGACATACTTGTTCCGCTGGATAAAGGAGCCATCCCCCATCTCAAGGAGAGGATAACTAAAGATACAGTGATACTCGGCGATAAAGGACAGGCAGCTGCTGATATCCCGATGACAGACATCCCTTTCGGGAATATCGCTCTCGATCTAGGAAAGAGCGTCTTTGAGAATGTAGTTGCTGCAGGAACCCTTCTTGGGCTGTTCGGGATAAAGCCTGAACTTCTTGATGAAGTCCTCAAAGGGCAGTTCGGCAGCAAAGGAGAGGAGATCGTCAAGAAGAACATCGAGGCAGGCCGTGCAGGTCTTGAGAAAGGCCAAGCGCTAGCGAAAGCGGGCACAGTCAGGATAGAGCTCATTCCTGACAAGAATGTGGCGAATGAGCTTTTCCTCAATGGCACTGAGGCTTTAGGGATTGGGGCTATCTCAGGAGGATGTGATTTCATATCTTCATATCCGATGTCTCCAGCTACTGGAGTCCTCACATTCATAGCTCAGCAATCAAAAGAATTTGATATAGTCATTGATCAGGCAGAGGATGAGATTGCCGCTATAAACGCAGGTCTTGGCGCGTGGTACGCAGGCGCGAGAGCGATGGTCACGACTTCAGGCGGCGGATTCGCGCTCATGACTGAAGGGGTTAGCCTTTCAGGGATGATAGAGACTCCGATTGTGATCCATATAGGCCAGCGCCCAGGGCCAGCCACCGGACTGCCGACACGAACAGAGCAGGGAGATCTTAGCTTCGCGGTATATTCAGGCCATGGAGATTTTCCCAGGATAGTCCTGGCTCCAGGAACAATAAAAGACGCTACGGTATTGACGCATAAGGCTTTCAATCTCGCGGACAGATTCCAGATCCCTGTGTTCATACTCTCAGACCAATTCTTCCTCGATTCATACACTACCTGTCCTGATCTCGAAGTTGAGAAACTTCCTGTTGAGAGATTCATTACAAAGACTGCTAAAGATTACAAAAGGTACAAATTGACTTCTGATGGGATCTCTCCAAGAGGGATTCCGGGATATGGTGAAGGCTTGGTCTGCGTCGACAGCGATGAACATGATGAGACCGGACACATAACTGAGAGCGAGGCTGTCCGCAACGCGATGATGGACAAGAGACTTGTGAAAAAAGCTGCGGCAATACTTAAGGAGGCTATCCCTCCGCAGATCATCGGCTCTAAAGATTATTCTACAATCATAGTCGGCTGGGGCTCTACTCACTCAGCGATCGCTGAAGCCATTGAGAATCTTGGCAGGAAAGATGTTGCGTTCCTCTATTTCACACAGGTGTTCCCATTGCAGGCAGGCGTCGCAGATACTATAAAAAAAGCTAAGAACATGATACTTGTCGAGAACAACGCTTCAGGACAGTTCGGAAAGATACTCCAGCTCGCTACAGGAATGGTTCCGCATCATAAGATCCTGAAAAGCAGCGGCGCTCCTTTCACTGTAGAAGAGCTAGTTGAAGATTTCAGAAGATTGATAAAATGAACGCGAGAAACTATGGGCAAAGAAGATTTTGATATGGGCGCGATAGACATCGCCTGGTGTCCTGGCTGTGGAGATTTCGCTATACTTAACGCGCTCAAAGAAGCTTTAGGAGAGCTTGGCAAGAAGCCAGAGAACACAGTCATAATCTCAGGGATAGGCCAGGCAGCCAAGACTCCGCATTATCTCAAATGCAACTTCTTCAATGGGCTGCACGGAAGGACTCTCTCGCCCGCGATGGCTGTCAAGGCTTCCAATCCAGAGCTTGATGTGGTAATAACAACAGGCGACGGTGATATGTACGGTGAGGGAGGCAATCATTTCCTGCACGCGATACGGCGCAACACAAATATCACAGTCCTCATCTGTAACAACATGGTCTATGGGCTCACTAAAGGGCAGGCCTCTCCTACAAGCGAAAAAGGATTCAAGACACCTATCCAATACAAGGGAGTCATCCTTGAGCCTTTCAACCCTATGTCTGTCGCGATAGCGCTTGACGCCTCTTTTGTGGCGCGCGCGAACTGCGGCGACCTTCAGCAGACCAAAGAGATAATCAAGAAAGCCATACAGCACAAAGGCTTCGCTCTAGTCGATATATTCCAGCCCTGCGTAGTCTACAACAAAGTGAATACCTATCCCTGGTTCAAGCAGCACACTTATAATCTGGATGAGAGATACGATCCGTCTGACAAGAAAGAGGCGTTCATGAAAGCGCTAGAGATGGACAAGATGCCTCTGGGAATAATCTATCTGAGCAGAGAGAAGAAGACTTTCGAGGAGAATATAGGGGTCTATGATAGGAGCAATGATCCTTTGTTCAAGCGCAAGCATGACATCAAGAAGATCATGAAGATGATCGACAATAAACGGCTACATGCCGCGCAGTCAGAGATGGGCTCACTCATAGGATAACAGCGTTCTTGCCGGCAGATAGTGAGGTTCTCTAAATGTTATGCGTCTCAAGAATATATCTCTAAGAAATATATTCTTGAGCAGCACTAAGCATAAATAACCCAATAGAGATATCGCCCGTATGACTGGCTCTGCGCGTGATATCCTTCCTATTGATGACAATGCTTTCGACGCTTTCTTCTCCAATAACCTCAGGGAATCCATCCCTGACCCGTATTTGCGCGGATATGTTGTCAAAGAAGTCGTGCGCGGAACGATCAATGGGGAGAAATTTGACTTCTTGAACGATGAGAGATCTCTCTCAGTGATACTTTACCGATTGCATGAGACAGGCCAGGATGAGGCGTATAAAAGATTCAAGAGCATAGCTGACGGGCTTCTCGCCCTGTGCGGGTTCTTCCCAGAGCATCTCTCTTCTTACCGGAGGCACAGCATGGGGATAAGGTGGCATGTCGCACGTGGAAGAGATGCTTACAACGCTGCGCTGTACTATTCCAATAAAGCGCGCATCCCTGGATCCTCGCCTACCATGCTCAGTAGGATAGGCGATAATTTCAAAGATATCTCAGGAGCTCTTTTTGAGCTGAAGCAGCGCGGCAATTATTCTCTGGACGACCTTGAAGCTGAGGTGAGGGAAGAGATAAAGAAAGCGTTCTATCGCAGGAGAGATCTGCCTTCTCCTGGGCAGAGCGTCAGGCCATTGCTCAAGCTGGTCAGTTGAATCCTATCAACTCTCAACCAATGAATTGAACGATTTCTGAATACGACCCTGTAGAAAGTAAAATATTCTTGTGATTTTTTGCACAAGAATTATCCGTAGTAAAGTCGTCGCGGTTGTGTTCCACAACTAGATTTTCCTCCCCCTCGACAAAGTCAGGGGAACGGGGTGAGGGGAATCTACTTAGGCATTAGTCTAGGCGCGGCGACCGACAGCATCAGGCTATTTTCCACAGAGCCTCTGCGCACATAAGATTAATAAACTTCTATTGCGCATCACTTCTTAATGCCTCAATCAACACAGAAAGAAAAGAACTCTGAAAAGCTTTCGCATTCTTCAGCCTCGCTTCCGCGACAGATAGCGCTGATAACAACTGAAGGAGAGACTGAACTGCTCGGGAAGACCATTGAGAGACAGAGCATAACTACTGTCTCCTGGCACACCCCTGTCTCTTACGAGCCGCAATTGTATGGCGTCGCTCTAGGCAAAGAGAGTTTTAGTCTGGAACTCATCAAGAAATCGCAGGTCTTCGCAGTAAATTTCATGGCTCCTGGATTCTCTAAGCAAGCGCTATTCTGCGGCAGGCATTCAGGCAAAGGAATTGATAAGTTCTCAGAGACAAAGCTGACTGCTGTCGAATGCGGGAAGATCCATTGCGTAAGGATCAAGGAAGCTTCGGCCTGGATCGAGTGCGAAGTGCAGGAGCTTGTAGAAGTGGGAGATCACATATTTGTGATAGGCCGCGTGCTGAACTGCGAAGGGGATGTCTTAGGAAAGAGATTGTTCCAAGCTTATAGCGATGAAGAGAAACGATTCACGACGACAGTGTGACTGTTCTCAGAATATATTAAAAATCAATCAAGACTGATTTCAGACATCTTAAACTTTATCTTCTGGATTATAAGAATGAAGAGAGTATATACGTTTAAAAATTGTACAAGAGCGTTGTGATATGACTGCATGCCTATTTTTCTCTTTGTTAATAAGGAGAAAGACGGAGCTTTGATAAATTTTATCAATAAACTCGTCATGAATTTCTGCGACATCCCGTCTAACAATATCATACCCGTAATTTTTAGCGTCATCGATTATCCGGTCAAGTGGAGTTTTAGAATCTGGACCTATTGAAGGGTGTGCAGACTCAGTATTTCCTGAAAGTTGATCAATTACTTTTATCTTCATCATACTCATTATATAGTAATGACATATATATAAATATTTCTATTTCAAAACCCACAACCAAAACCCTGACTTCAGAAAAAGAATATATCCCCTCTACTATCACAATATTTAAATAGGTTCTTCTTCTTCGCTGAAAAAGATAAACGCGGTCTCGCGAATCAGGATGTCGCGAAAATCGCAGAACAAAAAGGTGATCATTGTGACTATGGATGTCGAACGGCTTCAGAAAGTGACTCGTTTAGCGAAAGACCTATATCAGAGAGGGATGGCTGCGGACATGGAAGAGGCAGCCAAAGTTGCCGACGACCTCATAAACAAAGATAATGATCTTTCTCAAATAAGGAATACTCTTGCGGGAAGGGATGCTGACGCTCCTGAACCTTCTTCCAGTGGAGCCATACATGTTTCAGAACTTCAAGTCTCAATGCCTCAGCAGCAGACTTCCTCTTCAGTGCTTGATTCTTATATTACTGATATAAATTCAAAAATAACTGAGATAGTAAATGAGATAAAAAGCCATGATAATAGGATTCTTGAATTGAGAGGAGCCATAATCAAAGTCGGCGATGCTATTGACAGGTTAGATAAGGAACGAAAGGAATTCAAGCCTATCATGGAGAGATCCCCAGGCAATGACCAGACACGTTTAAGTCCTGAGTCTATCAAGAAAGACGCCCCCCATCCAAAAGTAGGCGGCTTCAATTCAGCTGACGTCTGTGTAGAGAATGTCTTCTACTGCGGGCCTCCGAGATAAAGTCTGAGTTATTGGCTTCCTGCATTGCAGTCTGACTTCCATCCTAGTTGAAGTCTTCACAAGTCCTTTATAGAGCCGCATATATCCCTTGTTTCTAGAGCCAAGGTAATGCCAATCCTGATACTTGATCATAGACTAAAAGAATAGCTCAGCAACCAGTACCGAGGGGCTGAAGTATATTCTGCAGTATATAAATGTTTAAATAGGGGATGTAACTATTCGCCAATAACAACTAGATAACGGGTTCCTGGGGATTCCAGGCCTGTAAAGGAGTGGTTTGGGGGTTTTATACCATGAAAAATACAATAGTTTACGGAATGATCATCGCTCTGGCAATGATTCTTTCAGCTGGAAGCGTATTTGCGGCCGCAGATCTCAATGTGAGCTCTACAGGCATGAGCTTCACTGTCGATCCAGGAGCTATCCAATCCCAGACTTTCCAGATAATCAATACAGGCGACGCTAACGCGACAAGCCTCAATGTCTACACTTCTTCATCGCTCGTCGATGATGACGGTGACCAGCTGAACATAACCTATATATATACTACTGAAACACTCATTAATGAAATAGGAACCCCAAGAATTGTGACTGTCCGCGTGAATTCTATAGAAGCTGTCGATCCAGGAGTCTATGATTCCTATGTTGTGATCAGCGCGCAGGGAGCCGCTCCTAAGAATTTCCCGATCCATATCATAGTCAACAGCCCTATCAAAGTCACAGAAGTGAGCGTTGACGATGATGAAGTCAAGCCTGGAGAGCCTATCCAGGTCAGCATCGATGTCGAGAACATCGCTGAAGAGATCGATGTCGAAGACATACAGGTCAAGGTCTGGTTCGAGAAAGGGACAAGCAAGCTGAAGGATGATGATAATGACGTCATCGATGACACTTCAGACAAGTTCGATCTCGACGCTGGCGACTCAGAGACCCTCACTTTCGAGTTCACAATGCCTTACAGTGTAGAAGACGGCGATGATTACGATGTCCATGTCGAAGTGACAGGAAAGAATGTCGAGAATACCGCCGACAAATACACAGTGATCGATGAATCACAGACAATCAGCTCAGTGCGCGAAAAGCACGAGATCCAGATCGTCCAAGCGACTCTTGATTCGACCTCGATCACATGCACTAAGAACACTTACCTGAATGTCGTGCTCAGAAATATCGGCAAAGACAACAAGGAAGATGTCACTTTGAAGATCCAGAGCAGCGCTCTGGGAATTGAAGAGGTTGACCACATAACTGACATGAGCAATGATCCTGACAAGGACAGCTTCGAGACCTCAAGATCATTCAATCTTGACCTCTCAACGGCTCCTGAAGGAAACAACTACAGGATTGATGTCATCGCGCTCTACGACAGCGAGAAGGATGATGTCCGCTCTTCAGTGACTCTGAACATCGGCGCGTGCGCAGCGACAACTCAACCGACTACACAGCCGACAACTCAGCCAACCACTCAACCAACAACTCAACCGACTACACAGCCGACACAGCAGACTTCACCCAATACACAGGTTGATACTACTGCAACAACAACTTCAGGCAGAGTGTACGCTTCCCCCGCTTCAAAACAGGCTTTAGGCGGAGACACACTGAAGATTGTCGCTCTGATAGCGGGCATATTGCTTGCTGTGCTGCTCGTCGTGCTCTTGGCAGTCCGCCTGAGCAGGAAAGAGTGAGCTTAACATTTTTTATTATATTTATCTTTTTATCAATCATTCTTTTTTGACAGTTTTTAGACCCGCACAATGGCAAGACTGACTGATTACCTGGCATTCGCGGCTCTTACTCTGAATTCTTGCACCGCTCTTCAATCGACTGATAATGCTGATAAGAGTGAAAGTTCTCAGACCACGATTGAATCCCCTGTCGCGCCACAATATAAGGATATGCGAAGAATCACTGATATTTCTATCAGTGAACATGAAAAAGAGATGGATGAGAATGACATAGAGAACAAAGAAATCCATAAGATCCCATTGATAACGATTGAAGAGCATGCTGTCAGGATAGAATCGACTTATGGCTGCTTCGGATATGGGCTGACTGACGGACTCCAAGATGTGATGGAAAAATACGGACTTTCCATCGATGAGAATCCGCAGATAATGGAATTGATATTCTCTGCGCTTGTGGACTCTTACAATTCTTATTATTATAGATGCATGACACCTCCGGAAGACAAGACCTAGAATGATTACGCTATCGAACCGGTACGGGTCTCTGATAAGATAGAATCCGCGATCTTTGCGTATAATGACCGATCAAGACAGCAATTTCCAGAGCATCTATTCCTCTTGCAGTGGGTGTATTCTATCCCTTCAGATGTTGGCAGATGGAAAGGGATACGTATAGGCGATGTATTGAATATGATCGAGAAAGAGAAAGAATGCATAGGTGTGGGATTCTCTCAAGGAGGGGGAAAAGATATCAATAAGCGTGGCGCATATGCGCTAGAAAGAGCCGTCGCTGACTACAATTTCAGATGCAGGATAGGCGAGGGATTGCCAGAATTATTAGAGGGAGAGGAAAAAGCCATCATGCTTAATCAAGGGGTGCTCATGATATTCTATCCCAGAGAACAAGCTGCTGAGCAAGCAGGAATCCAGAAATAGCGGCGCAGGACTGAAGCGTTCAATAAACCTAGAATTCCTTAAAGACCGCTTTTTCTTACTACTTCTTCTTCTCGACTATCTCCTGCATCTCATTGACAAGGTCTCTCGCGTTACGGTAAAGCCTGTCATATTCCTCGGCAGTCACTTCGCGAATCTCCCTGTGCAGTATCTTGCGCGAAAGATCGTACATCTCCTGCATGATGTCAGCGTACCTTCCGCTGACGACTTTCTTCTTCACAAGAAGCGCAATCATCATCTCAGGCACTTTCTCAGGCGTAGGGGGGATCTCTCCTTTGCGCATCAATGCGGCATGGCAGGCGTCCAATGAGGCCCAGTAAAGGTCTAATGCCGCCTGCAATAGATGCCAGCGCGAGTTCTGAAGTGTTGCGGGCGCGCGCACGAAATAATTCCATATCGCCTCTTCAGTCGGCCTTATCCTTCCCTGCTTCAGCAATACCTGCAATGGGTCGAAGAATCCTGTATCTATTATCGAGAAACCGTCTCTGAGGATATTGACCGCCAAAGGATCCGATTGCCTGATGAAATCCCAGAATGAGGTCAGCTTAAGGGTAGTTATATGCAGCCTTGGAGAGATCTCTGATACCATCTTACGTATCAGTATCCTGTAGGTCTCGACAAGCTCGGATTTTATCGTGAGAGAGACATCATCTATAATTATGAGTATATCAACATCCCCTTCAACTACGTCTTTGCGCGTGCTTGATCCGAAAAGGACTATGGCTTTGATGAATGTGCCGAATTCCTTGTATGCCTTCTCTGAGAACTTGTAAGCGACATCGAACTCTTCCTTGGAGTATTTCTCCTTGTTGGCAGGCTCCTGCTTCTCTATGTTGAATTCCATGCACCCTCTTTTTACCTTTATTCACGAGTCAGGATTTACCCTCATCGCACAGATCTGCCTGTAATAACCCTTATAAGCATAGCCAATCGGTTACATCTTTAAAAGGTTTTGTCACTATCCTTTAATAGAGTGCCTTCATTAGATCAATCCGGATGTCTTATCCTGAATGCATATTAATCCATGCCTATGCCCCCACTCAGATGCAATCGCGGGAAAGCATCCCGATAATGTTACATTGTATCCCTTTCGCAATCATAACCTTTTTAAATAGGTGCTTGTTTTTCCTCGTGAAGAAAGAGCTGTATAAGAACAGCTTATAGCTATATCGAGGGACAATGAGCAGATTACGGAAATTCGTGGCTTACAGGAGGATCGAGAGAGCTTATACTCGCGTTTCTAAATACCGCAAGAAGGCCTTCATCAGGATGGATCCTCATCCTCATATCGTCAGGTTTGATATGGGCAATACTCTCGCTAAATTCCCTTATGTTGTCCAATTGAGAGCCAAACACAGCCTGCAGATAAGGGACAACGCGCTCGAGTCAGCGCGAACAAGCTGCAATAAGATACTTGAAGAGAAAGCAGGAAAGAACAATTACAGATTCGTCATAAGGACCTATCCGTTCCACGTCCTCAGGGAGAATCCTCTAGCCGCGGGAGCGGGAGCGGACCGTCTCAGCACAGGGATGAGCCATTCTTTCGGCAAGCCTATCGGATTGGCCGCGCAGATATCCCATGGACAGCCATTGTTCGAAGTCAGAGTCAACAAAGAGCATGTCGAGATCGCTAAAGACGCATTGAAATGCGCAAGCTACAAGCTTCCATTGAACTATCTCATAGTCGCGCAGAAAAAAGACAGGAAAGAGACCGCGAAAGTTCCGGTCATCAGGAGAACTAAAGTCATAGCTGAAGCGATAGCGGTCACAGCGTGAAAATATTGTGAGGGAAGAATAATGAGCATCATACAATCAAGGCCTAAACGGACAACTTCGGGCGGCAGATACAAATCTCAGCACAAGAAGCGCAAGCACCAGATCGGGCGCTCTCCGATAAGCACTACTATAGGCAGACTCAACCAGAAGAGCGTGCGCACTAAAGGCGGCGGAAAGAAACTAAAACTGGCTTCTATAGAATCAATAAATCTTTACAACCCCAAGACAAAGAAATACCTGAAAGCGACTGTCAAGACGATCGTTGAGAATCCCGCGAACCGCCATTTCGTGAGGCGTAACATAATCACGCGCGGAGCGATAATCGAGACTGACAAAGGAAAAGCCAGAGTGCTTTCAAGGCCTGGACAGGACGGCGTGATAAACGCGGTTATTGTCGAGTGAATTTCTCTGAGGATTTTTGATTCGGGACTTCGCAGATTATGACAATCTTTATAAAGGGATGCTCACTCTCAAAAATCATTGATGGGGTGTATAATCATGGAAGCAAGACCACTAGACGCATTGAATGAAGCAAGGCACAAGAGAGTCATCGTGCAGCTTAAGAACAACAGATCATACTTAGGGAAATTGCGCGCGTTCGATATCCACATCAATGTCGTTCTTGACGAAGCTGAAGAGCAGGTCGACGGCCAGACCACAAAGAAGATGGGCACAGTATTCCTGCGTGGAGATACCATAACAATAATCTCTCCAGCCACTAACTGATTGAGGCATCATGAGTAAAGGGACTCCAAGCATTGGCCGCAGAAGCGGGAAGAAGACGCACCTGTATTGCAGGCGCTGCGGAGGCCACAGCTATCATAAGCGCAAGAAAGTCTGCAGCAAATGCGGCTATGGCAAGAGCACAAAGATCCGCACCTATACCTGGCTGAAGAAGAAGAATTGAGCAGTTTCTTTGAGAGCAAGATTAGCTGATAGCTTTAGCTATTTAGTGCCACAATAGAAAGTAACGAATTTCATTCCTTCTGAGACATTAGTTAATTGCAGCAATGTCACCGCACTTGTATCGCATACAATCAGATTTTTCTCCCCCTCGACAGAGTCATGGGGGAGAAAAATCTGTCTAGGTAGCAGCTTGAACGCTGTGACCAATAACGATGATTATGTTATTACACGTCTTTTGTCACAGAATATTATGACATCCTTCTCTTCCTCGATGATTTCTGTCACTCTGAACAATCTGTTGATGCCTGACTCGATATCTTCTCGCTTGACAGATTTCTTCAGGAACGAAAGCGCGAACCTGTCTTTCCCTACGCGGAGGATCTCTTTCAGCCCTTCCTCTATGTCCTGAAAATTCTGTATCGCTGTAATGCTGACAATTATGTCGAAAGCGCTGTCTTTGAACGGAAGATGCTCTGCGACGCCATTGACTCTCGATCTTATTCTTGCTTTCTTCAAAAGCCTGATCGCAGGATCAATCCCCACAGTCCTGCTGGAGAACTGTGTTGTTATCCCTGTGCCGCAGCCGACGTCGAGAAGAAGCTCTGATCCCTTCACTCTTAGATGCTGCCTGACAATCGTGAGCTTCCTGCGCTGCTCTTCGCCGTGCAGCTCTTCATAGCCTTGAGAGATTGAATTGTAGTATTCCATTGAATTCTTGATAGAGTTTTTAGTCGACGGCATGGGTATCAGCCAAAATTCATAATTAAGAAAGAATATCTGTCAATAAATATCTTGCTATTTAAAACATCGGTTTTATGAGTTCATAAGAATGCGCGCGATTGTACTTTTTCACAGTAATCTTAGGCTTCAGGCCCTTGATTATCCTATCCATCTTCTTCGCGACCTTGTCAAGTTTTTTATAGCCAAAACAATTACTTATATGGATGTTCTTGTAGCCTCTAGGAATATTTGAAGCTTCAGTCCCAGTTATCCTTACCCCTTCACAGTATATTGGCGGATGAATCAGCGCGACACTCACGCTTTTAGGATCATACTTCATCAATTCATCCAGCACTCTCTTCGAAGTCCTTCCGCTGATGACATCCTTGTCCAGAACAAGCACATTCTTCTCTTCAAGATCTTCCTCGACTACCTCATCGATCCATCTGAAGCTAGCTCCTCTCCCCGTCTTATGACTGTCTGCGATCTTCACAGGCAGCCCCAGAAGATTGAATATGAAAGCAGGATATAGTCCGCCTCTGGAAATGCCTACGCCGATATCATATTTATCAGCAAGCTGATACGCCATATTAGCGACAGGGGCTAATTTGAATGAGCATGCGCTTTCTATCCCTTTTTTCTCGTGCCACTTATTGAAAGCCCTATCCAATAAATCATAGCTATCCTGACCGAGATAATCCCTTAGGCAATCATCAACTGGGAAATTCACGTCGCTTTTTACCTTCTTTAAGCCATTCAACACGCCATTCCTATCCCCAAGAAACATTGCCGCGTCCATTGCGTCATATAATCTTCCTTTAGATAAAAGTTCTTGGCCTATGATAGCTACTTCTTCCCGATTTCCTGACTCTTTGAAAGCCAATAATGCCTCGAGCAGATTCCCTTCACTCAGAGCGAATCTTCCAAGATCATTGAATTCTCTGCGCAGCGCTTCAGGATGAACGCCTCTTGATTTCATGGAATACGCATTATCCATCCATTTCCTCACTGCATTTAAACATTGATTTCCCATAATGCCTCTCTTCGAGATTCTTCATGATATCCACAAATCATTTCACCTTACGAACGGCTCATCCGCGTAATGCTTGTACAGCATCGCGACTTTCCTCCCTTCCTCTGTCTCAAAGAAGGTTCTGAGCTTCCGCAATGAATCCTTCAGGACTGCCTGCTTCTCAGCTATGGGCTGCTCTTTCCGAGACAGCTCTTCAAGCTCTGCAGAATCCTCTCTCAGCATCTTGTAAGTCTCAGCGATATCCTCTTCCTTGTTCTTGCACGCGTACGAGCTCACAAAGCCGTATTTGCGGTAAGAGAGGAACCAGTTAAGGAATCCTTCACCATACTCCAGATTGTGAGTGTCAGTTATCTTCTTCCATCTCACTTCAAGGCTTGACTTGCCGTCATTGTCAGAATGCCTCGCGCGATCGTATTCCTCGACAAGATCATATCTCTCAAGCAATGGGAGCATCACTTTTCCAGCGTTGAAATACCTATCGCACTTGAACCCGTCACAGTTCTCATTCTTCCCGTCTTTGAATGTGAAGTAAAGATTGTCTCCGGAATCAACAATGCCCTCTACCTCTCCCAGTTTGGACGCTTCCTTGACAGCTATACCCTGCAGCATAGCGGGCCAGTATTCTGTCCTGTCTATTAAAAATCTTAGATAATGTCCTACCTCATGAACTATAGTGCCTTTGCCAGCCCCGCCGCCGATCCTTGAACTGTCGCGGTAGACCTTTATGAAATTCCATTCAGAATTGGCGCGACCACTAGCGCGCTCATCCAACTCTTCACTCCTCTCTTCATCTATATATCTGGCTTTGCCATGGATCTCAAACCCTGTAGCTTTCAGCAATTCTCTCTCCCAATCCTCAAGCATCGAAAGCCCTTCAGTTATAGCGTCTTCCTGGCTGCTGTACGCGTCTGTAGGTATGCCTAGAACGACTTTCTGCTCAAGAGTGCCTGCGCATCCTTCCAGCGCTGCCGCTCCCGCTAGGATGCCTGCTGCCTTCAGGAAGTCTCTTCGTGAGTGTTGGTTTTGCCTCATTTTAGCCTTTGTTACAGTGATCATGATTTCCTGACGCTGATAACCTTATCCATCGCCCCATACAAGGTTTATACAGACTATAGCTGAAACACATCTGATAATATACCTGATTCAGGCAGGGTTTTCAGAGAGTATATCTCCGGGATTTATAAATGTTTCGGTTTTAGTTACCTAATAGTAGTCAAAATAGAAAGATTTATATACCTTACCTTCACAACTCCCCTAAGACTGAGCATTATCTTGGATGACCGGTGAACTGATGGAATTAAAGAAAGGACTCCTCTCACGCGTTGCGCGGGCAGGCGCAGGCATAGCGCTGCTTTCCGCGCTTGTCACAGGAGACGGAACAGCGACAAGCAATGATGCCTTATCTTTAGATATTCTAAGAAACCAAAAAAGATTGACAGATATCCTCAGTTATAGAGATATATCGGATGATCATGATTCTAGCAATAATGTGTGCGCTATTCCTTACCCAGGACAGAAAGACACTGATGCTCTGACCTCGCTTCTGAAAAAATGGGCTAAAGATTATTACACTACCGAAAACCCCGAATCAGATCCCGATGTGCGCAGTTCATATGACGCCGCACTAGAATTTGGAGCGGGCATTGGGCTGAACCTGCGCAGCGTTCTCGAGCTTCCGCGCACACCAACAATGGATATAGTGGATTATACTGAAGCGCTGTCAACGGTAGCCGCGCTAGAGAAGAGAGGGATTGTGCTCGGGAAATATCCTGCAGTGCGTGGATCAGCGGATGAGATCGTGCTTGGAAGGATTATCGAGGGCGGATTGAAGACAAGAAGCTTCATCGATGATCCGGATAATACATACGCAGAGATCATGTACGAAGACCTGCTGAGTGAGATGAACGCCGAACGCGGCAAGAAGATAGAGGTAGAGCGCCAGACTTTCTGGGCTTTTGAGAGAGCGTTCATGAACATTGATTCTGCGAAAAGAGCGGCGCATGTCTATCGCAGCCTATTAAATCCTCAGGCCAGGCAACCTGCCGAGAGAGAATCTCTCAATCAAGATGATTCCAACGACTCTGCGCTGTCCGAAGAGGATTTCAGAAGACGCATGCTTGCAGAGGCAGGAAGATATCTTAGGAAAGGACTGCAAAGTCCTTCAGAGAATCCTCCTGAATCATATGTTGATCAATTTGTGAGATTGATAGCTGAGACTAGATTGAGATATCATGAGCCAGAGCACAACTATGATCTGATCATCCCAGACACTCCTGCCGGAAACAGCGTCTGCAATCATATCGCGGTCGAAGAATACAATGAGACACGCGCATTCCTCGTTGAGATCGCGCGTTCTGAGAACAACGCTTATGAATTCGGATTCCTCGCGGGAGAATATTCAGGCAATCATCCAGGCAGGAAAGGATTCGCTCCGATAGTCCCTGATTTCTTCAGTACTTTTGAGGAATATGGCTTCTCTAAAGACAACCTTATGAAGATGGACAGCGCTGAGCGCTCAAGAGCGGCAAGACTGATCCTTAAAGAGAGATTCTCAAGAACATCTAACTGATTTCATCATAAAGAAACGATTATGATTTTCTTGATATATCAGTAGATTCCTGACAGCAATTTATGGTTTGACAAACAGACCCTTATTTCTTAATAGTTGAACATCCCGGTCATCCGCTCCGCCCTGTTTCATACAAATTATAGAGCCTCGGCATTCAGAATAGATATCCCGTAAACCAGGAGATAATGAACGTAATACTTCTCTAACAACATTATCGCTTGACTGAACTGGGGCCGTCGGCTGTCCCGCGGCAGGAGCGGTTGGAGTCAGCACCTGCCCTTCAGCCGATCTCGCCCTGTCAAGAGCGTATATTTGATCGATTCTTCCTGTAGAAGAGGTTGAATGATCGACAACAGGAACAGTTACACTGGTCGCGGAATTCTCGCTGAAATCATACCTCTCCCTTGTAGCAGGATCAATAAGGACATAATTATTAAGGTCGAATACGCCCAGACTCAAAATCCTGCCGCCGATATTGACCTCAACTAATTTCTCGCCATAATAATCAAGCAAGTCTCCAGTAGGGGTGTCTGTTGGCAATCCCAAAGAGGTCATTCTGGTCGTATCTATGAACGGAGAATTCTCATCAATGACAGCAGTTCCTACGAGATAAAACTTCTCCTTGTCAAACAAGAGTTTTACATTGCCGCACAGAGCTCCGCAGCCGCTGGCGTCTTTCATAGCCACAGGTTTCGTTCCTGACCGGCATGTCGTCCCTGGAGCGCATACTGCCGCCGGACTTCCTGTGCTGGCTGGAACCCCATTCGCCATGCCTGTTATGCTTGCGATAGCTCTTCCAGTGATCCCCATAAAACCTGTCGCCTGCCCTATTCCTGGCAAAGGAACGCACATCTGCCCGATTCCTGCGCCGTCAATATTGTATTCCAGCACTCCATCAATGCTTATGCTTAATCCTCCGCTGATTGAAGGCAGATTATTGCCGCCGTAGATGTCGATCCCTTCAGGGCCGACAATGAGCACAACTCCATTGTCATCTATAGTGAATTTGCCCTGCCCTCCGCTCACATAAGCCATATCAAGACTGTTGATCCCATGATCCCCTCCGCGCAGAGCGAGCGCGATGCCCTCTCCACTGAAGACCGCGCTGCCTTCCGGACTGAAAGTCAGGCAGTTCGTGCCGCAGTCTTGCTGCCCTGAAGGATTGAATGTAAAGGGCTGCGTTCCTGAGACTGTGATTCCTTTAGCTTCATTCATTAAATTCGAGAATGCTTCTACTGCATAGCTGCCATCAGGATTCTTTATCACACTGCCGCTTATGAGAGCATAGCCGTCAGGAAGATTGACTTTTCCTCCTGAATCTCCTGCATTGATCTTGCCTGAATGATCAGGAGGAACTGTCGCTTCGCCGCTAGTGAGAGTGAATCCTTCTTCCTCGCCGTAAGTGAACTGCGTACCTCCCTGTAACGAGATGCCAGCAACTGATGATTGAGAACCTGCTGCTGTTCCAGTGATGACTCTTCCTGAAGGAGATAATGTCACCCCTTGCGCACCACTGACTGGGATCTCATTGATCCTGACTGTTCCAGTGAATGAAAGGCTTCTGCCAGACACTTGCAGGCCTGAAATCCCCCCTTCAACCCCTTCAAGAGAGCTCAATCCAGGAATATCTTCCCGAAGAGCTGTCACAAGACGTTCATTATCAACATCCCCAAGCCGTTTATTTTCTGACAGCTGGACAATATTAGCTTTTATATCCTTAGGAGTCATGAGCAGCAGCTGTTCAGCAGATATAACAGAATAGTCTTGAGTACTCCAATCTGTCTCCTCACCTGGACAGGGCGGCTCATTATCGCCACCGCACTGCGCTAGCGCCGGAACTGCGAAAAGCAGGAATACAACACATATCAATGCGATTGTCTTTATCATAGTCATGTTGTCACGACCTGCACATTCTGCCACTCATACTGTATGGCGAACATGAAAGTGGTATTTATCCCTCTTACCTGAGTGTCAGGATCCACTATGCTGAATAAGATGATATTGTTGGGGAACGCTAAAGTCTCTATGATCACATCATTGTCCTGACTGAGATCCATTATGTGCTTGAACCTGAATTGGTTAGGAGCTTCCTGCTGCGCGGCCATGTACGCCTGCGCGACTATCAAGAGTTTAGGCAATGAAGTGCCGACTGTCGCGCTGAACCTGCTCAAAGACTGGACAGCCTCGCCTTGCTGCACTGCCAGAGGATAATAGATATTGAATGTTACGCTTTTATCTCCGAGAGTCGCGTTCGCCGCAGCATACCCATAGGTTATATTGAATCCCTGCTCTGCGAACACATCAAAATTCCTGATGCAATACTTCAGATTGTCGCTCATATAATCCGAGAGAGAATCCTGAATCTCAGTCCTTGATGGTATCTCAATCACAGTGCCATTCACAGCATAGATAGGGATATCAAAGTTAATGAATGAGAACTCTTGCGGAGGGATCGGATAATATCCGCCCTGCACGCCGACGAATGATATCGCTCCTTCTGCTGTCTGCTTTATGCAGCCATCGACAAAATTCTTGACAAGGACAGCAATTCCAGTGACTGCTTCCACTTGGATATCGCGCGTTGCCTGAGAACGGATATAGATGAACAACCCAACTGTAAGAATTATGCCGAGACCCATGATTATGAAAAGCGTGATTTGCGCTTTAACACTCCTTTTTCTGTTCATTACTCTTATAAATAGCCAAAAGGTATAAAAAGTTTTGTATACGATACGTCAATAATTTCTCAACAAAAGAAAATCTTATATATGCCTGTTATTTCTGATGCGATAATATTGAGTAAATCATCCAATAACTAATCAAGGGGTGTCATTTATGGCTTTGAAACAACCGCAGTCTATGGACGAGTGCATCTACTTTACTAGAAGGACTATTGAAGAGGGTAAAGGGCGCATAATGGCTTGGGCGTTCCGCGCTGATTGTCCTAAATGCAAGAAAGCAAAGATGGGAAAGCCTGTAGAGGATGGCTCTGTCAGGATCAGAGCTAAAGAATACACCTGCCCAGGCTGCGGCTTCACAGAGCCTAAAGACGAGCATGAGAAACGCCTCTCGCTGTCTGTTGTTTACACCTGCCCAGGCTGCGGCAAGTCTGGAGAGGCTTCAACTGAGTATATGCTCAAATCGTTTGAGGGAGTCAAAGCATTCATCTTCAGCTGCGGCAGCTGCGGCAAGAAGATTGGCGTCACTAAAAAGATGAAAGCTCCGAAGAAGAAAGGCGCTGTAAAAGAAGCTGATGACGATGATGATTGAGCAGTTCACTTCCTGCGCTGCTTCTTGAACGGATCCTCTCCAGGACCCCACCATTCATAGCCTTCATTGCTGCCTGATGCGGAGAAATGTTTTCTTCCTGAGCGATGTTCTAAGAGATAATATATTCCGAAAGATAAAGCTGCGATGCCTAGAAGGATTCCGAGAACGATGAAGACCCAGGTCTCCATGGATTAGCACCTCTATTGTTCTGCTGCTTTCTTCTTGCACATCTCACGCGTTATGTAGCCTGCGATGACATTGAGCATCTTCTTTGAAGCTATGCTCGCTAATCTCGGGATGACTTCCTGATTGGCGTCAAAGTCTGTGCCGAGCTTGTCGCCGTATCTCTCTATCAGGTCATCGCCTACGCGCCTTGTGAGTGTTGTCTTGATCCTTCCCATGCTATCGAGAGACAAACAATGGGGGGTATTTAAAGATTGCTGTTTATGGCGATGCGCGGAATGAACTATACTAAAGCATTGAAATCGCTAAAATACAAAAGAAATGACTGAAAATGTATACTTGAACTGCCTTAAGAACAGTATAAAGACGTATTTTAAATGAATCTTCTGGTTTAGAAAGGAAATTGTAACTCAATCAAGAATTGACAAAACAGGTTTTACTTGAGATATTTCTGTAAGTTTACGTTTTCATATGCAACTTTCTCACCATCAACAGAGACCATTCCGACCATTAATCTATCCATGCAAGCCGCATTATAAAAGAGTGTAGGAACAAACAATCCTTCTTGGACTGCGCACCCTTCTAAATCATTTGCTCTTCCTGCTGATTCATGAAAATGTCCAGTGATATTCTTCGTAATGCCCAATTCGGTATAGATTAAGCTTAGAATCTCATTTCCCCTGTTTTCCCTCTTTAATTTGATAGGAGCTCCTTGTTTTGCAAGTCCATAACCTGCAGGACCTGGAAATATGCTTCCAATCTCGCAAACTTGTTCCCCTAGTCGGAATTGTTGTTGTGTCTCCCAGAATTCTGCCATATCTACACTTTCTTCAGGATTATTAAACTTTCTCGGTACATGAGAAAAAACTAAAGTTTTATCAGGATCAGAAATGAGTTTCTTCAAGTCATTCATGTTAACTATTCGAAGATACGCGCCTTTATTTTTATAAATTCCTGATTGAGCCTGATCTTCCAAAGAATATCCGTGATGAACAGCCTCTCCTGCCCTCCAATCAGATCCTTGCAAGAATACAAGATGATGGTCTCCTTTATTCACAAAAGGATTATCAAAAGTATTCACTATATTTCCATATTTCTGGATGAAATGGGCAAGAACGGGCTCAAAAATATGTACCTCTTCATGGCTTCCAGGCAAGACAAAGGTTTCTGTTCCTGATTTTCCTGCGGCATCTAACACGGTTGCCATGTATTCTTGAGGATTATGGCCTGATCTTTCTCCAGATATATCTCCATTAAGAATTAACGCGTCAATCCCTTCATCTTTTAAGATTTGAATGGTTAAAGGAACTGTACGAATATCAATTCTGTGCAAATCAGATATTACCCCATAGGTTATTGCCATACTTCTTAGATGTTTTTGTTAGTTTATAAAGTTTGTGTTTTTGTAATCACTATTTAGTGGTTAAAATAGAAACATTTATAAATCCCAGAACATTTATCCGAGGAATGACAAGCTATTCACATTCAAGAATAAGACGTGACCGCTCTTCGCAGCAAAGCGTTGAAGATATAGCGAACGCTATCCTCGGATTCTGCAACGCAATGCTAAAGAGTTACCGAAAAATAGAGATCCCCTGGGAAATTCAGAAAATCCCGAATCTTGAGTGCGAACGCTATCACTACATCAGCACACCCAGCCCAGGTGAAGAAGATGTTTATGCCTGGGATTATTCTATAAAAGGAATTCAGAAGTCTGTTATAATTGCAAAAGAATGGGATTTCACGCTAGTCAGGACCCTTGAAAGGAATGAGACCACTGATGCGCAGATGACGACAGACCTTGATGATATCTTTAGTTATATGCAAAGAAAGAAAGAGATTCCCTTAACAGCAGTAAGAAAAGATAAGAGAATTTTATTCGCACCAAGCAGACTGATTGACAAGATTCTTATGAGCTGCAAAGATTCTGAAGAAACCAATGCTGTCAGAAACGCTTGGTACGATGATCTATGCGCTCATCACGGCCCTAAGTAACGTGCGCATGATGCCCTGGATCAGCAGCCGCATGATGTTCAGAATGAGCGCATGATTTCCTGCTTCTATGATTAGCAATATGAGAATATATCCTTTTTCCTAGCGGCTCTCTCAGGCCAGACAGGCCATTCGCCTGCAGGAATTCATTCACCGCTTCACGCGCAGCGTCGCGTTTCATAATCCTATAACAGATATTCGCGTCCAATAAAGGCCCAGCGATAGGGATAAACAATGAGACAGCTTTCGAGAATGCCCAGCGCGCGACACCTCCAAGATCTTTGGTCTTCTTCAGATAGGAATATATAATCCCTGCCTCGAGCACAGCTTTCGCCCCCATAGTCATGAACCTGTACATCCCGAAATAATCAAACGGGGCTTTCAATGCAGAATAAGCGTCATAAACTGCAGTTCCAAGACCTAAACCTTTAGCGAGCGCTAATGGAGGGGTGCGCGCATACGCCGAGTACTTCTCCATCTTGCTGTTGATGCGTTCCTCGAGAGCGTGATATATATGCTGTCTCTCCTCAGCGCTCTTGCCTGACAGCAGCATCTTCGCGGTCTTCCTGCCGGCATACTGTCTCAGCACATATTCAGCAGACCTGACTGGTTTTCCTGTCAGAAGATAATCTCCTGTTCCACGAACGGCCGCGCTAAGTGTGTTGGTTATCGTCTCAAGACCCATGATACCCCGTAAAGAATCAAATCTGTGGTTGCACTATAAATAATTTATCAGCTAAGATAGACATTCTTCAGGTATTAATCCCTGAATGGTGATGGCTGATATCATGCGCTGGATTGCTCTCTTCAAAAGAAAGAATGGTCTAGAATTGAATCTCTGAACATAACAAAGAATTTCCAGGACAGAACAGAAAAACAAACAATATCTAAAAAGAAAGAGAGATGCATAGCCCTGAAAGAGAGGTAATAGACTTGGAAAGGAACAGCATAGCAAGGATTCTGACAGGCATAGTGCTATTGACTTCCATCGCAGTGATGGCAGGATGGCTCTTAGGTACAGGTGTCCTGAAATCCATCCTTCCAGACCAAGTGATAATGAAATTCATAACAGCTATATGCTCCGCTCTAACCTCATGGATGATGTATTCCATTATAAGTTCTGCGGAAGTGGAGAGAGACGCAGGCATCGAAGGAACAGACTCCAGCGCAGAAGGTCTCACTATACGCTAAAGGCAGCGAAGAGCCTTTAGAAGACATACTGCCTTCAGGGATCGCGAAGAAAGAGCGCGAGAAGAAGAGAGCTAAAAACAAGAGAATATGATATCATCCCTGCATGATAAGATTATTAAATACGCCGCGCAGATCATGATTGCATGGCTTCAAAAGCATCGGATAATGGTTCTCCTTCAGATAGGATTGAGAGAATGTATTCATCCCTTCTAAAAAAATACGGCCCTCAGGGCTGGTGGCCTCTCAGCGGCAGGAAAAGGACGAAGGGCGCTGAAGACAAGCCGCTTCACTGCCCAAAGCACCGCAATGGCCCGCCATTGGATGACAATGACAGGTTTGAGATTATTGTCGGGGCGATACTCACGCAGAACACTAACTGGAAGAATGTCGAGAAGGCGATTGCGAACCTGAACGCTGCGGATATCCTTAATGCAAGAAAGATACAGAAAGCGGATGTGAAGAGGATCGCAGAGTTGATCCGGCCAGCCGGCTACTATAATCAGAAAGCGGAGCGCCTGAAGATTGCCTCAGATTTCTTTTCATCACATTTCAAGAACAGGACTGTGCCTTCACGCGCTGAGCTGCTGCAGGTCAAAGGAATCGGCCCTGAGACCGCTGACTCGATACTGCTTTACGCTTTTGGCGTGCCGACTTTTGTGGTTGACACATACACTAAGAGGATATTCTCTGGTCTAGGCGTCCTGAAAGCAGGCTCAGATTATGAAAGGATACGGAAGTTATTTATGGAAGCGTTCAAAACCTCTGAAACAAAAGAGAAAGTGAAGATATTCAAAGAATATCATGCGCTGATTGTCGAGCACGCGAAAACTCATTATTCGCGCAAGCCTTACGGCACAGGATGCCCATTGATTGGCCCATTCAGGCAATCAGAAAATAACGAAAATCAGCCGCTCGGAGCTATCCTCGGCCTAAAGGCCGAGGTTTTACGCTCCTCGCCTAAAAGGCTGATTTTCGGAATTAAAAATTGCGCCATAAATGGTGGGGTATCACACCCAGCGCAATTTTTAATGACAAAAGAATGACAGAGCACGGCAAAAGAATGCTCATTGACAATACTTCTACTCATGCCTAAGCGCATCGACTGGCTTGAGCTTTGAAGCCCTGTAGGCAGGTATAACTCCAGAGACCATTCCGATGATGACTGAGAATCCTAGCGAGAATGCCATCAGATTGAATGACAGCACTGTCTGCAGCGTCCCCCTATTGCCTATGCTTATGCCAAGCACAGGGAGAAAATAAGCGATGAGCGCTCCGAACATTATGCCTATGATCCCTCCGACCATCCCTAACATGCCAGAATTGAAAAGGAATATCATCAGCACATCACGATTCTTCGCCCCTATCGCTTTCATGACACCTATGTCCTTAGTCTTTTCAATGACTGATGTGAACATTGTGTTCGCGACACCAATGCCTCCGACAAGCAGCGAGATTCCTGCAAGAACTGCAAGAAATATCGTTATTGAATTGGTTATCTGGCTGAACCTGTCCTGCAGCGCGAGCGATGAAGAGAGCGAGAAATCTTTCTTAGCCAGAGTCACATGGTGAGAATTCGCAAGAGCTATTTCTATCTTATCGCTTGCTTCCTGGATAAAATTAGGGTCTGAGACTTTTACCTGAATGCTTGAGAATTCATTCGCGTTCAGGTTCAACCTGCTCCCGAGGATCTCTCTCGCATCCTTGATGGGCATGTAGATGACAGTATCAGAGCCGCCTCCCCCAATCCCGCTGGAAAGGGCAAGTATGCCTCTGATCTTGAAAGGAGTATTGTTTATGGATATAGTGAATCCTGCCTGCAATGGCCTTTTGAATACTTTGTGCGCGACATTATTGCCTATCACTATCGCTCTCGATTCTCCCTTATTCAGATAATTTCCTGATTCGATGGGAGTTGTTACAAAATCACTGAAATGCGCCTCGTCAATGCCACGGATAGATATAGAAGTGGTCTCTCCATTATAATACACGCTCGCGCTTCCGCTTATCTGCCCCATCATCGCGCTGATGCCTGGCACGAGCTTGAGCGTAGAAAGATCTTTAGCCGATAATTGCTTGACATTAGTGCTGCTTCCT
>DATDYN010000003.1:0-3884 GCA_035289005.1 Candidatus Nanoarchaeia archaeon
AATTGAAGCGTACACCTATTCATTCTCAAGAGTCAGACTCATGCTGAATGGCAAGCCAGTGCCTTTCATCGCTCTGAACGCGACTGCGAGCACATCAACTCTTGGAGATTTCAGGGAGACTTATAAGAAAGAAATCAAAGAGATAAGGGCTAATTACAATTATCTCACTAACGCTGTCCTTTGTGAGACTGCTCCAGAAATCATTTTCGGCTGTGAGAAATCAGACAATAGATATATACTCTTGCTTTCAAAGAACTTAAGAATTGTGCACGCTTTCAATGCAGAATTCGCCAAATTCGAAAATATCGAGGACGGAAATGCTGGAGAGATAATATACACTCCGCTGAACGAATTGCTTGAAGCCTCTTTCAAAAAGAACGTGCAGCCAGGCATTGACAAGGCAATAGCGAACGGGGAAAGAGAGATCAAGGAGTATAAGGGGCAAAAACAGAAAGCTATGAGAGATTTTGAGAAAGAACCACCGATGATATTTGACTAGACATTTCCTTCAAATGCAAGATGAATGATCCTTTGCCTGAATTTCTTTAATGATTCTTTTCACAGCCAATAGTCAGCTCATTCACATATCATACGGACATTTCGATGGGATGTGATTATTGCGATACTTGCTATCATCAGATTTTCTAAACAACGGAATATCTTGCGGCGATGATGGCTTTTCATCGATCTTGTTACTGACCATATTCGCTTTAGCCTTTGCCGCTTTAGCGCATATTGTTCTCAATGCGAGGTATTTCTGCTCTTCTTCAGAAGGGATATTTGTTATGAATTCTATAACGTAACCCCTCCCCGGCTGCTCTCTTTTCTGCGCTTCCATCCCTTTCAATCTGCGCTCCAATTGTGAAAGCTCGACAGTGATCACTTTTGAAGGAGCGATTGATTGGAGAGATCCAGAGCCATGATATCCCAAGACGACTGTGCCGTCGTCGTTCATTCTCCTGAAAGCATAGCCATGAATATCTCTGGGCACAGAGACGACTCCAGGGTATTCCAGATGTGATTGTAGACCTCCAGTAAAGACAACTTTTGGCTTGCCATTGATCTCAAGACTGAGTTCAGAAAGCTCTGCTTGGCGTTCGCGCTTTTTTGCGATAGTGAGCTGCTCCAGATTAGGAGGGATTGTCACATATTTGCTTAAGTCTTTCTTGATTTCTGGGAAATCATGAGAAATATTCTTAGAACCTGAAGTGGTTTGAGGGACGATCCTGCCATAAAACCTTTCAAGCATCCGTTCTACAAGTGAACTCTTTCTTGGCTCATTTCTAGAACTTGTTTTAATCTCATGCTGATAAGGATCTTTATATGTAGGAATTATCTGTTCTGATCTGTCTTCGTGTTCTGCCATAAATCCTCCCTGCTGAGGGCAGTAAAACATGATATATATATAAATCTTTCGGTCTGAAGACTACCAGTAGGTAGTGAATATCCTCAAAACGCAACATTTATAAACCTCTCAGCCGCAGGAAACAATCGCTGAGGTGTCTATCAAGATACGTCCTGCGCGACAGGGCTGAAACCTCGGGGAGAACGAAAATGACAGACTATAAAGCAGTGATTTCTAACCCAAAGACTGGGAAAAGCGTGCAGAAAGAACTTAAAGAAGATTCAGCAGCTGCGCTCAATGGACTGAAGATAGGCGACAAAGTGAACGGCGAGAGCATAGGATTCTCAGGCTATGAATTCGTGATAACTGGCGGCTCTGACACTGCGGGATTCCCGATGCGTTCAGATGTTCCAGGCATAGGCCTCAAGAAGATCCTCACAGTGAAAGGGATAGGGGTCAATAACAAGCTCAAATACAGAGGAAAAGACATGAAGGGGAAGAGGACTATGAAAGGGATGCGCCAGAGAAAGACTGTCGCGGGAAACACTGTAGGCCCTAAAACAGCGCAGGTCAATCTCAAGATCACAAAGCAAGGCAAGGAAGACTTATTCCCTGCTCCGGCAGCCGAAGCGAAAGCTGAAGAGCCGAAGAAAGGATAAGCCATAACCAAGAGATATGATACTGTAACTCAACTGCTGAAAAGACATTCTTCAGATGAGCGCAGAAAGATGTCAGCAACGCCTTGTGAAAAGAGAGGTTCTGTAAGACAGCATGCCCCTCTTGCCAGAAGGCTATATCCGCAGCACACTAAAAAGATGTTGAAAAGAATGCATCAATAGGAGAACGCTCATGAATAAAAGCAATACCCCAAAGCTTGAACTGATAGTCAACAATCAAGACAAGCCTAAAGAGAAAGACTTGAGAATACTCCTGCTGCCCGGTCAAAGCACTGGGACTGATGATCAGTCAGGGAATGACTCTGAAGAGGGATATAGATATGAGACTAAGACAGGATCTCATCTCAATATGCCTTTCGCTCAAAGAAAGCATCTGAAGATAGCGACAGAAGCTGACATCCACAGAGAGTCGGATAACAGCATGCTCCTTAGCCAGCTGTTCATATACGCGGATGAATGGTATCTCAACAATAACCCGTTCAGGTACTGCGATTGCGGCTGGAGCAAGACACCTCTGAACCATCGCTCGATACTCCAGATAAACATACCTAAGAATCATCAGATAGAATACTCGCTCATCACAGAGACTCTCTCGATATCGAATCCCGGAAGAGTGCTGAACAGCGAGCTCTTCTTGACGCGGCCTTCACCTTTCACTCCGCCGATGTTCCATGAGATGGATTCTTCATTTGGAGAAGCCGCTGTGCAGGTAGCGCAGCAGATAAGACAGGGAAATAATCTTTACCTGTATTTCAAGAAAGAGCACATCCTTCTTGAAGGGGATGATCCATTATCCCTGCGAGAGCTTGGCATGATCCATTCGCTTGATGAGTGCATATTCGAGAAACTAAGACTGGCATTCATAGAGAGCAGCGATAGCTCTCCAGAGATACGCCTTGCTTATTCAAGGGAGTTGCGGCAATGAAAGATGACCAACCCGGCTCAAGGATGAGAAGGCTTAGAAACGCAGTAACTTGCGAAGAATCTGAAGCGTCAGCAGCGCTCGCGTCGCTTTTCGATTCTCTCTTTGATAAGATACCTGGGACAGGGATGCCTAATCTCTCAGGCATAGAACTGCGACTGGCATTGTACCATCCATTGACTCCTTTCGATGAGAAAAGACTGCTGAAACGTCCTAGAGAGCTGAGACTCCTGAGACATCCTGAAGAGCTGAGATTCGGATTGAGCGTCTACAGACTGAGCGCCTCAAGATTCAATGAATACTTCGATCCGGTCTTATCAATAGATCACAAGAGTGAATTCCAGGATTCCCAGAATAATGAATCTTCAGCGCAAAACTACAGGCGTGTGAGAAGGAGCGCGCAGAGATGCCTGCCTGACAATCTCCTCTGCAGCACTGCGAGATTTGAAGGTTACAAGACATTCAAGGAGATAGCGTGGAAAGCGGTGAATATAATGGCTGAAGGCCTAGGGCCTTTTGATATCCATTATTTCTATGATCCAGTATTTGAGAAGGAATGCGTTAACCGAATAAATGGCAACTGCAGAAATAACAGCCGCGATCAGATGACTCCATCTATTGATCGCAATGAGACTGCGATTTATCTCTCTTCACAGCTCATAGAAAGATATCATCAGCTCACAGGCAGGCTACTGCTTTCGGCAAATGAGGCGTATCGTCCTTGGAGATTGCCTGGACAAAGATAATATTCATCAATAACCACAATGGAAAAGAATCAGAGAACGCCGAGAAGAGCGAGAAACGCAGCTGTGACAGACTCACTTCAGAGAATGTTCAATGATTATGAATCATGGTCTGACGTAAGATATGGGCGCGTCAATCCTGCGATAGATACGGTAATCAGCATAGACCATGACCGCGAAAGAAAAGTTCTCAATAT
>DATDYN010000004.1:0-22988 GCA_035289005.1 Candidatus Nanoarchaeia archaeon
AGATAATAAGACCAATCCCAGATATTATAAAGCAATCCCATAATGTCCTCAATACCTATTCAACGTATATATCTCCTTATAGATGATCTCACTTCCCCACAACTCCTGCCTTCATGAACCACAATATCAGGTCAAGCTCCGCAGGATTGATACTCAAGCTCTTCGCGAGCCTGAAGAATTCACGCTCAATCTCAAGATAGACCTTCTTCGACAGTGGCTTTGGGACTTTCCTGATGATGCTGTGCTCTTTCATAAGATTGAGTATATGCCTGTCAAGGATTGAGATGTCTGTATAGCCTACATTTCTGAGGAAATGAGACGCTTCTTTCATCCCTATCCCTTTGACATTATGCACAAGCCACTCGCGCGCTGCTGAAGTGCCCTGCTCCGCCGCTATATAAGTGATTGTCTTCTTCAATCCTTCATGCCTGCGCGCCTCGACAATATATTTCGCCTTCATATTGTGGAATCTGTGCTTGTGATGACGAATGCAGCTGACAAGCTCTTTAAGAGAGCAGCTCCTGCAACCTTCTGTTCCGAGAGCTGCTTGCACTTCGCTCGCTGTCTTGAATTTGGCGTTCGCTGTCAATATGCAGAAACATAATTCTGAGAACCATTCGAATTCGGGCTTATTAGCGAATTCTTTAAACTCGCGTAAACGCATCAATACAATCTTGTGCTCTGGAGATTTCCGCACTCTTCGCACTTCTGAATTCAAGGAATTAGTTTTCATGGTGATAGTTACCTGCTCACCCTCACCCCAACCCTATTGCACTGCGCGTAGATATGGCACTCGCTGCATTTCGGAGACACAGGCCTGCAGAGGTTCTGGCCGAAAGCGACAAGCATACTGTTGATCTTCTCCCAGTATTCCATAGGCAGCTTCTTGCGCAGCGCCATCTCTGTATCATACGGATTCTTAGTCTTGACATATCCTAAACGGTTCATTATCCTGTGGACATGGACATCGACGCAGACTGCGGGCTTCTGGAACGCGACAGCGACTACGAGATTCGCTACCTTGCGGCCGACGCCTGGCAGGATGACCAGCTCTTCGACAGTATGAGGTATCCTTCCATTGAAATGCTCTTGCAGAACGCTCGGCAGCCGCTTCAGGAACTTCGCCTTGTTCTTGAAGAATCCTACTGGGAATATGAGCTTCTCTAGATCTTTCACTGAAATCCTTTCAAGATCATCTATCTTCCTGACTTTCGTGAACAGGCGCTCGCAAGCCCGCACAGTAGTCTCATCCTTAGTCCTTGTGGAAAGGATCGCTGAGATCAATACTTTGAACGGATCCTTAGTCTGGATCTCTATGAGATCAACTACCGGAACTTTATAGTGCGCGACCTCGCGTTTTAGTATCTTATAGACAAGAGTGATATCGACATTATGCATTGGCTCTGTTAAACTCTGCTGATTTAAAAGGCTTATGAAAGTGATCGCGAGATTTCCAATCTTCCAACATATGGGCCCTGTCCTGAATCCTCCACTCTTTTGCCGTTGTTTATAATCTACTTATATCAATACTGCTCGAAGCATTGCCATTCAAGCAACGTCAAAAAAGTCTTCATTTACAGATTCAGGATATCGCCCAACATATGCAAATATTTATAATGCTATCTTAATGTTCTTAGATTATGGGATTTGACATCAATACTCGTTTACTTATGCTATTTATCGCTATACTCTTGATACTTATTCTTCCCACAGGCTGTTCTGAAAAAGATCCTCAAGTCCTGATCCCCCGCGAGCAGGCCCTCCCTTCTGACGCGGTCAAGATCACTCCAGAGACTGACATCTATCCGCCGATATTAAATTCCGATGAGTTTGAGACGCCAGTTCCTTTAAGCACTGGAGTCAACACCGCCGGCGCAGAAGACAGCCCTTTCATCCCTTACGGCAGCGACGAGATGTTCTTCTTCTGGACTCCTGATGTGAGGATCCCTGCAGAGAAGCAGGTGATTGACAATGTGACAGGAATCTATCTCTCACAGCGAGTCAATGGCGAATGGCAGCCTGCCGCAAGAGTCATGCTGCAGGATCCAGGCAAGCTCGCGCTCGACGGCTGTGAATTCGTCGGCAAGGAAACTATCTATTTCTGCACAGCGCGTGAAGGCTTGACAGGAATCCACTGGTTCAGCGCGCAGAGAATAGGAGATATATGGGATAACTGGAAAAGCGCTGATGCTTTCTTCAGGAAAGATGAATGGGAGACTGGAGAGCTGCACATCTGGAAGGATGAGCTTTATTTCCATTCAGGCAGAGCTGGCGGCAAAGGAGGATATGATATCTGGACCGCGAGGATGAAGGATGGTTCCTGGAGCGATCTCCAGAATATTGAAGCAGTCAATACAGCGTCAAATGATGGCTGGCCTTACATCACAGCAGACGGCTCTGAGCTCTGGTTCAACAGGGATGACAGAGGATATCCTTCACTCTATCGTTCTAAACGGGTCAATGGAGGATGGCAGGCGCCAGAGCTGATTGTCTCTCAGTTCGCGGGCGAGCCGACAATGGACAGCGAAGGAAACCTCTATTTTGTCCATCATTATTTCAAGGACAGCAAGATGCTTGAAGCGGATATTTACATAGCAAAGAAGAAGTAATCGGATTATATCATTAACGGATGATTCTGTTGAGATCATGACTATAACAAACGTAGAGATAAAGGCCAGATGCGCGAATCCTGAAGCTGTGCGCAGATTTCTTAAAGAGAGGGATGCGAAATTTGAAGGGACAGACCATCAGATAGACACCTATTTCAGGATCTCTAAAGGAAGGCTGAAGCTCAGGCAGGGCAATATCGAAAACAGCTTGATATTCTATGATAGGAAAGAAGCGCGGGGGCCGAAGACTTCCGAGATCCTGCTGGCAAGGACGCTGCATGACCCTGGGATGCGCGAGATACTGGCGAAAGTCCTTGAAGAGACAGTCACTGTCGACAAACATCGAGAGATCTACTTCATTGACAATGTCAAGTTCCATATTGACGAAGTGAAAGGATTGGGAAATTTTGTCGAGATTGAAGCGATAGACAGGACTGGAGAGCTTGGCATAGAGAATATCAGCGACCAATGCAGGGAGTTCATGCGGCTGTTGAAGATTGAAGAGAAAGACTGCATCGATAAGAGCTATTCAGATATGCTGTTGAGGCAGTAAAGATTTATATAATAGATTGCATTTCTCCATTTTAAAGGTGATATTATGGATAAAAGAATTCTCAGTGTAATGATTATAGCTATATTGTCAATGATCATGCTCGCAGGCTGCGGCCAAGAGCCTATAGGGGAAGCGAAAGCATTCGCATCACCAAACTTCTACTCAGGCCCTTCAGGCACAGGAGGATTATTCTTGGGCACTAACCCAAAATTAGGCAATGTCCATATCGTTCTTAGCCAGCCAGGAACAACAGTGGAGAAATATTCATTTGATACAATAGCTACTGGAAAAGATTTAGGATCAAACTATAAGGGAAGTATCACTGCAGGCACATATACTCTTACTGCTAGCCTCCAAGGGTATCAGACTTACACAGAGACAGTGACCATACAAATAAAGAAAATAAGATTTAGAATTATTAAGCTGACTCCTGCAACTGAACCAGGGGCGGCAATCTGCGGCAATGGCCAGGTCCAGAACCCCGAGACTTGCGATGACGGAAATACTGTCTCAGGAGACGGATGCTCAGCGACTTGCGCTACAGAGGCTGCAACTCCAGCAGTCTGCGGTAATAACAAGGTTGAAAGCACAGAAGTTTGCGATTATGAAAGTAAACAACGTCTTGTTGATCCTAATGGGAATACTGTCTGGAGGACAAGCCCCGCAGTCTCGTGTGTTGATTCTAATGGATATTCAGGTGATAAGACCTGCTTATATGATTGCAGCGCTTGGAGCGCTTGCGCATCTAATGGAAGAGAACGATGCGGTGATGGAGTCAAGAACGGAAATGAAGCCTGTGACGATGGAGGAATTGACAAGACTAATATGCTAAGTGTGGACAGTTGCAAAGCGGATTGCTCAGCAACAAGATGCCCTGAGACAATCACCGCGTCTTCATGCCCTTCAAGCTGGGCAGCAGTTAATGGAGAAGTGAATCTTTTGGGCGCGTTCTTAGCTGGAACATATAATAGGCAAGTGACTAATCCGACAAGAACCTATCCGGATTCCTCTTGCACTCCAGCGAATCCTCCGCTCAGCGATTGTGCGCCTTTGCCCATACCCATGGCTCCTCTAACTTACGGACAAGGAGGAGTTCTAAGAGATTTGAAGCTGACAAGCGCAAATCACGAGAGTTTCGACAAGAACTACTGGCCAGCATTCTGCGGCGATGGCGTTGTCGATGAGTGCGGCGCAGGAAGCGGCAAAGTAGAAGGATTGACTACTGGTGAAGTGAATACAATAGAAACTCCTGTGCCTAAAGGCAGCCTTTGTATGCCGGATAACCAGAATATATTCCCTTCAGGAGCAATATATAATTCTCTGGGTGAATTGTCTCCCTCTGGAGGATATACCTCTATCCCTAATGGCGCAACACTTATCTGTTGTGATATCCCCTGGACATTAATGCCGCTTCAGAGTGCAGGAGCAAGTTTACCTCAGATTAGGGGAACCGGCGGACAAACGCCTAGATGGAATGTGGCAGAGGACTGTGATATAAATTCTGCAGGCAAGTATGTGAACGCATTAGGCCAGGAGCTCACCAATGGAAAATGCAATACTAAGTCCTGTCAGGTAAGATGCAACCAGAATTATGCGTGGGATCGCGTCACCAGACAATGTGTCAGTCCATCAGTTGGCCAGAAGATAAACAATGTCGGTCAATTGGTATGCAGAGAGAAATGGAAATGGAGCGTCGCTCAGGGAAAATGTGTAGAATGCAAAGCGCCATTAGACACATTTTGCACTGGCCTAGCGTAATCAATCTTTCATTTATTCTTTTCTTTTATTCCTTCTTCTACATATCCCATTACTGTATCCTGCTCCGCAGGAGTGATGCTGTGATACTTCCCGATGCAGTTCGTCAAAGACTGCACATCAGAGCAGTAAAGCATTCCGTCTTCTCCGACGATATAAGTGTCATGAAGGCCTAACAGATGGAATATCTCATGGATCCCCAGATCTGTGCTATTGTTCGCGTTATGGATGCTTATCCCCAGAATGCCTTCCGCAGCAGGGATTGCCCAACCGCGATATTCTATAGGCTCTTCACCATTGAGCATGATCACGCCGTCTCTTCCTGACGCGCCGCAAAGCTTTTCCGCGATAGCTCTTCCCATCGATAAGCAACTAGAATAGGTATTTTCTTCCAATTCTGAGCAGCCATAATCTGGGATGCCCTCAACTAGGTAGATCGCGAGTTTCCCCTCTTCAAGGAGTTGACCTACAGGAGAGGTTCCTGCCAGACTGTAACCTGATTCATTATCCAGGATAAGCGCTTCTATATCCTCCCTATTTACGCTATGCGCCGCGATGACAAGATTCAGCGAGTTTTGAGGATCATTCCCTCCTGCGAGATGCTCGCAGCTCACAAGCTCTGCAAGCCTATCCACTTCTTCATCGACGCAGCCATTCGCTTCTATTTTGAGCCTTGCAGTGCGCGAAACATTAGGCATTGTACCTGTTACTGTCAGAAAATATATTTCTTTATCCAATTCTCCCCCTTGCTCAATATGAAGGATGTTCCCCTCTGCTGAATAGCTGAATGATGGATTGCGCAGAAATCCTGAATACCCTTCTGAATCCAGCTGGATTGAGTATGAATAACGCCCCAGGAACCATTGATCGAGATTGATATCTAATGATTCTTTGCATCCTAAAGGGATGCGCCTATCATTTAGCCGTGACGGAGCCATAGGGATCTCTCCCTCTGCAGTCCCAGCGTTCTCACAATCCTGTCTAGGCTTCTGAATGGCGCTCTCTTCTCCGCAGCCTGCCCCCTTCAGAGCTAATAGCATGCTTAACAGCGCTTTAGATCCAAATCTTCCGAATCTCATGATACCTCTCAGATATGCTCAATATAGAGAGAGTAGGTAGCGACCATTTATAAATGTTTTGATATTTACTACTTAATGGTGGATATATGACTCGGAGAAGTGCGGAGAGAAACACAAGAGAGGAGAACGCTTGATTACTCTGGAATCATTGAGAGATAACGAAAATCCGCAAAGCTATTTTCTATACTAAGAATCAACAACAGTGATTTTCGTTATCCTAGGGTTCGCGAAAATGTACGCATTTTCGGGATGTTCGGAAATAACAATTCCAGACATTGAAAATCAGCGCTTTAAGTGATGTATAATTAACCTGCGTTGATTTTCAATGGTGATTCAGAACAAAGCCGTTTATAATACGTATTTAAAGACTAGAAGCGTTTCTCACTCAATCTTTTAATCAAGAATTCATGAATAGTCTTGTTTCCCGAAGCAACTAAAGTTCTTGTTTCCCTAGTGACTGGATTGCCATCTAGATCAGAAGTCACACCGTTTGCTTTCTCAACAAGCAGTTGTCCTGAGAATATGTCATTCATATCAACGTCAAATATTACATATCCTCCTAAAGTTCCAGCAGCTACTTGACATAGGCTATAAGCGACTGAACCAAAGATAGGGGCATAAAATACTTCTGAGGCATATTTTGCAACTTGAGCTAACTTTTGTCCTCGATTTTTATAACTTATATCTGCGCCAATCTGAAGTTTTTTAGGATTAATTTCTGTTAGTGTAATTAATTGTTTGCTGGGTATTTTTACTGCATCAATCTCTAAAATTTTATTCTTTAGATTCCAGCTAATTTTATTATAATCTTTTGGATTAAAATCATCTGGCAAGAGTATCATGTAAGCTCCTTGATTTCTAACAGCGAGGTATAATTCCCCTTTTCTTGGAAGCACAATAACATTTATATCTGCAGAATCTCCAATAAGATGAGTAACGGCGCTTCCAAACATATCCAGACCACTTCTGAAATTTGGGGTTCCATCTATTTTATCAAGGATCCAATCAGAACTTCTATCCCCTCCCTTTTCTTCACCAAAAACAGACTGTCCTGTAAAAGATTTAAGATAAGATCTTGCCTCATCTTCTAGTTTGTAATCTAAAGCGGTAGCTGCATCCACGCCCCCTTTGGAGATAAGATCGAGATTTCTTGAATCGCCTCTTAACTCAACATATCCTATAAGGGCAGCATTAATTGCAGCTGTGATATTCTTATTCATGACACAAAAGAAGAATCTTCAATTTATAAATACTTCTGTTTTTTATCACTATCCAGGGATTTTTATATGAATACACAAAGAAATGATAAAGAAGAAATAAAAAAACTACTTCAGATTCCTATTCACCTGCTCCCAATTTATGACATTGAAGAACGCCGCGATGAAATCCACCCTCTTGTTCTGGTATTTCAGATAATACGCGTGCTCCCAGACATCAATGGTCAATAAAGGAGTCTTTCCGACGCTTAGAGGGGAGTCCTGATTAGCGGTCGTCATTATCTCAAGCTTTCCATTGTTAAGGACAAGCCAGGCCCATCCTGAGCCGAAAATTCCTAGAGCCGCGGCAGAGAGCTGCTCCTTGAATTTGTCAAAGCCACCGAAATCCTTATCGATAGCCAAGGCTATCTCGCCTGAAGGTTTTCCTCCAGACTTCGGAGCCATTATCTTCCAGAAGAAATTATGGTTGATATATCCACCGCCGTGATTGCGGACAGCTGTCCTTATATCCTCAGGAACTTTGCTCAAGTCCTTCAGGAGCTCTTCAGGCTTCTTAACCTGCAGCTCAGGATATCTCTCAAGCGCCGCGTTGAACTTGTCCGCGTAAGTCTGATGATGCTTGTCATGGTGCACTATCATCGTCGCTTCATCGATGAAAGGCTCAAGAGCATTGTACGCGTAAGGCAAAGGTTCTGGCTGATGTTTCATGATATCACCTCATATCTTTCCGACTAATCCTATGCCTGGTTTTAAAGTTTTTGCTCCGGGCTCCCAGTTCATAGGGCAGACCTCTCCTTTGTGCGAACTGACATACTGCGCGGCCTGAAGCTTGCGCATAAGCTCCTCGACGCTCCTTCCGATGCTGTTATCATGCACTTCAAAAGCCTTCAGCACTCCTTCAGGATTTATTATGAAAGTGCCTCTAAGGCTTAGACCGTCCTCATCGATATAGACCCCGTAATCCTTGCATATATTCGCTGTCGGATCAGCGATCATCGGGAATCTGACTGTCTTTATCGTCTCAGAATGATCGTGCCATGCCTTGTGGACGAATTCAGTGTCGCGGCTAACTGAGAGTATCTCAGCGCCAAGCTTCTTGAACTCAGGATAATGCTTTGCCAGCTCTCCGAGTTCTGTAGGGCATACAAAGGTAAAGTCCGCAGGATAGAAGAACAGCACTACCCATCTGCCCCTGAAATCAGAGAGCTTCACTGTCTTGAAGTCTCCATCATGAAACGCTTTTGCCGAGAATTCCGGCGCTTTCTGGTTTATCTGCACCATTAGTGCACCTCCATTGTTACTTGTTTCGCAATTTATTCTAAATGTTTTTGCGAGTGTGAATGATTATCACAACATTAGGTATCTGAGTGAGTACCGAATTGAATGCGTGTTGTCCAGAATTACTATTTCTTATTCAGAAAAAATGACAACGTACGATATAAGGTTAGAATTTGTTAATATGGGTAAAGCATAGGTAGTATTTAAGGCTTATGGTAGATGCGGCTATCGAGGTGAAAGAGAAAGACAAGAGCATATCATACTCTGGGAGCAATCTCTTCAACAATCTTGCAATAGATGTTATCAGTATGATATTCCTCTTTCAAGTCGTCTATCTGCTGCCAACCGAGATAATCCTCTGAATGGACAACATTGAGTTTATATCCATTAAGCCCTTTGATCTGAGAAATAAGGATATGCTCCGCTTCAGGCAATGAGTCGGCAAAAACTATCCTTGGGCGTAAAGGGGTTATCTCATTGAATTTGCCGTCTAATACAAATATCTTTTTAGGAGTCGCCTCATTGAGAACTAAATACTCAAGATGATGAATCGTGCTGAGCTCTTCTTGAGACCTGATCATAAGATTATACACTCGCTTGGAATATAAATATTTTGTTAGGAAAAATACCGTATTAATAAATCAGAAGATAAGGATTAAAATGCCGGTGGGGGGACTTGGAACACCCGCCCAGGGATGCCACCCTAGGGGTTACCCGCGCTGTATTAATGCCGCTTCACTACGCTCAGCGGCATGAACTCCACAACAAGAAAATCACAAAAAGATAGAAAAAAAACAAAATGCCGGTGGGGGGACTTGAACCCCCGATCTCCACGTCACTCCGCGGCTGATCCTCAGCAGTTAATTGCGATGAGTGCTGT
Source organism: Candidatus Nanoarchaeia archaeon (assembly GCA_035289005.1). GTDB lineage: Archaea > Nanobdellota > Nanobdellia > Woesearchaeales > UBA12501 > DATDYN01. The sequence goes on from DATDYN010000004.1 coordinate 9,372, forward strand.
TATCACCCATGCTTATGAGCCTCGCCCGATAATCTTCTTATCCTGTGGCGCTTTAACCACTGAGCTACACCGGCGCCATGAGAAAGAGAAAAATAGCGCTATAAAAAGGTTTTGAGAGAAAACGCATAGTGCAGCTGAGCGAAGCAAATGTCGCGAAAATCTTTAGATTTTAGGGATGTTCGGAAATCACCTTGTTGATTTTCGACACTGCACTGCGGGCTGATAAGGGGCGCAGCCAATTATCGCTTACACCACTGAGCTACACCGGTGATGAAATCTTGAAATATATATAAGAGAGTAAACAAATATTTATATAGGTGTAACAATAATATCATCATATGAAAAAAGACATAAGAAACATCGCTGATAAAGTGAAAGACGCACCAAATGCGAATTCTAATGATGGAATCCATCTGGCGCAAGGTAAGGCCAGAGAACACTGCTTTAAACCATCAACACTCTCTTATGATTATTTTAGTAAAGGAACAAGTTATGAAGATGGACTCCAACCACTCACAGATGATGATACGTTAAATATATTTGATTGGGAAGGGGCTGAATATGCATTCTAATATCGACGATAAAGTGATTGCTGATCATTCTCAGACTACTTTTGGATCCGCAACTGTTAGATTGAAGCAAAGTTACGGAATGCAGATGCTTCTGGCTTTCGAGAATCCAATCCTAGAGCAATCAAGACAGATGAGACTGCAGTCTATCGACCAGAATCTTTATCCTGCGCGGCCAGAAGAGAATTATAAAAAGAAATCAAGAGGGGATGCTAAACATTTCGAAGAACCAGATGCCGTTTCGCTCTTTCCACAGTATAGATCATGATCTCTGAGAATTTCAAGACAACCATCAAGGATTATTGCAATTTAGTGGATTGCAACGCCGCAATACGGCAGACAGAACATTCACAACTCTAACTTCTGAAGTATCTTCTCCTGCACTTTCTTCTCTTCGCCTTCAGGATATTTGCTCTTGCCCCAGGGCTTCAGGCCGTCGCCTTTGTATCTCGGGATGACATGGAGGTGGGCGTGCATCACTATCTGCCCTGCCTCTTTGCCGACATTCATGCCGATATTATAGGCATCAGCATTCACTGCTGCTTTGACTGCCTCGGCTATGCGCTTTGTAGTCGTGAAAAAATGCCCCATAAGGTCGTCAGGAAGGTCAGGGAAATCAACCCTGTGCTGGCGAGGGATGATGAGGCAATGCCCTTTATGCACTGGAGCTATGTCAAGGAACGCGAGCATATTATCATCCTCATAGATCTTATAGCAGGGCAGCTTGCCGTCGATAATCTTGCAGAACACGCAGTCGTCAGCCATAAGCCATATGGATTAGCGAGAGTTTTAAATATCTTTTGATATTGCAGTCCTCTCGGAAGATAGTCTCTCTTCTTCATTCTTTGTCTCGGTCAAGGTCTTGTCCACCAAAAGATTTATATACAGGTTCATTATACTACTATCTCGTTGACTTTAAGTCAACCAGATTATAAGAGACAAACTGGTTAAGACCTAAAAAAAGCAGAGAGGGTCAAGATGACTGACAAAAATCAGGAAAAACAATCGCAATCAAGCAATACTAAAGAAGAGCAGAAGCAGCAAGGCCAGCAGCAAGCGAGATCAAATATAAAGAACGCGATTGCTGAAGCGGCAAAAGCCGTAGCTTCAGCGGTCTCTTCTGAATCAGACAAGACAGCGCTATTGACAGGCAAGATAACCGAGCTCACAGACACATTGAAGCGCCTGCAGGCTGAGTTCGAGAACTACAAGAAGCGCTGCGACAGAGAGAAGGCAGAGTCCTGCTCGATCGCGAATGCATCTATCATCAGGAAATTCCTCCCTTTCCTTGACGCGTTCGAGATCGCGATCAAGAGCAACAGCGAAAGGAAAGATGAATACAGCAGAGGGATAGAGCTGCTTTACGCGCAATTCTTCTCGCTTATGGAAGCTGAAGGAGTGAGACGAATGGACGCAGCGGGGAAGAGATTCGATCCGCACCAGCACGAAGTCCTCCTCATAGAGAAGAGCGATAAGCCAGAAGAAACCATAATTGAAGAGCTGCAAAGAGGATACCTGCTCAATGGGATAGTGCTTCGCACAGCCAAAGTCAAGATCTCACAGCATATTGAAGGGAATAAGGACGCACATGATAAGAGCGCGGAAAAGAAGGCTAAGTGAACCTCATGCCAGCGAAGTCAGGCCGCGAATTGACAAGAACAACAACACTCAGAGAAGTCATAGCGAGAAGCCCTGCATGCTCATGTGATAAATGCTCTCACGGCTGCACTATGGGCAGCGGCGCATTGGCTGAAGAGGATCACTCCAGGATCGCGAAGCATCTCATGATCAAGGAAGAAGATCTCAAGGAGAGATACCTAGAGCCTATAGAGAAATTCAACACGACGCTCTATAGGCCGAAGATAATGAGGGAGAAAGGGAAGCCTTACGGAAGGTGCTTATTCCTCACGGATGACAGGAAGTGCGGCATCCATCCTGTCAAGCCAAGAGAATGCAGAGTGGCGATGGGATGCTCGCCTGAAGCTGAAAAGCTGATATCCTGGTTTACACTGAATCATTATGTCAATCCTGAGGATCCTGAATCGATAAGGCAATACGCGTCGCATCTGAAGGACTGCAATAAGGCATTGCCGGGCAGCCAGCTGAATGATCTTGTTCCTGACAAAGAAAAGCTGCGCAAGATGCTGGATTATGAACTGCTGACTCAGGAACAAGATGATAAGGTTAAAGATACGGAGCGCATGATTACAAAAACTAAAGATGTTCACAAAAGAAAGAAGAGGTAATCTCATGGAAAAAAAGAAATCAGGCAGTGCATCAGATGTGGATCTTGAAGCCGCGCAAGAGCTTGCAGTCTCTCTCGCGAAGAGATGCGGGGCTTTGATGCTGGAAAACTTCAATGGTAAAGTCATACAACATATAAAAGAGGACGGCACATTGGCGACTGATATCGATGACGCCTGCCAGAAGATAATTGTTGACGGGATAAAAAAGAAGTTCCCAAAACACAAGATAGTCGCGGAAGAAGGAGACACGAACACAGCTGAAAATGCCGAATATGTCTGGTATGTCGATCCTTTGGACGGCACTCATAACTATATCCATAGAGTCCAGATTTTCGGTACGTCTATAGCATTGTCAAAGAACGGCCAGATCCTGCTTGGAGTGCTGTTCTTCCCAGCGCTTGAAGAGATGTTCACGGCTATCCGCGGAAAAGGCGCTTTCAGGAACGGAAAACGCATCACTGTGTCAGATACTGCAGATCCTAAACTTGCGATGATAACCTTGCAGATGGATATGAGGGCTTCACACCCGATGAAGGCTGAAGTGCTGAGAGTGCTAAGAGGCAAAGTGCTTAGCGGAAGGGATTACGGCAGCGCGGCGTTCCATCTCGCCAGAGTTGCGATGGGATCTATGGAAGCTTTTGTAGCTGCGCATGAGCCGTCATGGGATTACGCCGCAGGAGCATTGATTGTTGAAGAAGCTGGCGGAAAGATGACTTCATTGAACGGCTCGCCTGTCAATGTCACTCCATTGCCGCAGGATGTAGTGATAAGCAACGGAAAACTGCATGAGAAGATAATAAAGATGCTGGAAGACATCAGCGAGAGATGCTGATTCATGAGCTACGGACAAGAGATATGGTGAGGAAATAATGAGCATAAGACAACAGAAGATAGAGACGGAAGGTGAACCGATGGAAAAGAACGTGAATATGACAATTACTGACGGAGAGGCGTTTTTCGCGCATGAGCTCTCGGTGAATTTCAACCCGATGCAGTTCATCCTCGACTTCAAATGCGTCACTCCTAGGGTTGATCCGAGGAGCAAAGAGAGCATAGTGCTGAACATGAAGCACAATGTGATAATGGTAGACCCGTTCCACGCGAAACGCATCGCTACACTGCTCGGAGACATGGTCAAGCGCTATGAGAAAGATTTCGGGAAGATCGAGCGCCCTAAAGCTCTTGAACGCTTTGAGAAGAACGCGCAGAAAGCGCAGCCCGCTTCTACTGTTGAAAGCAGCGGCAAAAAGAGCGGTAAAGAAGCTAAGATAAAAGGGGGGAAGAAGGCGAGCGCGCCTTCCTATCTCGGATGATGAGAATCATTATAGATTCTCAATGGATGATCATTGCGTAAGATAACGCAGGAGAAAGGTGAATGATATGGCAAAGATTATAGGTATTGATTTAGGAACCAGCAATTCATGCGCTGCGGTCCTAGAAGCGGGAAAGCCGAAGATAATCCCTAGCGCTGAAGGGCAGACGATCTCAGGAAAGACTGTGCCTAGTGTGATAGCTTTCACAAAAGACGGGCAAAGGCTTGTCGGAGAGCCGGCGCGCAGGCAGGCGATAAGCAATCCTGAACGCACTATCATGGCTGTGAAGCGCAAGATGGGGACGACTTTCAAGTACAAGATCAACGGCAAGGAATACGCTCCCCCTGAACTGTCAGCGATGATCCTGCAGAAGATAAAGGCTGACGCGGAGACATTCCTGGGAGAGAAGATAAGCAAAGCGGTCATCACAGTGCCGGCGTACTTCAATGACGACCAAAGGCAGGCCACAAAAGACGCTGGGACTATCGCCGGCCTTGAAGTCGTAAGGATAATCAATGAGCCTACAGCGGCTTCACTGGCTTACGGTCTTGACAAAGAGAAGGAACAGAAGATCCTTGTCTTCGATTTCGGAGGCGGAACTCTTGATGTCACGATCATGGAGTTCGGTGACGGAGTCTTCGAAGTCAAATCCACTTCAGGAGATACCAGTCTTGGCGGCACTGACATGGACAACGTGATAATCAATTTCCTTGTCGAGGAATTCCGCAAGCAGGAAGGGATAGACCTGAGCAAGGATGATATGGCTATCCAAAGGCTGAGAGAGGCCGCTGAGAAAGCGAAGATAGAGCTCTCGACAGTGCTTGAGACAGACATCAATCTTCCGTTCATCTCAGGCACGCCGCAAGGGCCTAAGCATTTCGTGCTGAAGCTGAGGAGAGCGAAACTCGAAGAGCTTGTGCGGCCTATAATCGAGAAATGCAGACATCCTGTCGAACAGGCGATAAAAGACGCCAAGATACCTTTATCAGATATCCACAAAGTGATAATGGTCGGCGGTCCGACAAGGATGCCGATACTCCAGAAATTTGTAGAGGATATCCTTGGCAAGAAAGTCGAGCACGGCGTCGATCCTATGGAATGCGTAGCTATGGGAGCGGCGATCCAGGGAGGAGTGCTTGCAGGGGAAGTCAAAGATATCTTATTGCTTGATGTCACCCCTCTCTCTTTAGGGATAGAGACTTTGGGCGGAGTCATGACTAGGCTGATAGAGCGCAATACGACAATACCTTCAAAGAAAAGCCAGATATTCTCGACAGCTTCTGATAACCAGCCTGCTGTGACGATCCATGTCATGCAGGGCGAACGTCCTATGGCCGCGGACAACAAGACTCTCGGACAGTTCGAGCTTGTAGGGCTTCCCCCAGCTCCGAGAGGCATCCCTCAGATAGAGGTCACTTTCGATATCGACGCCAACGGCATAGTGCACGTGACAGCAAAGGATCTCGGCACAAGCAAGCAGCAGTCGATAAAGATCACCTCTTCGCAGAAGCTCAATGATGAAGAGATAAAGCGCATGCAGAAAGACGCTGAAGAGCATTCAGAAGAGGACAAGAAGCGAAAAGATGACGCGGAGCTCATCAACAACGCAGACACTCTTGTGTACTCGACTGAGAAGCTGTTCAAGGACTTCGAAGGAAAAGTCAAGGCTGAAGAGATCGAGGATGTCAGGAAGGATCTCGCTGGCCTGAAGAAACTGCTTGAGCCTAAGGACAAGGACACTTCAGCGATAAAGAAAGCGTACGACGCGATAAATGAGAAAGTGCAGAAGATGAGCACTGAGTTGTACGCGAAAGTGCAGCAGGAGCAGGCGGCGAAGCAAGGCGGTGGAGCTCAAGGCGGAACAGGAGGCCAGAACCATTCATCTGCAGAAGGGGAGAATGTCGTCGACGCTGACTTCACTGTAGAAGACGAGAAGAAAGGGAAGAACGGCAAGAGGAAGTGAGTCCTGCTGACATTATTGTCTTATTTTTTATTATTTTTAAAATGAAGGGATATAGAAGATAGATATAAGGAACATCAGAATCACGCAATTGCTATAATTTTTAAATAGCAGTAAATGCGCAATCATTGACAACGATAAAAAAATATCATGGCCAAGGACTATTACAAGACTTTAGGTGTTGAGCGCGGCGCTTCCACTGACGAGATCAAGAAAGCGTACAAGAAGCTCGCGAAGCAGTACCATCCTGACATCAACAAGAGCCATGATGCCGAGCACAAGTTCAAAGAGATAAATGAGGCGGCGTCAGTGCTTGGAGATGAGCACAAGCGCCAGCAGTATGACCAGTACGGCAGTGTAGGGGAGGGAGGATTCGCCGGCGGCGCTGAAGGTTTCGATTTCTCTGAGTTCATGCACGGGGCTGAGAATTACGGTTTTGATTTCGGAGAGATATTCGACCAGTTCTTCGGCGGCGGTGGAGGAAGGAGGCGCAGAGGGGGCGCTAGAAGAGGCTCTGACCTCCTTTACAAGACTGAGATAACTCTTGAGGAGGCCGCTGACGGTGTCGAGAAACGAGTGACTTTGCGGAAGAATGAGACCTGTGATGAATGCGGTGGCAAAGGAGCCGCTAAAGGCTCTGAGGCGGCAACATGCCCTAAATGCAACGGCCAAGGGATGGTCAGAGCTACACGGCAGACCCCTTTCGGATATTTCTCGACAACAACGACCTGCCCGCAATGCCGCGGCGAGGGCCGGACAATAACCAATCCCTGCAAAGAATGCAGAGGGACAGGGCTTGTAGAGGATGAGAAGAAGATCTCTGTCAAGATCCCTTCAGGAATCGAGGACGGGATGCGCGTCAGAGTGACCGGAGAGGGAGAGGCAGGAGAGAAAGGAGGGCCGCATGGAGACCTGTACGTCGATGTCCATGTCAAGCCGCACAAGATCTTTGTAAGAAAAGAGGATGATCTCTATACTGAAGCGAGGATATCTTTCAGTGAAGCCGCCGCAGGAGCGGAGATAGAGATCCCGACTCTCAAGAGCAAAGCGATGCTGAAGATCCCTTCAGGGACACAGAGCCATACCATATTCAAGCTCAAAGGGGAAGGACTCACTAACCTTAAAGGTTACGGCAAAGGAGACCAGCAGGTGAGAGTGATTGTTGATGTGCCTTCTAGGATCTCGAAGAAGCAGAAGCAGCTTCTTGAAGAGTTTGACGCTGAGAGCGAGAAGGCGGATAAGGGAGTGTTCTCACGCCTGAAAGAGATGTTCTGAGAGCGTTCTTGTCAGGATGATGCTTTAATCTTTTGTCATTTCTTCAATATTTCTGTAGAAGCTATGGCTCCTATAGCGAAAAATGCTGCGTGCCCTAGCCACCATACGCCGCTGAATAATAAGAGATTATCATGTGATATGCCTATTATGTCCGGAGCTCTGCTTCCGAACGGCGCATACGCTTCCAATAATTCCCAAGCGCGGTAATATACGCTCATCAATGTGCTGAATATCAGGCTGGCAATAGCAAGATGATGCCAACGCAATACTGCGCTCCTGACTGCCCATGCGCTGCTGAACAGCGCTGTTGCGATAAAGAACGCCAGTAAGAATTTAATGACGAAATAAGTCAATGACTCCATAGGATCTGTCAGGAAATAATGGAACAAGAAATCCATAAGGACAGTGATTACAGCAGTTAGCAATGCTTTTCTGAAGACCGGCGCAAAGAAATCATTTGATTGCCGTGATGCCATCACTTGACCTTGACCTTCCCTTTCATCGAGGGATGGATGCCGCAGCGGTAGACATAATCTCCAGTCTTTGTGAACGTGAAAGAATAGCTCTCTCCATTGTTCAAGGTCTCGCTCTTGAATTCGCCTGACGCGTCGATGGTATGCGGCGCGTTGTCCTCATTCATCCACGTCACTGTAGTGCCAACATCAACTATCGTCTCTGAAGGGATGAATGAGAAATCCTTTATTCTGATCTTGTTGGTGTCCGCCGCCTTGCTTGCCGCGACGCCGCTGTCAGGACTGTCAGTCGCCTGCTGGCCGCATCCCGCTAAGAGCAGTATCGCGAGAACCGCGAATATCGGGAATGCCTGTTTCATCATGCTTAAGCCTCTTTTGGTTAATCAATGACTATACAGGCAATAAAATAAGGAGTTTATTTAAATATTGCGGAACTTTGGGCGATTTGAGCCCGATCACCAAAAGAAATCCTCAATGGATATATCCTGCTTCTTGACTCCAAGATCAATAAGCGCTTTCATTACCGCATCTTTTAACCCTTCAGGGCCGCAGATGTAAAATAAAGAATTGCCTAATTTCCCGATATGTTTAGCGATAATCTCTTTATTTATATATCCTTTCTCATCACCGGCCAGATTCTTCTTATCCTGGCTTATTATACACACTTTCTTGAACCAGCTCTTTCGGATATTGTCCAATTCGTTCTTAAAGATTGTGTCGCCCTCATTCTTTAGACAGTAAAATAAAGTGATCTTTTGTTTCTTGTTATTGCTGATATTATCCTTTATCATGCTCATGAAAGGGGTTATGCCTACCCCTCCGGCGATAAAGACAAGTTCTTTCTCATCATCCTCTGCCGTAAAAGTCCCAAAAGGGCCTTCAACTATGACCTCTTCTCCCTCTTTCAGTTGAGAAGCGATCCTTGAGAATCTTCCTTTAAGTTTCATCGTGAAATGAAGATATTCTTCTTGCGGAGGACTGGATATCGTGAAAGGATGCCTTGTATAAAGCTTATCTTTGTCTATCCTGAGAAAACAGAATTGCCCTGCCTTAAACATGAACTTTCTATTCGGTTCGAGTATCAGGGTGAAAGTGTCTGCTGTCTCCCATCTTATCTGCCTTACTGAGAACCTGTCCGACTTTTGCCTTATCTTGTATGAAATCCTGTAGATCATCCCGATCATCACGCAAGCCATAAGCGCATAAAATATCGATTTGATCATGATATTCCCGGCTTCTGAACCGATACTGATTGCGTGATAAGCGCTGAAGAATAACAGCATGTATGTAGCGATATGGAGATATTGCCAGGCATCGTAAGATATCCTTTTATATAATATTGAAGATGCCATTATTACAAGGTATAAGTAAAGCGATAAGGTTCCTAATGCTAAAGGGACTGACGCGAAGTCCGGGATCAGGTAGCTCAAGAAAGAGCTGTCTGACAGTATAAAGAACAGCGGATGAGATGATATAAAGAGTGTTGTCACTAACGCGAATTTTCGTTGAAATATTATTATCTTGTCCATCCCTAGAAATCTGTCAAAGAATCTCGCTGTGTCTCCAGAGATTATGATGATTGAAAGGGATAATAAGCCGATCAAGCCTGCCAGTCTTCCAATAGAATACAGCAATACGCCCGCAGAGACAGTCTGAGAGATGAAAGGCCTAAAGAGGGTATAAGCAAAGAATGATGAAGTAACGCCTAAGAATACAAAGAATATGAAAGGGATTATTTTACTTTTCATAAGTCTCCCTTAAGACAGACTGATTACTCAATAACTTTAAGGGTTCCCCATTGCCCATTCTGCCTGTGGCCTGGCTTAGTGCAGTAATACTCAAAAGAACCTGCATTATCAGCCACAAACTCAACTGTGACTTCTTGGTCTAAAGGGGTTTCTGAGTATACTCCAAATTCATCTATCTTGAAGTCATGAGTGCCTTTAGTGTTTGTTATCTTGATCCTCACAAGATCGCCTTTATTAACAGTTATCTCGTTAGGAGAGAACTTAGGATAGTATTTGCCATCAATGATCTCAGTGAAAGATTCGATAACGAACTCTTTGACCGCGCCAGTATCCTTTGCCGCGTTTTCCGCAGGCGATGCCTGCTGGCCGCATCCTGCGAATAGCAAGAGGACAAAGACAACCAATAATGAAAATATCTTTTTTATCATGGGATCAGCCTCGGTCTCATTGATTGATGATATAGACAAGAATTCAATAGAATACCAGTCATATTTAAGGCTTGTGAAACTTGACAGAATTTTGCTTATGTGAGTAATCTCAAAATAGCGAAAGTATACAGGAATAAGCGAACAAATTGTAACAATCAACTCATCGCAAAAAGACTTTCACCGAAGCATTTGAAAAGGAAAGAAATATATAGTATCGAATATAGTATTATACTATGTCCAATCTAGCAATTGCAATAGGGATCATTATAACAATTGTTTTAACATTTATGTTTATTGTCATTATCCTTATGCCTTCTTTTTTAGTGACAGTACTGTTTCATACTACTATCGGCAAGAGATATGATAAGAAAATTAGATGGATACTTTCTATTTCCATATTTGTCGGAGTATTGATCCTCTGGTTACTATTTATTATTTTTGCTGGTCCGTTGCTAAAAGACATATTCGGATAGCTGTAACGTAGTCTTTATATATTCCCTATCGATTCCTTGCTGCATGTCACTCTCAGAGAGCGAGACCAAGATGCTGTTCTTCAGCGCGTTCGGCTTCGGAGCGGGCATCTGGCTGTTCATCAAAGGATTCTCGACTTATAGGAGGAAGAAGCTCATAGAGGATACTCCGACGTCGAAAGTCCGCTCTATAGCCATGGGATTAGTAGAGGTTTTCGGGACTGCAGTGCCTGCAGAGAAGATAGTCATGAAAAGCCCTCTCACTGGCAAGGAATGCGTTTATTATAAGTATGAGATCCAAGAATACAGAAGCACTGGAAAACATAGTTCTTGGGTGACTGTCAAGAGCGGGGAGAAGCGCCCAAGATTCTTCCTCAAGGATGACACTGGAAGGGTGCTTGTCGATCCACGAAGCGCGAACATAGACATTCCGCAGGACTATAATCTAGAGTCAGGGATCGGCAGAACCCCTCCTGAGTCCATAAGGAAATTCCTTGTGGCTAACAGATTGAGCCATGAAGGATTCATGGGAATAAACAGGCGCATGAAGTTCATAGAGTATGTGCTCGCTGTAGGCGATAAGACCTATATCTTAGGCACCGCCGGCAATAATCCTTTTGTAGAGCAAGGGAGCGCAAAAAAGAGCGAGAATGCATTGATGATCCAGAAAGGCAGCAATGAGAAAGAGTACTATATCTCTGACAAGCCAGAGAAGGATGTGCTTAAATCCCTTGATCTTAAGACTTTCGGTCAGATCTTCGGAGGGATAGGTCTCTCTGCTGTGTGCTTAGCAGTGTTCATGCTATTGCTTGGGATATTCTGAGTTGTTGGGGTGGATTATCTTTCTGATAAAAAACCAAGCATAACATTTATATATTCCAATTAAATAAAAGAACAAAAGCGATTTTCAGTCAATAAAAACTTAGGGGGTAGAACATGGCTTTGGGAATAGTTCTCGTAGTGGGTTTAGTTGTTGTTCTTCTTGTGCTTGTCATAGTAGGTTACGCTGTAGCGATCTACAACGGCCTGATAAGGCTGAAGAACAACATAAAGAAATCATGGGCGAATATCGATGTCCTCCTCAAGCAGAGATCTGATGAGCTGCCAAAGCTAATAGCTACAGTCAAAGGCTACATGAAGCATGAGAAAGGGCTTCTGGAGAATATCACTAAGGCAAGGACAAGCTTCCTTAGCGCTACCACTATGGCTGGCAAAGCTGCAGCTGACGCTTCATTGAGCGGCGCGCTCAAGAGCCTTTTCGCTGTAGCTGAGAATTATCCTAACCTGAAAGCGAATGAGAACTTCATCCAGTTGCAGAGCCGAATCTCAGGATTGGAGAATGAGCTCGCTGACAGGAGAGAGTTCTACAACGATAGCGTGAACACCTACAACATAAAGATACAATCTTTTCCCGATATGATCTTCGCGAAGATGCTCGGCTTCACGCATCCTGAAGAGATGTTCAAGGTCTCAGAGGCAGAGAAGAAGGACGTTGTGGTTGAGTTTTGATTATCTTTTTAGTATATTAACTAACGAGGTTTACAATGGATTATGAGCGTATCGAACAGCTATTAGCAGACCTCGGCGGGCGGATGGATAACTTTGCGGAACGACTTGACTCGTTAGAGGCACGTCGGTATGAAGAGGCACTGACCTTATACGACAACTTACGCGTATCAACCTAAAATGGTGTGTTTCAATATCGCAGAGCAAGAATAGAAGATTTCTAGACAGAGACTTTCACAGATTGCATGAGTAATACGATTAGTCTTATGATATGAGCGAATTCTAAGTAAATTAGTAGCGCGATCATATAAGCGCTAAGACTCATCGTTGTCACACAAGCGATAAAGCAATCTCTACATTCATATATATATCTCTTATCATAGAAACATTTATATAGTACTTATGCTTACATTCAGTTATGAAAGACAGAGAAATCCTCAGGAAACTTGAAGGAATCCAGACTGTCGAGACAGTGATGGACGCTCTAGGAGTGAATAGGCAGAAGGCTATCTACCATATATATCAGCTGCGCAAGAAAGGCTATGTCAAGACAAGAAGATTGAGCGACAAGAGAAGAGTTTATGAAATCTCGTTTGAGAACAGGCTTAAAGGGACAAGCTATTATGAGATCATAAACAGGTATTCTCCTGTCAAGATAGCAGCTCCAGAGATACATAACATATATGGAAAACAGCCTAGCCCTGAAGAGACTCTAGTCTTTGCAGTGAAGACAAGAAGATTCAGGACAATACTTGCTGCGCTCGCATTATTCAGGAAGATAACTGACTGGAGTGCGCTCTATCGCCTGGCGAGAGAGAACCATATTGAGAGGATGATAGGCGCGCTTTACGACACTGCGAGAAAAATCATGCTCACGCATAGGATGACGAAACGATTCGAAAACTGCGCGCTCAAAGAAAAGAATAAGGATTGGGATTATATCATCTCAGGGCTGCAATCTAATGATTTCAGGGATGTCGAGCAGAAATGGGGAATTCACATCCCATTCAACAGGAAAGATCTGGAGGATTATACCTCATGATATCGGTAGAATCGCAGCAAAAGCTTCTTCTGGCTGTCTCCAAACGCCTGAAGAGAAAGGTCATCGCTTACGCGATAGGCGGCACTGCGATGATGTTCTTAGGGTTCAAAGACTCCACTCTTGATATAGACCTCGTGTTTGAGGATGAAAAAGACAGGAAGACTTTCAGCAACGCGATAACTGAGATCGGATACAGGAAGATGGATTCAGCGCTTGTCTATGGCGAGAAGTTGAATCATCCTGAGATGTTCACTTTAGGGGATGAGCGCTTTGACCTGTTTGTCGGTCAAGTCATCCATTTTGTGTTCTCTCGCCAGATGATGGTAAGAGCTGAGGATATCCACCAATTCAGTGACAATCTAATCCTCAAGATAGCTGATCCTCATGACTTGATACTTATGAAATGCGCGACAGACAGACAGAAAGACATCAATGACGCGCAGAATATCATAAATAGCACAAAGATTGACTGGAACATCCTGATTAATGAAGCTAAGAACCAGATACTGCTTGGAAAGCATACTGCCTCTTTTGATTTAGGTGAATTCCTGGAAAAACTGAAATATGAGATGAAAGTAGATATCCCT
>DATDYN010000005.1:0-16568 GCA_035289005.1 Candidatus Nanoarchaeia archaeon
AATATTATTCACTGTCACAAGTTCTGATTCTTATGGCAGCGTCATTCACAATTGGCGTCACTTCAATATACCTATTTTATAATTCAGACAAGAACCTGTCTGATGCGGATAGCAAAAGCCCGCAGAAGAAAGAAGGTGGCAGGATGAACATACGGACATTCAATAATCCTGAAAAGTACGAGCTGATGCTGCCATTATTGAAAAGTCATGAAAAAGAGATATTTCTCGCGCTGAAAGATTCAGGGGGAGAGATGCTTCAGAATCGGCTTGTCGTGGAGACAGGGCTGTCAAAGGTGAAAGTAACACGAGCATTGGCAAAACTGCAGAGCAAAGGCATATTAATGAGAGAGAAATACGGGATAACTAACAGAGTGATGCTGAAATGAACATAGGCGGCAGAAATAGGCTTTATGCACATCCCTAAGAGATACGGCCAGAGCAGGATAGAGAGATGCCCTTTCTGCTCGCAGGCCGCGACAGCGAGGAACAAGCAGCAGGTCCCTGTCTGCCGCCATCACCGCGATAATTCTCTCGGAGAGATGAGATGCCTTTGCGGTAGCAGCCTTGAGATGCGCGAGGGCAAGTGGGGGATATTCTTCTCCTGCTTCAAATGCGGCAATATGGACCTGCGCAAAGTGCTTGAGTTCAATGCTGTTGACTCTGACAAGATAAAGGAATCCAAGGTAAAGAGAGAGAAAACGCAGGACTACACCTTTTTTTCTGAGGAAGATAAGCAAGGAAACAGCTTAAAGATAGGCCATCTATTTGGAAACGCAGCAAAGCCGCAGGAGAAGCCTTTGCAGAAGAGTGTCCAGAAAGAAGTCCGGAAAAGAGAGGAAGAGATTGTCCGTTCTGATGATCCAAGGTATTTTGACTGATGAGATAAGAGATTCAATAAGCCAATTCTTCATCTGAGCAGGTCTAAGCGATAAATAGATATCTTAAACAGTATATGCAGTCGCTCCAGCCACAACACTCAATTAAATACTCATTCGGCTTAGCCGAATAGTATGGACTCCAATACGCTTAAGGGCTTAAGGTTTGAACACTATGTCGAGCAGCTTTTCAAGGGCTGCGGCCTGAGAGATGTCGAGAGGAACCTGCTTTATATCAGGAAGGCAGGAAGAATGATCGGCAAGCGCAACGTCGCGCAGGTAGACATACAGGTCGGAAAGAAAGGATTAAACATTCAGTTGGATAAAATGAGGTTATTCAGAGCTCCGCAGATATATGAGCTGAAATACTCTTCAGGGCATCGCCTCCCTTACAATGGACGCGCCTCATCAACAGGAGTAACAAACGCTGTTGACCAGATACTGCGCGCTGCTGACATCACTAAGTGTGATATAGGGGGGATTGTGACTAATGCATTGTTCTCTGAAGACCTGCAGGAATACGCTGATAAAATGGGCGTTAAGCTTTACGACGCCAAAGCTCTGCTGATTCTTGAGCAATACAGACAGAATAGGGAATCAAAGACTTCAAGAACAGACCTTTCTAGGATCAAGCCGTCTATCGCGGCAAGACTGGTCACTTATTATGTGATGCACATGCCATTGCCCAGCGACCGCGCTCCTAAGACAATATACCTGTAAGCAGATAAATAAGATAAAAAGAAAGAAAGCGCGCTGGCCTAATCATCAGTGTTTATTTCTTAGAGATTCTCTCTTCCTTGAACATGAACTTCGCGATGAGAAATACAACAAGCGCGAGGATGATGAAATTGATGAACGCGCCTATGAACGCCCCTATCCCCAGCACTATCGGCCCTAAAGAGAGAGTGGCTGTCTGCCACGCGCCTTTAGGGATGAACGGAGTCACTAGAGGCATGACTATGTTGTTCACCAAAGACTGCACAAAAGTAGTGGCTGCGCTGGCCATTATGAACGCGACCGCCACTCCCATCACTTTATACTCTTTGAGGAAATCCTTGAATTCAAGGAATAATTGCCGCATGCGGTTCACCTTTCATTTATCATTTATTTTATATCTCTTTATACCACCAAGGTATTCATTGGTGGTCTAGTGGTATAAAGAGATGCTCGAAAACGAGCACCCCGAGCCCCGAAGTACCAAAAATCAGCATGGCGATTTTCGGAACCTCAAGACGCCTTCAGCGTCTTAAGGTGGCGAGCATGCCATCGGTCTGTGACCTATGGTGGGTGCGAGTTTTTGACATGTTCACGACAGCCTACGCCTGTACTCACCATATCCGAACTTCCTCTCAACCTTGATCTTCTTCGTCTTTGGGTCATACAGCGCGATGCTTGGCAGCCGCACTCCATTGAAAGTCGTGTTCTGCACCATTGTGTAGATCGCCATATTGAGGAAGACTATCCTATTGCCGTATTTCAGAGGTTTTGTAAAGGAATAATCTCCGATAACATCTCCGCTAAGGCAGGTATTACCTCCAAGGCGGTAAGTGTAATGGTACTGCCCTGGCTTTCCCGCTCCGATGATGCCCGGCCTGTAGGGCATCGCGAGCACGTCAGGCATGTGGCACTGCGCGTTCGCGTCCAGGATAGCGATATCCATCCCATTCTTGATTGTGTCAAGAACTGAAGCGACAAGGACTCCGGTATTCAGCGCGACAGCCTCTCCGGGCTCAAGATAGACCTGCACGCCGTACTTTTTCTTGAAGTCATTCACGAGCTTGCATAATAAATCCACGTCATATCCTCTTCGGGTGATGTGATGGCCGCCTCCGAAATTGATCCATTTCATGCGCGAAATATACTTGCCGAATCTCCGCTCAAAATCCTTCAACGCCCCCTGCAGCTGCTCCGCTCCCTGCTCGCACAGGACGTGGAAATGCAGACCATCAATGCCTTCTAGCATGAACTCATCGAAATTCGCTTTTGTAACGCCCATCCTTGAGTTCGGAGCGCATGGATTGTACAGATCGACTTCAGCGCCGCCCACAAACTCAGGATTGACGCGGATGCCGACGTCAATCTTCGCCTTGCGCTTCTTATTCGCGGCCTGGATAATATGTTTGTATCTCTGCCATTGGCTGAAACTGTTGAATATGATATGGTCTGAATATTTTGTGAGCTCTTTGGCTTCCTGCTCGCTGTAGCCTGGACCGAAAGTGACGATCTCTTTAGTCTTATCATTGCCGCAGAACTTCTCTCTGCCAAGATGAGCTTCATTGACTGAGCTCGCGCACACTCCGTCAAGATACTTCCTTATCAGAGGGAACGTGCTCCAGGCAGCGAAGCCTTTCAGCGCCAGCATAATCTTGCAGCCAGTCCTCTTCTTGACATCAGCGAGAATCTTCAGGTTGCGCTCAAGCGCGCCGAGATGGATAAGATAGCAAGGAGTCTCGATCTTTGAGAAGTCAATGGCCTTGAATGTATCCTGGTCGTCAGTCTCCCAGGGCGGCTCGAAAGGTTCGTCGTCTGAAGTCATTGGATTCTCACATTCACACCTTCTCAGGCAGCGGCTCATGGTCGACGACTTTCCAGGGCAGGCCGTACTTGTTCAGGTCTGCCATGAACGGGTCAGGATCGAACTGCTCCATGTTGAACACTCCAGACTGCATCCATCTGCCGGTCATCATCATCTTCGCGCCAATCATCGCGGGAACTCCCGTAGTGTAGGATATCGCCTGCGAGCCGACCTCTTTGAAGCACGCTGCATGGTCGCAGATGTTGTAGATATACTTCGTCAAGGTCTTGCCGTCCTTCTTGCCGGTCATGACATTGCCTATCGCGGTCTTCCCCGAATATCCTTCAGACAGTGACGCTGGATCAGGCAGTAATGCTTTAAGGAACTGTATAGGGATGATCTCAGCGCCCTGGAACTTGACAGGATCAATGCGGGTCATGCCTACGTTCTGCAGCACTCTCAGATGATTGATGTAGTTCTGCGAGAAAGTCATCCAGAAGCGCATCCGTTTCAGCCCTTTGATGTTCTTGACCAATGATTCCATCTCCTCATGGAATAATAAGTAACTGTCATACTGTCCGACAACTGGGTAGTCGAACATGAAATGCACGCTGTCCTTCTCGATGACCGGCGGAGTGCTGACCCACTTGCCATCGTTCCAGTGTCGCACGACCTGTGTCACTTCGCGGATGTTGATCTCAAGGTTGAAGTTCGTCGCGAACGCTTTGCCATGGCTGCCTGCGTTGCAGTCGAGGATATCTACATAGTTGATCTCATCGAACAGATGCTTCTGCGCGTACGCGCAGAAGACATTTGTGACTCCGGGATCGAATCCTGAACCGAGCAGCGCCATGATGCCCTTCTTCTTGAACTTCTCATGGTACGGCCACTGCCATCTGTAGGAGAACTCCGCTTTTTCCTTAGGCTCGTAGTTGGCTGTATCCATATAATGGACACCAGTCTCAAGGCACGCGTCCATGATAGTCAGGTCCTGATAGGGCAGTGCGACATTAAGAACCATGAAAGGCTTGTATTTCTTGATCAGAGCGACGAGCTGCGGCACATCGTCAGCGTCTACCTGATCGACAACAATATCCCTTCCGGTCCTCTGCTTGACGCTCTTCTTGATGGCTTCGCATTTTGAGGGGGTCCTACTCGCGAGCACGATCTCTGAGAACACTTCAGGAACCTGAGCGCATTTGTGAACTACGACGCTGCCGACTCCGCCCGCTCCGATGATAAGAACTTTACCCATATTGTTACCCCCTTTGAGATTATTCTGCTAATATATGTTAATAAGAATGTTATCTATAGAATGCTGTTTTTAAATATTATGGTCATTATGTATTCACTTGCGTTTCTATCATTCCTGGCACCGCAAATGATTAGCTGTCGCGACCGACCCCAAGATAAAGGTCGAGGATCTGACTTACTGTCTCATCGACAGTATCCAAGACAGGGAATTGCTTATGGATGATATGCCTCTTCTGATCATTAAGGCATATTGTCTCTAATGAAAAGCTCCGATCTTTATTATGCTTTTTCGCGTTTGCCTCAGATACGCGTCTGTCATGCTCATTCTCGATCATCTCGTATTTTCCGCAGCAGATCTTGTGCACGAGGACTTCTTCTCTCTTTTTCCAGCTTGTGCCAAGAAGGATGAAGTCTCCATTGACGTCAAAATATGTGGCGGTGACTGTGCCGCTAGCGAGATCCCTCGCGCCAGGGATGTTCCCTTTCTTAAGTTCCTCCCTTACATCTTCATCGCTCACAGAACCAGTCATGGAACAGAACTCAAAGACGCTCCCCTTGACTGAATGTAGGAGAGGGGCTGCCTGGAAAGTATAAGCTCTGCAGATATTGTAAGGGAGTATCTTTCTTACGATACTGAAATATCTATCGCGATCCATGCCTCCTTCGTACGTCATCTCTATCCTCTTATCCCTCCGCACTGCCTCCTCGAAGAAATAACGGTAGACGCGCGCCTGTTGCTTCTCAGTTGAAGAAGGAAAATAAAGAGGGATCATGCCTGCCGCAGGTTTCTCGTCCTTGACGCGTTTACTGAAAGAACTGTTGAGTATGAAAATCCCTGGCCTGAGGCTATCCTCAATCGAGACCAGCGCGCCATCAGCCTGTTCAGCGTCAGCCATAGAGAGGGCTATACGTTTTAGACTATATATATTTAGTGCTTTCTGGGGGGTGACACAGTCATGACAAGATTCTAGCCAAAAGCGAGGGAATTGCTGTAAGATGCTCATCACTGAGACATAACTCAGAAAAGCCTG
Source organism: Candidatus Nanoarchaeia archaeon (assembly GCA_035289005.1). Lineage (GTDB taxonomy): Archaea > Nanobdellota > Nanobdellia > Woesearchaeales > UBA12501 > DATDYN01. Next base: position 5,676 of record DATDYN010000005.1, read on the forward strand.
AACATCCCACAACAGTACGAGCCATAGGTTTACGACGTAACATCCGTGCTTTACCGCCGAAAACTTTAAATAAAAGAGCCAGTAACTGCCCTGGATGGCTATCGTGATGAAGTTCGGCGGCACTTCTGTAGGGAGCGCAAAATCCATCAGAGGAGTTCTCAGCATAGTGAAATCCAAGCTTGAGAAGAATCCTATTGTTGTAGTGTCAGCAGTTGGCGGGATAACTGACAAGCTCCTGCAGAAAGCGAGAGACGCAGAGCACGGAAATACTAACATCTCAGAGATCGAGCAGAAGCATATCGAGATGATCAGAGAGCTAAAGATAGATGAGTCTGTCCTCTCAAAAGAATTCGGCGAGCTTGAAGCCGCGCTGCAGAAGATATCCTCTTCAGGGCTGAGCAAGAAGCTTCTTGACCTTGTGGCTTCATTCGGAGAAAGGATGTCCTCGAAGATTGTCGCGGAGTATTTCAACGCTAATGGCGTTAAAGCGAGAGCTTTGTTCGCTTATGACATAGGATTCAGGAGCGATTCTAACTTCACTGACGCAGAGCTTGATCCAATAACTTATGAGAATCTGAAGAATGAGCCTCTGCTGAAAGAAAAAGGCGTTGTCAATGTAGTTACAGGATTCATAGCCAAAGACCGCAAAGGAGACATAACCACGTTAGGAAGAGGCGGCTCTGATTTCACTGCCGCGATACTTGGCAACGGCATTGACGCTGAGATCATAGAGATCTGGACTGATGTGAATGGGATACTTACAGCAGACCCAAGGATAGTCAGCGCGGCAATGCCTATAGATGAGATCTCTTTCTCTGAAGCGGCTGAACTGGCGTATTACGGAGCGAAAGTGCTGCATCCTAAGACAATCCTTCCAGCAGTCGAGAAGAACATCCCTGTGGCTGTGCTGAATACGCATAATCCTTCGCATAAAGGGACCACTATCCGCAAAGCTGATGTCGGTGGTAAAGTCTTCAAGGCGATCTCAGCGAAAAAGAATGTGTCTGTAATACGCATAGTGTCTTCACGCATGCTCGGAGCGTACGGATTCCTCGCGAAGATTTTTGATATATTCAATTCCAAAAGGATAGCTGTTGATGTAGTGGCCACTTCTGAAGTCTCGATATCATTGACAGTCGACAGCAAGACTGACCTCTCTAAAGCGCTTGAAGAGCTTAAAGAGTTCGGCAAGATAAGTGTCACTCCAGACATGGCCATAATCTGCGTAGTTGGCAGAGGCATGCGGAATCTTTCAGGCGCTGCAGGGAATATATTCAGCACGATAGGGGCGCAAAAGATAAATATAGAGATGATCTCCCAGGGAGCTTCGCAGGTGAATGTGACTTTTGTCGTCAAGAACAGCGACGCTGATAAAGCTGTCATCGCGCTGCACAAAGAGCTGATAGAGAGCGATATAGGCAAGAGAGGCAGATGATCCTGCGATGGATGCTCAATAGTCTTATAGTGATATACATCTATCATTGAGGTGAATGATCATGGCAGCAAAGAAAGATGTGGCTCGCGATTTCAGCAGGCCGCGCATAGGGATTTTCGGAGCTACAGGCGCTGTAGGCACTGAGATGATCGCTGTCCTCCATGACAAGAAGGTGCCTTTCTCTGAATTGCGGCTTTACGCTTCTGAACGCTCAGTCGGCAAGAGAATCAAGACCCCTTCGGGAGAGATCACTGTCGAGAACGCTAATGAGGCGGATTATTCTCAATTGGATATCGCTCTTTTCGCGATCGGCGGCGGCTGGCCTGCGGAAAATGCTCCTAAAGCTACAGCAACCGGATGCTTTGTGATAGATAATTCTTCAACTTTCAGGTACACTGAAGGAGTGCCGCTGATAATCCCTCAGATCAATCCTGAAGCGATCGGAGACTCATTGCTGATAGCTAACCCTAACTGCACTACGGCAGTCGCGGCAATCCCATTATGGGTAGCGTACAAGAGATACGGATTGAAGAAAGTGTTTGTGTCGACTTACCAAGCGACTAGCGGAGCTGGCGCTGAAGCCATGCAGGAGCTTCTTGATGAGACACGTAATTACCTTGACGGCAAGAAAGTCAGGAATGAACATTTCATTCACCCTATCCCTTTCAACCTCATTCCGCAGATAGATAAATTCCAGGACAATGGATACACTAAGGAAGAGATGAAGGTCGTCTGGGAGCTGCGCAAGATCTTCGGTGATCAGAAGATTCCGATCTCCTGCACTGCTGTCAGGATCCCGACGCTGCGCGCGCATTCTGAGACGATAGTGATAGAGACAGAGAAAGCCGTTGATCCTGCGGAATTCAGAGAGCTGCTGAGAAAGACTGCCGGAGTTGAAGTTAAGGATGACCCCTCAAATAGCGTCTATCCTATGCCTCTCACAGCCACAAAGAAGTACGATGTCGAGGTCGGCCGCATAAGGCAGAACCTGATATTCGGTGATTACGGGATCGATTTCTTTGTCGCTGGCGACCAGCTCTTGCGCGGAGCTGCGCTGAACGCTGTGGAGATCGCTGAGCTGGTGATGAAGAGAAGAAAATTAGGATAATAAAGACATTCCTTGATTTATACGCAACATTTAAAAACATTTAAGAGATATATCGTCGTATGACAAAGAAATGCGTAATATGCGATGAGGACGCTGACCTCGCGATCAAAGGGACTTCTGACTACTACTGCCGCGAGTGCGCTGAGCAGCAGTTCGGCGACATCACTGTGCTGGTCAGCGCTGAGGACAGCGCGCAGCAATTGAAGGACAAGGTAAATGAGATAATCTCCCAGGCGGACGAGCTTCTTGAGAGAGAAGGATCAAGGCTATCTGCTGAAAAGGGTGGAGCGGTCATCGGTGGAGAAGACGATGATGAGGAAGAAGAGGATGATCTTTCCATAATTGAGGGGAATAGGTCTCCTGAAGTGAAAAGAAAGAGATCCTCCCCTAAGAATTCTTTGAAGAAGCCGGTCAAAAAGGGCAAGAAATGACGTTCTTCCATAAGCCGTGGAATCATTGCTGCTGATTCTTGTCACACTTGAGAATATACCTGATACAAGATCCTCTACGCCAGATCTCTATCTCTTCACAGTCCAAAAAACATGCTTAGTAGCGAGTCTTTAATGTTGTTTATTCTTCATCCGCCCAGGTCATGCTGCGCATGACCGAATTTTTATCTCCCCCGACTCTGTCAAGGGGGAGAAAAATTAGCCTTGGCTGAAAGCCAAAGCTGGGCGGTTTGAAGATATAATTCTGAGCATAACTCGCTACTAAGCCACAAAAACGGCAAAGTTAATAAATACAGGGAAATTCACCGAGGATTATGGCACTGAATGAGTCATTACTGACTATTCCAGGCATATCTGCGACTGTGCAGACCATCAATACTGTCATGAACATGCTTTCAGTTCTTATTGGAGGATTCTTCGGGATTGCGGTCATCGCGTTCATCTTTGAGATCTACAGGCTGACGAAGATCCAAAGGACTGTCCGTTCCATCAAGCATGAGATTTCTACGCTGCATAAGAAGATCGACGCGTTGGCGGAAGGGCAGAAAGCCGCGGGCAGGCAGTGGCGCGCATCTAGAAAATGACCTGGCACTAGATTATCATGACAGACTTCAAGAAAGCGATAGGGCTCATCATTGAGAAAAGCGCGGGGATAAAGATAGACCTCTCTATCCTGAGCATTCCTCCTGATCCTAAGATGGGGGATTACTCCCTTCCCTGTTTCACTCTGGCTAAAGAGATGAAGAAATCTCCGCGGCAGGTCGCTGAGGAGATCGTCCGCAAGATAGCTATCGCGCAGCCGATAGTCCGTGTCGACATCAAAGGGCCTTATATCAATTTCTTTGTGAACAAAGCGATACTCGCGCAGGAGATACTGTCAAGGATCAATGAGGAAAAAGAGAACTACGGAACTGCGCAGGTTGCGCAGAAACAACGCTCGAGAGTGATGATTGAATTCCCCTCGCCGAACACCAATAAGCCGTTGCATCTCGGCCATATAAGGAATATGCTTCTTGGAGAGTCTGTCAGCAGGCTGCTTGAGGCTTCAGGCAACAAGGTGATAAGGGCGAATGTGAACAATGACAGAGGAGTGCATATCTGCAAGAGCATGCTCGCTTATGACAGATGGGGCAATGATCGCGACCCTGACAAGAAGAGCGACCATTTTGTAGGGGATTTCTATGTCCTGTTCAGCAAAGAAGCGGAGAAGAATCCTGAGCTTGAGAAAGAAGCGCAGGAGATGCTTGTCTTGTGGGAGAAGAAGGACAAGAGAGTGAGAGAGCTGTGGAAGCTCATGAACACATGGGCGTACGGCGGTTTTGAAGCGACTTATGAGGCTCTTGATATCTCTTTCGACAAGTACTATTATGAGAGCGAGTATTATGATAAGGGCAGGGAGATAGTGCTGAAAGCGCTCAAGAAAGGTTTGTTCTCAAAGGATGAGACAGGAGCGATAACAGCGCCATTGCAGAAATATAACCTTCAGGACAAGGTTGTGCTGCGCGGAGACGGCACATCATTGTACATAACCCAGGACATCTATCTCGCGATAAAGAAATTCGAGGATTATGGGCTTGAGAGATCGATCTATGTCGTCGGCAATGAGCAGAATGAGCATTTCAGGCAATTGTTCTCGGTACTGGATATGCTCGGACATAGATGGGCTAAGAAATGCCTGCATCTCAGCTATGGGATGGTGTTCCTGCCGCATGGAAGGATGAAATCAAGGGAAGGAACTGTTGTTGACGCTGATGACCTGATTGAAGAGATGAAGGATATAGCGAAGAGAGAGATCGAGAGAAGGCATCCGGCATTGAGAGCTGATGAGCTTGAGAAGCGCGCTAAGATGATCGGTCTCGGAGCGCTGAGGTTCTTCATGCTCAAGAATGATCCTACCAGGGACATGACTTACAATCCTGAAGAGAGCATAAGTTTCGAGGGAGAAACTGGGCCTTATGTGCAGTACGCGCACGCGCGCATCTGCTCGATGCTTAAGAAGCATATTGAGGATTCAATGGTTGTCGGCACTGCGCCTTCTGTAGCGGCAGCGCGTGCTCCCTCGCTGAAGAAAAGTAAAGCAAGCAAGAATACAAAGACTAAAAGCAAGACAAATGCTTCAGGAAAAGACAACAAGAAAGCAGGAAATACAGATAAAATATCAAAAAAATCAGATGCAGAAGAAAAGATATCAATCAGCGCGGCGGTTGATTACTCATTGCTGAAGAGCGAGCCTGAGCAGAGATTGATAATCCTTCTCTCGCAATATCCAGGCATTGTGCAGAAAGCTGCCGCTGATCTCAAGCCCTCTCTTGTCGCGCATTACCTTGTCAGGCTCAGCCAGGAATTCACCTCATTCTACCATGACTGTCCTGTCCTGATAGCTGAGCCTGAAGTGAAGAAGGCGAGACTGCTGCTCAGCGACTGTGTTCGGCAGACTATCGGGAACGGACTGCGAACTCTAGGGATAGACGCTCCGAGAGAGATGTGAATATCCAATTTTTAAGAAAGCTTTAATCGAAAACTTTATATATAACCATTACTAGGGCTATATTATCCATAATCATGGTTATATCTATAGGTAATCATGGCATTGACTGAATTCCTTAAAAATCATGAAATAGCGGCACGAAAAATCTTTGGAGCAAAAGAGCTGGAGATAATCTTCAAGCAGCTTAATGGATATGTTCTTAAACAATCAGAAATGAATCGTTTATCAAGAGACATAAGGCAGAAATTCGCTTTTATTGCGGAATGTTCGAGATTCAGCGGTGAATTTGCGCTTAAAAAGAATCAAACAAACAAAAAGATCATTGCTGATACTTTAGTTGAGCTTATGAATGATCAATCATTTAAGGATATAAATGTTATCTTGCTTGGAGGGTCTTATGCGAATGGAGAATTCACCCCTGAATCGGATATTGACATTTTTGTCGTATTCAAGAAATCAGAAGTAAGCATCAAAGAAGCAACAATTTTCAGAAAACGGATGCTTGCGAGACTGCATCCAAAAGTTGATCTGCAGGTGTTCAATGCGCTTCCAGAAAATATCAAACAGGATGTCTTAAGCAATCATCGCGTAATATTTAAAATGAGCAATGATAGGAGAAAATTGCTAGAACACAACCGAGCGTCATAATATGAAAGAAAGACTTGATGATAAGATAAACGAGATCAGAAGATATTTAGAGGAACTAGAGTCCATAAAACCTTCTTCATTGGAAGAATATTCTACAGACCTTAGAGAGAAAGCGGCTTGTGAACGGTATTTTTAGAAGATAGTTGAGGCAGCAATTGATCTTGCGATCCTGTTCATAAGGAATAGTGGTTTTCGTGGGCCTGATAATGAAGATTCTTCTTTCGCCATCCTTAAAGAGAAAGGAATAATCACTGCTGAAAGCTGCCAAAAACTCATGAACGCAAAAGGGATGAGAAATATCATCGCGCATAAATACGGAGCAGTCGATGATGAAATTGTCTTCAATACCGTCATCAATGATATCATTCCAGATGTTGAAGAATTTCTTGATATGATTGAGACCGGAATGAAATGAGATACGGAGTTCCACCTTATCTCATTCCTGTGATACTGCGTGGTCCGGAGCGTAGCGAAGAACCCGCAGTATCACAGGAATAACAAATAAATAGCGCGTTTCTATGATTGGTTTATATACAAGATAAAGATATCTCAGTAAGATATCTACTATGAAGTAATCATTAATGAAAAGGTTTATATAGGGAGGATATTATCCCACGTTAGAGGATTGACTACCACAAAATGAAGAAGAAACTTAGTGTCACAGTTGAAGAGAACTCTATTAGCCAGATAGATAGATTTGTCACAAGCGGCAGATTCAGGAACAGGAGCCATATGGTAGAGTTTGCGCTGAGTCAGATGCTCAAGGAGGAACAGAAAGATGAGTAATACTCCTAATATCCGGGCAAGGAACAGCAATCGCGAAGAGCTGAGGCATACTCTTGATATGATTAGCGATCATTTCATTGTCGATCCAGAATCAAAACTTGTTGGAAAGATTGAGATTCCCAGTTGGAACACAACACTTCTTGCCCTTTCATATGTCATGGAATCTAATTCACTGATTTTAGGCTCTCCTGGCTTCGGCAAGACCACAGCAGCAAAAGTCATAGGTTCACTCCTAAGCGGCTTTCCTTTTGACACCTATGAAGCTGCGCAGATTGACGGTCATCCTGACCAGACATTTGAGACAATGATCGCAAGACCTGATTTCTCAAAACTGTTGGTGAAAGAAGACGTCATCTGGCTCTTGAACGCATACCTCCCTTTCCGCATCATTGACGAAGTCAACAGGCTACCGGGAGGAAAACAGACTGAACTCCTCAACGCGCTTGAGACAGGACGATTCAACTATCTTGGCAAGACATTCTTCACAGGAAAAACTCCTTTCTGCGCGACAGCGAATAATCCTGACGATGGCAACCATGTCATTATCCCTCCATTAAGAGACAGATTCCCTATCCATATGGAGATGGGATACATCGGAGCTACAAGAGACGATAAGATACTTGATTCAGAAGAGAATATTGAGCACGATCTCAAGAATGAAGAGCTCACTGAGTTGATCCTGGGCATAATCAATGATCGGGATAAGAGCATTAAAGAGAAACTTAAGGAGATAGAAGCTACAAGAGATATATACATTGGACACCTCCATAAGAATGACGTAGATGTTCATTTCTTCGATAAGAAACAAAGAAAAGATACGCAAGAAGAGATATGCCGCATCCAGCTGAACGCGGAAGCCAGAATTCTCCTTCAGATGATCAACGCTGAGATGAACATGACTGGATTATACGGAAGAAAACGGGAAAATGATCCTGTTGATGAAGGCAATCGCGGCAGAACACTCTCAAGCTCAAATACCAAGACAGCGCTCTCACCGAGAGGGATCAACCGAGGCATCAAGAGATACGCGCAGGCGATAGCATACCTCACTGGCGCCCCAGAAGTGACAAAAGAGCACATCATCGCTATAGCCCCTTACGCTTTAGGGCACAGGGTGGATTTCACTGACAAATTCAGGGGTCTGCATCAGGAAGACAGGAGAGAAGGCCTGTTCGGGATGCCTTTTGAGACCCATCTAGCGAAAGCATTAGTGGAAGAGATAGACACAAAATACAGAGGGGGGCAGATTGGCGATACAACATATATCGCGATAAAGCCGCAAGTGGACCTCTTCCTGGCAGCGATACAGGACAAAATGAATGAAGAGAAAGACGGGTATCATAGACAAGTCATCACTCCAGAAAATGTCGCAAGACTCAATCAGATGATAGATGACAAAGAAAGCATCATTCATCCGCTGCTTCAAGAATACGCGGAACGCTTTGCGAAACAGTTTGGAAAGATAGACGACACTGTCTGGATTGAAGGGCTTCTTGAGAATTACTCCAGATACCTGCAGAATGGCGAGTCATTGACAGAAACTTCAGTGCTTACGCCAGGACAGCTTGAGAAATTCCTGCTGAAGACTGCGGAGTATAGGGTTAAGGAAGGATTCTTAAAGAAGACCGGAGAATTCGTCACAAGGCTTATCCGTGAGAGTTACCTTGCAGGAAATTCGACATTCAGACTAGATCTCAGAGAGATCGGGCCTTTAGAAGGGTTATGCGCAGGGCTTGCGGGAATAGAGAGCAATCCCATCAAGATCATGATAGAAGGGGATATAGGGAATGATTTCGGAGACAAAGCCCAATATCTGCGCGTCACAGATTCTTCAGCGAGCAGAGAGATAGGTTTTCCCGAAAAGTTGCCCGATCATCCAAACTTGCCTGAAATACAGGATTCAAACGACCTTTGATAATCTAGAATCATCAAGCATTGATAATCGCTGGATAGTTGGAAGAAATGGAATCAGACAATAAGAAGACTAGCTGTACGGCTAACATAAAGAAGCCTCAAGGACTTGAAAGACTAGTTGAAGGGCTGAAGCTTTCTCCATTAGATAATTCTAAAAGAGCCATAGTTGAAGGAGATTCTCTGATCTTTACAGCTTTGAGGATGTATGAACTCCTGATGGAGGAGAAGATTGATCATAATGAAGAACGATTTAAGAAAACATTGGATCAATCACTTCCATTGATGAATTCTGGACAGATCAACCAATTCATTGAAGCTACGATAGGATATGAAGAAAAAGACAGGTATCTTGTCATAACAGGAATATTTGTCTCTGCGCTCATACAGACAGCCTACAATGCAGGATTCAACGACTTCGTGCTTGAGCCTAAAGGAACACAACCGCTAAGCCATATTGGAGCTTATCTTAAAGGAACAGAAAAAAACCCGATAAAACTTACAATCAACGCACAGACAGGAGGCGGTTGTGGAGCGTATGCAGAACATTCTATCATAACAAACAACGCACAGACAGGAATGATGTGCGGAGGATTTGCAAGACATTCTACTTTCACAAACAACGCGCAGATAGAAGACTGCTACGGATGGTATGCGGAACATTCCACATTCAAGACGAATGATCAAAAAATACTGAAAAGGATATTAGTGGAGGTAAGTGGTCTACTGATAGGATCCCATATTAAAACCCCTGCCCCTTCAGGCAACAAGATCATCTTCATCAATCCAGACGGAACAGAAGAGGTCATGAAGAGCTATGAATGATATGCTAGCAACCGGAACGAGCACGCCGATCAAGAAAGGCACTGACAGAGGACTTGGAGATCTCGTCAGAGATATGACTGTCCCAGCGCCTGAGAAAGAAAGAAAAGCCCGTATAGAAGGAGAAGTATGGCTGGAAGAAGCGCTGAAAGAATACGAAAATACATTCGAGACAGAGGGAATGATTTATGAAGAGTTATTTGATAAAATAGTGAATCAATCCCTCCCAGTGCTGACTTCTGGACAGATCAACCAATTCATCGAAGCAACAATTGAATACGAAGAACATAAGAAATATCTTGATCGTACTGGATTGTTTGTTTCTGCGCTTATACAGATAGCATACAATGCAGGATTCAACGATTTCGTGCTCGAGCCAAAAGGAACACAACCACTCAACATGATAGGAGCATATCTTAAAGGAACAGAAAAAGACCCTATTAGACTAACGAACAACGCAAGAACAGGAGACAGCTGCGGATGGAGATCAGAATACATTAATATCACAAACAACACAAGAACAGGATACAACTGCGGAGGATATACAAAATATTCTATAATGACAAGCTATTCACAAATAAAAAGCGGTTGCGGCTGGAATGCAGAACATTCCATATACAAGACCAACAATCCAGAGACACTGAGAAATATATTATACAACCTTAATGAGTCTTCAGGCAACAAAGTCATCTTCATCCATCCAGACGGCACAGAAGAGATCAGAGCGCACTATGAATGAGAACATAACAGCAGGAACGAGTACGCCAATCAAGAAAGGCCACGGACTAGAACGTCTTGTTGAAGGCATAAATATCCCAGCGCCAGAAAAAGAAAGAACGGTTCGCACAGAAGGAGAAGCATGGCTGGAAGACGCGCTGAAAGAATATAAGAGTGCGTTTGATATAAAAAAGGCTACTTATCCTGAAATATTTAATGGGATAATGACTCAGTCACTCCCAGTGCTAACTTCTGAACAGATTAATAGATTCATAGAGGCAACAATAGAATATGAAGAATATAAAAAATATCTTGGTCGTACAGGAGTGTTTGCTTCCGCGCTCATACAAACAGCATACAATGCAGGACATAACGACTTCGTGCTCGAACCTAAAGGAACACAACCACTCGACTGGATTGGGGCATATCTTAAAGGAACAGAAAAAGACCCTATTAGACTAACGAACAACGCAAGAACAGGAGACAGCTGCGGATGGAGATCAGAATACATTAATATCACAAACAACAC
>DATDYN010000006.1:0-26488 GCA_035289005.1 Candidatus Nanoarchaeia archaeon
ACTGACTGCGCAGCTTCCAGCACGCAGAAAATATGCAGCCCACAAAATAAATGCGTCCAATGCATGGTGAGCGATGATTGCGCTACTGATTATGAATGCAAGTTAAACAGCTGCAGCAAGAAACCAATCATCCCAGATAAAACTCCTTTAGGGATGACCGTCTCAAGTCCGCAGAACAGGGAATACTCAACAGCAGAAGTGCTGCTCCTCTTCGAAACCACCAAAGAAGCAAGCTGCAGCTACAAGCTCAACAACGCCAACAGCATACAGCTAGGCAAGAGCAACAGCGGACAGGCAGCATTGAACCCTAAAGAAGGGGCCAACACATTGACAGTAGAATGCGCAGCAGAGCAAGAGACAAAAACCTCAACAATACAGTTCACGATCAAGAAGAAAACGACAACAACAATCGCTGACGACCTGAAAGGGAAGCCTAAAGAGTCGCTATTAGACTCCCTGAAAGACAAAAGCCAGGTAGCTGAACAGAAACCTAAAGACATGGTAGACACCCTGAGCAAATACCTTCCTCCAACAATAAGCAAGGCAGTGCAGAAAGACGGTGAAGGATCACTGCTCTCTTTCGCGATAAAAAACCCAAGACTCACTTCGCTGAAGAACACAACAATAACACTGACAATCCCAAAGACAGTAGCGCAAAGCAGCGATGAACTCTCATCCGAAGACCAATTCCTCACGATCAATCCAGACCCGATCATCGCGTTCCTATTAGGAGACATCCAGAGACAGGAAGAGAAGACGATAACTCTCAACATAAACAAGCCAGTCTCGCAAGAGATGCTCGACAGCATAGGAATAAACATCGAAGAAGACAAAGACGGCACTCTGCAGAAATCATTAGCCACAGCTGACGCGAGCAGCCTGAAGATAAGATCCTCCTATGACAAGGACTCAGACACGACGACAATCACTACGACAATCATCCCTAAAAAGGCTTTGAATGGCTACAGCTTCATCCAGAAGATCCCTAAATGCCTCGCAGAGCAGATAGACAGCCTTGACTTCAGTGAGGACACGAAAGCGGCGCTGAAAGTCCTTGAATCAGATCCGGTAGTCATGTGGAACTTCGACACTGTCGATAAGCCGCAGGAGATAACCTACAGGATTAAAGGCATCCTCAGCGAGGAATGCAGGAAGCGGATAGAGAACATGGGGATAGCTGACACGTTCGGGATAGACCTAGAGCAATCAACCCCTCTCTCGAAGATGCTTATCCCTCTGCTCGCGATCCCATTGATCGGCGCGATAGTCGTCTATCTCGGCAAGTTCCATCCTTCGGAAGACAAGAAGGAGAAAGAACGGGCAATGCGAGAATTGAAGAAGGAAGAAGTGCAGATACGGCCTCAAGAACCGCCTCAGACAGAGCAGAGAGCGCAGGCGCAAAAAGAGACAACGCGGCAGCCAGAGATCCCTTTCGAAGACAAGCTCAAGCAGCAGATAGCGAAGGAAGAGGAAGAGATGAAGAAGTGGTTCGGGAAGTGAAAGTCACATCTCCTGCATCGAGATGTATTTCAATGAATATTTAGCCTTCCACACCTCAAGGAATGACCTGAAAAGCTCGACGCGCTCTATCGGCACAAGCACAACTCCGGGCTTGAGAAGAATTCCGTTGACGCGCGCCAATATCGATTCAGACCTGTACCCTTTCAATATCTGGCTGAATCTCGATTTTCGCTTCATGCCTCTAAGGTCATAGGTATAAAGCCCATATCTTCTCTCTCCGAATATCTCGGCGAGAGCCTTTCCTGACTTGACAGAATATCCTTCTCGCAATAATGTCTTCCAGAGAGGCTGTGAATATAATTCCTCAAGCATAAGATATCCTGAGTGCACTCCGGGGATTGCGCCGACTTTATCGAGAGCTTTATCTTCTTTCTTGAGGAAGATCACACAGACATCCTGATCACTTACATCCTCTTTCCCTTTGACCAGAGAGCCAAAAATGATGATATCAAAGACGGATCCCTTATGCGCTTCAAATATCTTCTTTAAGCTCTTTGTCAAGCCCTGTAATGAATAAGGTTTTTCTAAGCCCATCTTTTATCCTCTCCAATTCTTCCATTGAGATAGTGTCGCGATAACTTTTCACATAATATCTGAACAACCCATCTATGATCAGATAAAGCTCTTTATTGAATCCTTCGAGCATCCGGAAACGTTCAGAATGGCTGTCCGGGATCTTTCCTAACGATTGCTGTATGAACCAGTCCGCGCTCTGCACTAATGCCTTGAAATAATTGTCTGCTGCTGGAATGAGCAGCTTCTTCTCCTCAAGAAGTTTACCGCTCAGGATAAACTCTTTTATCCCTTGTTTTATGGCCATAAATACGGTTAAACTGGTTTAACTATATAAGGTTTACTATAATGATATTAAACTAATTTATCTATTAAGCCTATTTCTCCTGTAGATTAAACTGATTTAATAGAATAAGAGATATATCGAACAAAAAAAAGATGCAGAAGTGGTTAGGGGGATGATGCGTATTTCCAAGAATTCCGGAGACTCTCCGACGGAAAGGCCGCAAGGTTTATATTGCACTTCTGCGTAAAGCAGTGATATCCGAGAATACATCAGCGCGAACTTGCAAAACATCTGAGAATAGGCATGCCTGCGTTCCATTACTCCCTCAAGAGAATATACCCTTTAATCAAAGAACAGAAAGCCGGAAACCAAAAACAGTACACTCTCAACTACTCTAGACAAGCACTCACCCCAATGCTGCACGTTATAGAGCATGAATAGCTTGAGCAACTTCCCGCAAAAGTCAGACATGCTGTGCATGATTTCCTTAAAGAAATGCCTGAAAAACCGGTCATCGCTGCGTTATTCGGCAGTTATGCAAGAGGCAATCAGACAAAGACATCGGATATTGACTTACTGCTGGTTTTCCGGCAGACTCCAGATCCAAAATCAATCGAGAGCGTCGCGCGAAGAGTGAGCGTACGCACAGCCACAGCACTCAACCCTATATACCTGGGCTTCACAGAATTCAAAGATTTGTTCCACAACTCGACAAAAGAGTTTTTCAAGAACTTAAGAAAAGACAGATTGCTCCTGATAGGGATAGAATGGTGGAGACTGCTGGAAGATGAAGAATCCTGACTGGAAACGCTGGCTTGATGATGCTCTTCTCAATAACGATATGCCTTATCTCTTTCGTGATCTGGATCATAATGCTCATTGACGTGATAAGGAGAGATTTCCCGAACCCTAACGATAAAGTCTTATGGCTGATAGTCGTTATTCTCGGCGGGATAATCGACGCGATAGTCTACTATTTCGTCATCAAGAGAAAAGCGAATAAGCCTGTCCAGCAGGCAAATCCTTGAAGAGCTTATCTCGGAGCAGGCATCATCATTCTCCCGATGGGGGGATGATCTCTCAGAAGGATCCTCTCCCTGCAGCATGATCCAAGATGATGATCCGACGGATTATTCTCAGAAAGCCTTTTCTTTCCAGGATCTATCATTTTCGTTGGCTTCGCAGCCAATGCCACTGGAGCAAGGATGATCATCACGCACAGGACAATCCCTAAGAGCATTCTGCATTCCATTAAATCACCTTGGATGCATTAGGCATCAATGGTTATTATGGATTTGTGGAAGATTCCCGGAACAACTGCTGAAATCACGGAATTGTTCCGGAAAGAAAGAAAGCGTTCCAACAAATATCAGTGAAACAGCGCAGAATTACGGCATACACAAAAAAAATACTTCATAAAAAGACAAAAATCCTTACCCTATAGTCCTTCTGACATCGATGACATCCACTGAAGCGACACTGCCCATCTTCTTTATCTCTTCCTCAAGGCTTTCTGTAGAACCGATATTCTCGTTCATGACGAACATCAGCTTGATCGCTTTCAGTCCGAACGCCACAGGCTCATGGTCGCTCTTGCCGACCTTGCCTCCGAACTCAGTTATGAGCTTGGTGGCAGCGGCCTCGATAGCATTAAGGTCAGAATCTACCTCTTCAGGCATTATCTTCATCGTCACAACAACATGGGCCATTGAACACCGTCTCAGTTGGGCCCTATGAAGCCGCAGTCCGCGCATTCGTACTTCGCGATGATCTTCCTGCAGTGGCCGCAGCGCACAATCTCGCGCTTAGCGCATTTAGGGCAGGAGAATCTGACTGTTCCTTCAAGGTTTGTGATCCTGCGCTTGCAGGACGTGCATGAAAGTTCTGTAGTCATAGCATTAACTGATTAGCCCCCCTTTATAAAGCTTTTTGTCCGTAAACCTCAGAGATAACTTAACCATTCTGGGATGGTGATAAAAGTATATAAACACTCACAACAGCGGGTTTAAAAAAGGGGTGTTCAGGTGCAAGAAAAGTCTGACGATGATAGCAGACGGCTTGATGAGGTTCTAGGCCCCCCTCCTAATCCTGAAGAGCTCATTGAAGCGCCTAAGCGGAAAAAAGGATTATTCTCAAGGATTTTCGGAAAGAAGATTGAAGAAGAGAAGCCGAAACAGCTCGCCCCCCCGCTCCCTCCTCCGCAGATGCCTTCAAAAGAGCCTGAGATCCCTATCGAAGAAGAGCTTTCTGAAGAGATGCCGCAGACCCACAGCATAAAGATCCTGAAAGCTGCCAAAAAAGAGATTCTTCAGCAGAAGAAAAGCAAGAAAGATAGGGCGATGAAGAGACCAAAACCTGCTTCGCAGATGAACGCGCAACCTCAAGAGTTCAAAGAAGAGAATAAAGCGATAAATATCCCAGAGACGAAGCAAGAGCCTCCCTCCCTGAAAGAGAAGCTTGAAAAGAGATATGAGCGGCTGACTGCGGCCATAATGGAGAAAGAGCGCCAGCTCACTGAGCTGGAGCATTCATTCAAGCTGCATAGGAAAGAAATGGATGAGAAAGAGGATATATTGCGCAGGAAACAGGACATACTCACTGCGTTAGCCAAGAAGATAGACATGCGCGCCCTAGGGCTCAACACGAGAGAGAGCACGCTCACAGGAAAAGAGCAGGAGCTGCTGCGCAAAGAGGACCACTCAAAGGCTTTCGCTTCAGAGCTCTCCAAGAAGCACGAGACATTAAACGCGCAGACAGGAAGGATAACCAAAGATGTGGAATCACTGAACAAGCAGAAAGAGACGCTGGCCGCGCAGGTATCAGAGCTGATGGCGAAGAAGCAGGAGATTGAAGGCCAGAAGAGCATGCTTGAATCCTCACTCAAGGATCTCCAGAGACGCAATGCGGAAGAGCATGGCGTACTCGCTCAGAAATCTGACGAGCTGAAAAGACAGGAGAACGCTCTGCTGAAAGACAAGGAAGAATTCTCAAAAGTCAAAGATTCTTTAGGGAAAAGGCTGCAGGACGCGCAGCAAAAAGAAGAAAGAGCGAAAGAGGCTGAATTATTGCTGGAGAAAAAACGCGCTGACTTCTCAGAGATAGAAAAGACAACCATAGACAGGGTCAACAGGCTGAAAGACGAGATAGGCCAGCTAGAGAAGAAACGCGCAGGGGTTGAAGAGGACGTCACAAGCATGGAAGCTTACATAGGGGAATTCCAGAGCAAGATCAAATTATTGGAAGAGAAAGAGGACGGGATAGTCCAGAATGTCAAGCGCCTAGAGGCGGACAAGCAATTGCTTGACTCTAAAGAACGCGAACTCCTGAAACTTGTCAGCACTATAGAGTCTGAGAAGCATAACATAGCTGAAAGAGAGAACAATGTCCTGAAAGCTGTTGACAGGCTCGAGAAAGGGGAAGCGGTCATCAAACGCAAAGAGTCAGAGATAGCGCGCAAAGAGCTCAATTTCAAGAATCTTGACAAGAACCTGCAGAAAGAGCGCGACGAGCTCAGGAAGAAACTTGACCAGATCAGCAAATCCAGAGAGATAAAAGAGAATCTCGCGAAGATCGAGGAGTCCGGCAGCCGCATGATGAAAGCTCAGAAGAAAGAGATTGAACGACTGCAGGAGAAGATCAACCAGCACACTGCGAGGATCATGGATCTTGACGAGCTGAAGAGGAGAGAGGAGCTCATAAAGCAGAAAGAGGAGATGATACAGTATTCTTACGAACGTCTCGAGAAAGAGAGGCAATCTGTGCTGAGCAAGGAGTTCAAAGCCTCAGCTGAAGAGGTCATACGCAGACAGGTCATTGAGCAGCCGCTCTCAAGCGCCATGCAGGCCTCGACAACAGAGGTATTCCCTGTGTACTCGCTCATAGAGCAGGCGCATGAGGCTATCGAGCGCAAAGACTTCGCAACAGCCAGATCACTGTACAAGCAAATACAGCAAGCTTACGGCTCGCTAGCCGCGAACCCTCAGGAACGCAAGAGAGTGTACTATGAAGTCCTTGAGCTGAAGACAGACATAGAATTAGGGCTCATGGAACAGCACGCGACAGCGCAGCAGTGAAAGATCCTATTTTAGGAAAAAAGATGCGCAATATCTAAAGAAGATATTCTTATGGATTCTTAAGATAATTATGAGATGTAGCCGCGATTGTATCTTATTCCTCCAGATTTTCCTCCCCCCTGACTCTGTCAAGGGGGAAAATCTGTATAAGCATTAAGCTAGACGCGGCGATTGACAGTAACAACTATTTTCCACTAACCTGATCAATCAGCTTATCTATCGCAGGATTCTTGACAGAGATCATCCTGCTGCCTTCATTGAAGTCAAAGACCTCCCCAAGGAAAGCTTCTGTGACAAGCACATTCGTGCGAGTATGATCCGAGATCCTAGATACTTTCATCACTCCGCCAAAAACGGCCAGGAAAGGGATGAGATTGTCTGCAAGGTGCTCATCGACTGCTGCGCCAGAATTCATCTCTAAGAGCAATTCCTGCGCTGCGCGCTTCCCTGCTGATTCAGGAGAGATCTTCTTGCCACAGAGAGCATCAACGCCAAGTATCACAGGATTCATGCTGTCGAGCGAAACCCCGTCTTTCGAGAATGACGCCCAAAGAGTTATTCCCGAGCCTGAAGACTCAGCTCCGCAGTATTCAGAACTTATATCCAGAGGGCACTTGAGCATTGGCAAGTTTTTCCGCGCAGTGTCTGCCTGGATCTCTGCTGCCTTGCTCGCTTCAAGGTCTGAAGAAGCATGAGATATCCCTCGCACTGCCATGATACCTCCTTGCGAGTCAAGCCTGAATCTTGGAGCCTCTTTCCATCTCTCTCCGGAATATTTCTGGACTATCTTCAGCGCGATCCTTCCCCCTCCGGCAGGATAATACCCTCTTTTTTCCAGCTTGAAAGAGACTTCAGCATATTTAGCGATATGCGGAAGAAATACTTTGGCGAAATAATCTACAGGCATGCTCCACGCGACATCAGTCCCTCCTGAAAGTCTGAAAGAAACCTTGCTTGGGCAGAACAATGAGGGAAGAATCGCTGACTGCAATATAAGAGTGAGCGATCCCGCAGTGCCTACATCGATCCCGAAATTCCCTGAAGAGAGCTTTCCGGGAAAGAACTTCAGAGTCTCAGAGCCTACAGCAGCGCCTTCAGAAGTTCCGCCGCACATCTTCTCCATAATCTTTATCGCGTGCATGTGCTGGGCTTTCAGTCCAGGAACCGGACGTCCTTTACGGATGTTCTCGATGATGAAAGGCTTGCCAGTCAATGCTGAGAGCGCAAGGGCTGTCCGGACTATTTGCCCTCCGCCCTCTCCTGCGCCACCATCAAGCCTGACAAGTTCTGCCATTCCTGCAAGTCCTTGAAAAGAGTATAAATAGTTTGCTGGAGACAGAAAGACTTGCAAAGAATGATCATAAAGACAACAGGTACAGGAATGATAGCTCATATCCTTTTCATCTTGCGGAGAGATTTAGTCATTATCTCTCCTCCCTGATCCCTGAACTCAGCGTCCTGCTGCCCGATCTGCTCTTCAGAAGGGATATTCTTATCCTGCTCCTCTAGCTTCTTGACCGCTTCCGCGTCAGGCTTCGCTTTCTTGCTGAAAGGCCACATGAAGCCCAGAAAGCGGAAGTCCTATTTAAATATTGGCGAGATTCAGGACAGCGCCCGAAACTTATCTATCTGAAGTCAAGATAGGGATCGTCACTGAAGCGATATCACGAACCTCATCCCAATATTCTTTCTGCATCTTACTTACGTTACTCTTATATTCCGCAAGCGAAAGCAGATCAAATTCCTCAAGAAGAGCGTGTGCGGAACAGATATGTAAAGGATAGACAAGAGGCTTATTATGCAGTATCTTATCCTCTTTAGTTGAAGAGCCTTCCGGAAGCTTCATGTCCAGAGATTCCTGAAGATGTTTTAACGCATTCACAAAGATGTCCATATAAGAATCGCAAAACCTCCCAAGTTCAGGGATCATCACGGAGTATATCCCATTCAAGGCCTTCACTTGGCTTTCAGGGAAAAACATCGCCACGCTGTTGAACACTCCCGCTTCTTTAGAGAGTTTTTCCAATATTGAGATCTCTCTTTCTGACATATCTTCAGGCTTTCGTCTGACCAATTCCGCAAGCTCGCATACAGTCTTATCATAGCGCGTATTGATAGAGAATCCTGTATCGAACACAAAGCTCTCTTCGCCAAGAAGCTGTGAGAGCTGCGGAGATATGTTCATAAGAGGCTCAGAGACTGCCGCATGATACTGAGCGATCGCGAATTTCGCGTGCCGCAGCAATGACTCTGCCCATTCAGTATGGCATTCTTTTGAGTAATACAGCCGGTTTCCGCTAGGTTCTTCGATTGTCTTCATGATAATAATTCCGCAAGAAGAGGGTATATAAAGCTTATGTTATTCGACACTATAGAGAAGAAACACTTCAGACAAGGAATATCTCTCCAGAATCCTCAAGCACAACAACAGAGACCTCTTCGCCGTTCTTGACTTCAGCGCTATTCTTCACAACGACATTCTCATAATTGTCAGGATGCAGGACTTCGATCTTAGGATAGACCTTCACAACAGTAGTTTTCTTCTGCTGGAGTATAGTGAAAGGCTTTTTCTTATAGCCGAAAGATACTTTCTTTCCCAGCCTCAGATCATAGCCGTACAATTGCTTGCCGATCTCTGTAACTTTGAGCACTCTGCCATCTATTAGCATGACCTCTCCTATCTTGAAAGGCATCGCCTGATAGAAAACAGTTACCCTATGCACTTGCTTCGATGTCTGCCTGTCAGTGCTGTAAAGCCTGGCATTGACTTTGAGGATTCCGCCGAAACGTTTGACAAGCCTCTTTCCCAAAGATTTCGCGTAATTGTTGGACGTGAGCTGCATATCGATTCCGCTGCCGACCTTGTCTTCCTTGACTATGAACGCCCCCCTCTTCCTGTTCTCGAACACGTCAGCCTTGACGAAATCGATGATCTCTCTCGGACAGTCGCGCAGCTGGAGCATGCTCTCAAAATACTGCCCCCCTTCCTTGCCGCACTTAGGGCAGGTGGTCATAATGAATTTAGCGGGGATGTAATACTTCTCTTTCTCAGAAAGCGCGACTTCGATCTCAGCGTCGACATTCAGTCCTGGCTTCAATTCAGCTTTCTCAGGGATAAGAGGAGTTATCTTCGCGTCAAGCTTATTGCTCAAGGCTTTACGCCCCAATTTCAGGAGGATATCTCCAAGGCCGCTGAACTTGACCCATTTGTTATGAAGGAACGCGCTCTTGCAGCCGACGCAGACAGTGACTGAGATATCATTTATCTTCATCGCTGAAGATATCTCCCGGGCAGCGCAGCTGCTGCACATCTCTCCCTCGATGTCTTTCTTGCCGCATATAGGACAGAATCTCATGATGGCTCAGGGAAATGTTCTATGACTTCATTCATCCAGCCCTCTGAAAGGCCTTGAATCCGGCATGACGCAGTCCTTTAAATAGGTTGTTGTGGATCAGACTGCCAGATTATAGAGGGTATACAATAGATTATAGCCCAATTACCCACTCCCACCCCACAATCTTTATAATACCCACCTTCACCCCTTAAGGACTGGATGAAAACTGAGAAAAGGAGGGGTTGGGCCGATAAAGTGTGGCACTTCTTATGGGAGGAAGACTCTTTCCTGAGCTGGCTCGCAAATGTAGTCCTTGCGTTCTTGCTTATAAAATTCATAGTCTATCCAGGGCTTGGATTCGCGCTAAGCACCAGATACCCTGTTGTCGCGGTAGTCTCAAGCTCTATGGAGCATAACAGCGGATTCCAGGAATACTGGCTCAATGGTGGGCAGTATTACGAGAACATCAACATATCAAGAGAGGAATTCTCAGGTTATGATTTCAGCAACGGATTCAACAAAGGGGATATCATAGTCGTGCGCGGCAAGGATCCTGAAGACCTCTCTGAAGGGGATGTGATAATCTTCTGGAGCCACGCGCTCTATCCGAAGAGTGACCCAATAATCCATAGGGTTGTAGAGGTTTGGAATCCATCTGCTGACAGTCAAGGATACCATTATAGGACTAAAGGGGATAATTGGAGGATAAATAAGGACTCATTGAAGACTCCTGACAGCTGCAGGAACGGATGCATCGATGAGACTTTCATCTCGCAGGAGAGAGTGCTGGGCACAGCGTTCTTCAGGATACCTTATCTGGGATATATCAAGATAGGATTCATAGAGTTATTGAGAGCGGCAGGAATAGTCAAATGATTGAGGTGGTACGATGTTTTGCCAGAAATGCGGCGCCATATTGATGCCTAAGAAAGAAGGCAATAAAAGACTGATGGTATGCGGTTGCGGATTCAAGTCCAAAGATATCGATGACGCGACACTGAGCGAGAAAGGCTCTGACACTAAGAAAGAGGTCTCAGTGATAGAGCGCTCTGACACTGACAGCCTTCCGCTCACAGACGCTGACTGCCCTAAGTGCGGCAATGACCGTGCGCATTACTGGCTTGTCCAGACAAGGGCTTCTGACGAACCTGAGACTAAATTCCTGCGCTGCAATAAGTGCAAGCACACCTGGAGAGATTACAACTGAGATATCAGGAGATTGCGCGAACAGTGGCTATGATAAGCTTATCCCATGAGAAAGATCTCTGACGAGAAGGATATTCCAGCGCTGCGAGAACGCTTTTTCGCAGTGAGAGTAAGGACAAAAGCCAATCAGACAAGAATCAAAGGATGGGATGAATCAAGGAAAGCGGTTCTTATCGATATCGCGGCCGCTCCAGAAGACGGAAAGGCGAACAAAGAATTGATAAAGCATCTTTCTCGGCTTCTAGGAAAACGCGCCGCGATCATGAGCGGCCAGCGCTGCAGGGACAAGATAATACAGGTTGAGGATTGAGAGAATGATGAAATTTTCAGATATTCCGGGAAAATGCTCTGACGCAGGATGCCTGGACGAAAAGCTCGATAGTCTAATGCCCATAAGATACTGCGCTGCCCTGATAGACTGCGACGGCACTCTCCTTGGGAATTCTGAAGAGATAGACCATCTCGCGAAAAAAGCGCTGTTCGCGCAGTTCGGGATAGAGATTGATGATGATAGCTATTTCTCGCTCTGGCTCAATGGCGGCGGAGGGACTAAAGAATTGATAGAGCGCAATGATCTCGCAGTAACTGAAGGCCTGACTTTTGACAGGGCACAAAGACGCATTGATGAATACATTGATGAATACTCAGGCAGGGTCAAGCCTGCCGCTGGCGCGCTCGAGCTTCTCCATCACCTGAGAAGCATCCCTAAAGTGATAGTGACTCAGAACTACAGGCACAGGGCTGAACTCCTGCTGGAGAAAGCAGGATTGAGAGGGAAATATGATTATCTTGTATCTGAAAGCGATCCTTTACTGAAGAGAGAAGGAATACTGAACCAAGGGGGCAAATACACTTTAGGCTCACGGCTTCTCGAGATAGGGCCTAGCGTATGCTTAGGGATTGATAATTCTCCAAGAGGGATAACTGCTGCGAGAGAGGCAAGAATCGGTTTCATAATCGCCTGCCCCAGCGATAAGACAAAGCATTGCGCTTTCGAGAATGGATCGACGCCGCACATCAAGATAAGCTCTCTTGATGAAGCGATCCCTTATCTCAAGCTTTGAAATGCAGCTTCTCAAGTATCGCGTCTATCTGAGAATATAATTCCTCGAAAGAGCCGTTGTTCATGATCCTGAAATCAGACATCTGCACGCTCTTGCCTATCTGCTGGTGAGAGCCTGGCTCGCCGATTATCTCTTTCTCATCAAACTTCCTGAACTGCCCGAAATCATCGACGTCAGTCATGCGCTTCCGCTTCCTTGTGCGCTCAAACCTTATCTTCTGGTCAGCGTCGACGGCTAAGAGTATGAAATCGCCGTTCCTCCGGAATTCCTCGATCTCCCAGGGGCTGCGGATGCTGTCGACAGCGGCGTTCTGGATCTTCCGCGCTTTTATCTTCTCGACTATGCGCTTCGCGAAGATGCCTTCATCGCCGTACTTCTGCCGCAAAGAATCTCCGACTTCCTGCAGGCTTCTCCTGTCCATGGCCTTGCCCATCCTGCGCGCTTCCTGACGGATCATGCGCGAGAAAGAGAATTGCGCAAAGCCTTTCTTCTTGAGATACTGGACAACAGTCTCCTTGCCTGCGCCGATAGTGCCTGTCACTCCCAGTATCATTGGAAGGAATAGCCAGAGAGTGTTTAAAAATATTGCCTTGAAGATTATGCGACGGAAAATTAATTAGGGATAACGTCAGAAAAGACGATACATTTATTAATTCTAAGCTGTCGCTGAGGGTTATGGTATCAATCAGGAATATCGAGAATATACGTTGTGATGGATATATAAGCTGTGATAGATGTGAATTCTATGATCATGAAAGCAGATTTCTTGAAGTAGACACTCCTGAAGGAAAGCTTGTTCTTAAAGAATTCAGTTATGACCTGTCAAATCCTTCTCACAAAGGAACTATTCAGGCATTGCATGCGGGAGCGATCTGCCACGAACGCGGTAATTTTTCCGAGCTAGATTTCAACTCAGATAAAAGCATGCTTGAAAGATTAGCCGACGAACCAACCTCTCTCTGAACTTAGAGTGCGATTAATGCATAAGTGTCATTAACTTATTCTTTTCAGCCCATAGAGGAATAGTATCACAAGCGCGAAGATTATCAGGTATATCACTGTCTTTATAAGTATGAATGCCTGCATGAAGCGCTTCTGCTTCTCAGTCTTAGGTATTACGCCGAAAAGCTTAAGCCTTGATTTCTTTACTGCCGCAGTTCTCCCTTTAAGCTTTGCCATAGATTCAGATTATCCTCAAAAGATATTTAAATGCATTAGTGACAAGAGGATTATAAAATTTTGCTTTATGCTTATTAGTGATGCTGCAAAGAGGTAACCATGCTGACTGATGTGCATTGCCATCTTGACCATGAAAGATTCAGCGCTGACCAGGACAAAGTGATCGAGAGAGCCAGAGCTGCCGGCTTCAGGGCGATAATAACCAACGGACTCAATGCAGAGACCAATAGGAACGTTCTCTCACTCGCCAAGAAATACGACATAGTGCGCCCAGCGTTAGGGATGTACCCTGTCGAGGCGCTGAAACTCACAGATGAGCGGATAGACGCAGAGCTTCAGTTCATAAAAGAGCATTCTCAAGAGATCGCGGCTCTTGGAGAGATAGGGATAGACTATCACTGGGTCACAGGAGAGCTGGAGCGCAAGAGAGAGAAAGACATCCTCACTAAGTTCCTCTCGCTTGCGGAAGAGATCAGGAAACCAGTAATAATCCATTCGCGCGGAGCGGAGCAGGAAGCCGCAGACCTTATCGCGGAATACGACCTTCCAGCGGTCATAATGCACTGCTTCGGCGGCAGCCTTGCGCTAGCGAAAAAGTGCGAAGCCAAAGGATGGCTGTTCTCGATACCCTGCAGCATCGTCCATAACGCGCATTTCCAGCAGCTTGTCCAGCAATGCGCGCTCACAACCTTATTGACAGAGACTGACGCGCCTTATCAGGCGCCTGCGAAAAGGCTGCGCAATGAGCCGGTGTTCATAGCGCAGACGATAAAGAAGATAGCTGAACTGAGAGGGATGAGCGCTGAAGAGGTTGA
This sequence comes from Candidatus Nanoarchaeia archaeon, assembly GCA_035289005.1. Lineage (GTDB taxonomy): Archaea > Nanobdellota > Nanobdellia > Woesearchaeales > UBA12501 > DATDYN01. Next base: position 13,993 of record DATDYN010000006.1, read on the forward strand.
GGCGCAGATTGACAGCAATTTTCTACGGGTATTCGGCGAATAGGTTAAAGAATTCTTAGAAACGCTGCAATAACCAAATTGCGATCACAACGCATGTGCCAGGGCGAAGCCCAACTCCGGAGTAACTCCGAAACCCCAGAATCCTGCAAGCAAAAGCATAATTAATCCTTGTAAAAGATCAGAAAATAGTATCAAAGAAAAGAGAGTGCATGGGCCCGTCCGGATTTGAACCGGAGACCTCCGCCGTGTGAAGGCGACGTCATAACCGCTAGACTACGAGCCCTTAAAGCTCCGAGGAAGACTTAGCTTTTTAAAGGTTTTGACGGCGCAGTGAACATAAAGTCTGCCACAGCGTCACAAGATTTAAAAGACGTCACTGATTTAGCCAAGCAATGCAGCAAAAAAAAGGCGTGCCTGGCAGCAGGCATAGAATATCAAATAAAGGCATGACCCAGATCGACTGGATATTGAGCCTAGCGATATTCCTCATCTACCTCATCTGGTTCCTGATAACTGTCAAAGCGAAACTGACTTCTGGACTGACTGAAGCTCTCCCTCTCGCGGAAGTCAAGGCCAGCTTTCTTGAGAATGCTTCCTGGACTGTGAACCAGACGCCGATAATCCTGCGATCCAATAATTCATTGAGCGAAGTGCCCATCATAATGTCTTTCCAGTTCTCTGGCAATGCTGAGAGCTACGGAATCAAAGAGAGCTATTGGTCGATAGCTGACAAGAGATTGTTCTTCCTGACAAGCTTCCCCCCCAGAATAAAGACAATAACACTGCTGCATTCGGCTGAGAATTACTCAAAACCTTCTTTCTCAAGCGCTTTCTCTCCTGACGACCAGTCAGTAAGCACTGCGAGTATGGGTCTGACATTCACTGACAATGTGCTTTCGCAGGCGATCTACCGCGACGGAATCAAGATACGCAGTTTCAGCGCCACTATTGAAGGCGCGGCATTGCCTGATGATAAGCGCATCTTCAGCTCTGACAGGATACTGGCGCGCTACAGACGCGAGTCGATAGCTTTGAACCACACAGCTTACATCTTCGTCAATAATAGCAGGATATTCTCTGCAGCGCAGGGAGACGGCGCAACTCTTGAGCTGACTTTAGGCCTTGACAGATATGGCGATTATTATATAGACGGGATCAATAACGGAGCGATCAACTACAATACTTCTACGTGCGACACTTTCACGACAGATTATATCAATTATTACGACGGAGACTATGGGCTCGCGTTCATATTCAGCGATGACGCCTCAGTGAAGCAATGCCATGACGGGGATCTTGAAGTCACTGTAAGCGCTGAGCTTGACGGTGAATTCACTTATACGATGGTATTCCATGACGACGGCTCAGACACAAGAGGTCTGAGGAATGAGTACGCTGCGGAATACGGCCTGCCCATAGTGCTTAACGGGCTCTCTTCTAGGAATCTCAACGCTCTCAAAAGCGTCAATTATTCGCTCACAAGAGAAGAATGGGGCAGAGGTTATGACATCAACATAACAGTCCTCAACGCAAGCAATGATAAGATGTTCACTCATGGGACAACCCCTTACACAGAAGCTAATGTTAAAGGAAGCTCAACGCCCATCTGGGTGCTCGACAAGTATGGCAATCAGTCGCGCGCCGCGCTGAACATACTGCTGTGGAAATGATGATCATGCGAGAGGCATAAATGCTTATGAAAAGAGCTGAGAATGATATGAAATCAAAGAAAGACCGCTCACGCCATCCCTGCGGGATTCGCCTTATCAACCGTAAAGGTTTCATGCACACATTAGAGGCCGCTGTAGCGATAATAATATCATTCCTTTTCCTGCTTTTCGTGATGAACTCCAGGCAGGAGTCTGAATTCTCTAGCAAGAATCTTGACCTGATAAGCGTGCTGAAAGAGAACCTTCAGTTCAGGGACTGCGTGATATCTGAGAATTACTCCTGCCTCAACTCATCGATAAGGACTTATTACCCTGACTTCGTGAAACTATATGACTACAGGATAAATATCTCTAGAGATCCGAACATAGTGCCTTTAGACCTGCCGCAGAAGGATGTACAGCTTGAGACGCTGTTCATAGTTGGCAACATCTCTTTCCTTGATCCGAAGACAGTTAGAGTATATTACTGGATAAGATGATGCGAAAGAAATGCCCCTGTCCTGAATCATTCTTTTTTTGCCGTCGCTCTCATTAACATAATTTAAATAACCATTTGTTAAATCATAACGCGACAACAAAAAAAGTTTTCACCAATAGATTCAGGACAGAGCCATAAAATAAGACAAACTATAAAAAGGAGTGGCGCCTTAAGGCGATCAACGATGAGAATAACCATCGACACAAGAGAGGACCATGTAGAGGATGTCAGGCACGCTGTAGCTATGCTGCGCAACTGGCTCGAGAGCAGAGGAATACAGCTGCCTTCAACTCCTGCGCAGGCAATGAGCGGCAGTCTAATACAGCAGCCTACCCAAGCAGCCCCTATTCTTGATATGTTCGGCTCCCAATCGCCTTGTCAGAATGAGCCTTTACCACAGGATCAAACTCCAAGCTTATTCTCACTCTTCAATCAGGAGAGCGATGCTCCGGCAGCGGCGCCTGCGACTTCAAGCCCAGTCTCAGAGATCGATTCGATACTCGAGTCTCAGAACACTTCGGTTCCTGAAGTCTCTCATGAATACCAGATTCTTGAAACTTATTAAGATAAACGAGAAAAAGAGGAACAATACATGCTGCTTAACAAGAAACCTAGTATTGAGCATATACATGATGATATCAAGGAGATCAAAGAGCGCCTGCTTTACAGAAAACCTTCACGTTTCTCAGCGCAGGACATAGTCGAGGCGTTCTTCGGCGCATTGGTGATAGGCCTTACATTCGTGTTCAAAGGAGCTCTACTGACCACAGTGCAGAAGATGGGATGGGCAAATGTAATCATTGTTGCTGTGGCGACGATCTTGATACTCCTGCTCGAAATTTATGTAATAGGCTATCGCCGCATACGCGGAGAGGAAGGAAGGAACGCTCTCGAATTCACGATCAAGAGATTCTTCACCGCTTACGGCATCGCGCTATTGGTATCATTATTCTTGGTCTATGTCTTTGGGCTGAATAGCTGGCTCGATAATGGCACTGAAATAAAGATAATAATCGTCCTTGCGATGCCTACGTCGATCGGCGCTGCGCTCGCAGACCTCATCAGGAAATACTGAATCTGCAGGAAATATCAGGCATTAATCAAAGATTGTGAATTCTTGCACGCACATTACGACGGCACAAACTATATAAATACGGGTTATTGGCAAGGATTGATGTATGCAAAGAAACAAAATAAAGGAATGAAGAAAGCAACGCCTGCCGAGACAGATAAGAGATACCTATTCCTAGAGCACACAGCAGACGCTAAATTCAGGGCTTTCGGAAAGACTCTTGAAGAGGCTTTCGGCAATGCCGCTGTAGCGATGTTCTCGATAATGCTCAGTCCGGAAAAGATAAAACCTGTGCTAAGACGGGAGATCACTGCGATAGGGAATGATGAGAGCGCGCTTCTGTATAATTTCCTTGAAGAGCTGCTCTTCCTTCTGGACACTGAAGGTTTTGCGCTTCGTGAAGTCAGGAAAATCAAGATAGGTAAGATCAAGACAGGAATGAAAACATCTTTTGCGCTTAAAGCTTCAGTCTCCGGAGATTATGCAAGAATGTACGAGACCCATGGAGATGTGAAAGCCATAACTTACAATGATATGATAGTGCGCAAAGAAGACAATAGATATATGGTGCAGGTAGTGGTGGACTTATGAGCGACGGAAATAAAGGCAATGAGGAAAGAAGATATGTCCATGAGGACGGGATGGGCATAGAACTGGAGAGATTAGGGCCTAATGCCTGGCGCATACCCAGAAAAGACGGCATGAGAGTTCCGGCAGTGATATATGCTTCTGAGAAACTCATCCAGAAGATCAAAGAGGATAAAACCTTAATACAGGCGCAGAATGTGACGCATCTGAAAGGGATACAGAAATCCTGTTATGTCATGCCTGACGCGCATCAAGGATACGGCTTTCCTATCGGGGGAGTCGCTGCTTTCGATATCGATGAAGGGGTGATAAGCCCCGGAGGCGTAGGATACGACATAAATTGCTCTGTACGACTCCTGCGGACTGACCTTTCGTTCAAGGATTTCAATAAGAAGAAGACAGAACTGATAAGAGTGCTTTTTGACAATGTCCCTTGCGGAGTGGGTAGGGGGAGCAGAACAAAATTCTCTAAAGACCAGATAACTGAGCTGCTTGGTGGCGGAGCCCAATGGGTCGTGAAGCAGGGTTTCGGGAAGAAAGAGGATTGCGTAAAGACTGAAGAGAACGGGAAGATGGATGCTGACCCTAATGAAGTTTCGCAACGAGCGATGCAGAGAGGGCTTGACCAGGTAGGCACTCTAGGGGCGGGAAATCATTTCCTCGAGATACAGAAGATAGGGACAGTGTTCGAGAATAATGCCGCAAAGGTTTTCGGGATAGATGATGACGAGAAGATAACAGTCATGATCCATTGCGGAAGCAGAGGGTTAGGGCATCAGGTCGCTTCTGATTTCATAAAGCTCATGGAAGATGAGTACGGATTCAAGGATCTTCCGGACAGAGAGCTGATATGCGCGCCAGTGCAATCCTCGCTAGGACAGAGATATCTGAAAGCGATGGCTGCCGCCGCGAATTTCGGTTTCGCGAACAAGCAGATGATAACCCATCATGTCCGTGAGAGCTTCAACAAGGTTTTCGGAGAGACTGATATAAGCGTGATGTATGACATCTGCCACAATATCGCGAAGATAGAGGATCATATCATTGACGGAGTGAAGAAGAAAGTCTGCGTGCACAGGAAAGGAGCTACGCGCAGCCTAGGCCCTGGAAGGAAAGAGGTTCCTGAACAGTACAGGGATATCGGGCAGCCGATCATAATCCCCGGCAGCATGGGCACTGCCTCTTACGTCCTTGCTGGAACAAAGACAGCTGAAGAGGTCTCTTTCAGCTCGACAGCGCACGGAGCTGGCAGAGTGAGCTCACGAAGCAAGGCATTGCATAACATCCGCGGAGAGGATGTGAAGAGACGCCTCGAAGCGCAAGGTATCGAGGTCAAATCCGCTTCCTGGAAGACCATAGCTGAGGAAGCTCCTGAAGTGTACAAGGATATTGATGAAGTCATCAGAGTGAGCAAGGAGTTAGGGATAGGAATCCCGATTGTCAGGCTACTGCCTATAGGAGTGATTAAAGGATGATTCGGAAGAGTCGCTGAAGAGAAGAATGCGTCTATGGAGCAGTCTTACGAGCAGGTGAATGAGCGCAAAAAGAAGAAGTTCAGGCAGCGCTACCGCGCTGGAGGAGCATTGAGAGTGCAGAAGAGAGGGTGAGCTGAGGCTGCCTAAGAACCATTTCTGATTGAGAGAAGAGACCTCATTTTTATTTGTTGCAGACAAACATATAAGTCACATCTGAACTCAGGTAGCCTGCGCATCTTTTGAGAGATTCGCGCGCGATACTGCCTGGCTTGCCTTTTGGCAGCGTATTGCAGACATTCAAAGCGTCTTTTATCGCTAACTCTGCCGCCTCATCTATACGGGATATCTTGTTTTCCAGAATGCTCATGCCCATCCCGACGCAGGAATGCTTCTTCCCAAGCTCTTTGCGCATTTTTGCCAATTCTTTCACCCTATACAAGTTATTTGGATCATTGCCATAAGGCTTTTGCTTATTCTGGGTCCCGATTATATTCTCTTTCTTTTGATAGTTGTCCTTAGGATGGCTATTTTTAGGCTGAGAATCAGCGTTTATCAGAGCGAATGAGGTTAAGATGAGCAGCGCGCTGACATAGTTTGTTGAGTATCTCATTGTTTTTCTCCTCAGATATGATTTCTGGCGGGATATAGGCAGAAGATTGGCCACTATTTAAAAATCTTTCTATTTTAACCACTATAAAGTGGATATGCTACCAATACGCGCTTCTTCTGAGAGTGAGAAGATTTGATGAGCAGACTAAGACTTGCCTAAAGAAAGAATGAATAAAGTAAAGAAAGAGATACTTACCTCGCCATGAAACTCCACCAAGGCCTTTTCTCGTCAAGAGTCTCGCCTGTAGAAGGGTCGACAGTGACTTCTGTCTCCACATCAACGCCTATAAGCCCTAACAGCTTCTTTCTCTGCTTGCCCTTGACCTTTATTACTCCCTTGCTTTCTTCTGTGACGCTTTCAGCAGTAGCGTTCTGCAAGCTGTACTTCTTCTCGATGACTTTAGTCAATGCGGCTATGGCCTGCGAACTCGCTTTCTCAGAAGCTTTAGAGCCTTCCCGCAAAGGGGCCGGAGCATTGCTCTCTTCTGCAGAATCAGCCTTTATATCCTTGACAGCTTCAACATCCCCAGAAATGCCTGCATCTTGCGCTGTCACTTCAACGCCAGAATCAACACCCGAAGATCCTTTAGGTGCTTTGATGATAGATACTCCAGAGATGCCTGTGTTCGTGTCCTGCACTGTCTGCAGCTGGCTATCCTCTCCAGTATAGCAGATGAAAGAGAGGATGCATCCTTTATAGTTCTGATTATAGACGACTTTGCCGTCCTTTGCGTCGCAGTCCGCGCGGAACTCATCAGTTATCACAGGCTGATTATCGCACTGTTCCTGGACTGATCCGCCAACGCCAACAACAAGAGTGTCGCCTGCTCCGAGAGTGTCTGCCCCAGCGTTTGTCGCTGAAAGGGCGAACATCAAAATAACCAATAGATATGTCATTCTCATAAAAACCCCTCCTTGAGATAACAAGAATTCTCTCGTTTTTAAATGTTGCTTTGCAGAAAGCTCTGTACTGAATCCTCCCTTTTTTGCCATTGCTCATATCTTCTTGTATCAATTCTGCTCTAAGTCTAGCCATTTAAGCAACATCAAGAAAGTCTTAATCTACAGATTCAGAACATCGCCTTTGCAGAACGCGGAAGATTACAGAAAGATGAGACACGCTGCGTTCTAAGCGATCCATGATCAGATCTCTACTATTTTCCCTTTCCTTCCGACATTGATGACTCTGGTGGCTCCTATCTTTTCCTCAATCCCTTCTGCCTCATGAACATGAGAGCAGAAAAGGATGTCCGGCTGGAGCTTCTCTATAGCCTTGCGGACTCCTGTTGATCCAGGGAATATGCTTGTGAAGCGCTCCATGAGCGTTCCTGAAGGATGGACATGCGTCACCATTATCCTCTTGCTGAGATGCTTGACCTTGCTATTGCTGTAAGAGAGCATCGAGTAGAATTCATCTTCTGAAAGCTGGTGCGATCCTATGTTAGCTCCTCCGCAGCCGAAGATGCCTACATCCTCATAGATGGCAGACTCTCCGTGCAGGTTCTTGACTCCGTAAAGCTGGGCGAGAAAATCAGCTGTCGCGACAGTCTCATGATTGCCAGGGATCAATAATACTTTCTTCTTGCTCTTTACGAACGGCCCGATGATGCCTTCAGTGCCATGCTCCGCGAGAGTGAGATCTCCGCAGAGTATGACCAGATCGACGTTCTCCTTCACTGCGCGTTCCGCGAGCCTTGAGGCTAGACCGCTATCTCCGTGGATATCTCCGCTCGCGAGTATGCGTAATCTCGCTGCTCCTGACGGCTTGCTTTCTGAGGAGTTTGACACAGATAATGGAGTAGATATGTGGTTTTTAAAGGTTGCTGTACTCTCAGAAAGATAAAGCATGCAAAAGCAAAAAGGTATCATTGAAAGATCTGACTCATAACAGCAGACTCAAGAGATACTTACTCTGGAAGTAAGGATATAAATTATTATTGCCGCAACGACAGAGAATACAGCATGTGCCGCTAGAGCGATCCAGAATATCTTTCTGCGAGTGCTGAAAAGCCAACCGAATAATCCCAGATAAGCTGATGGCAGGATGATAGCGAAAGGAATCCATAATGGAAGGGGAAGGACTTCAATAAGCCACCACAATGCAAGCCATGCTGGCCCTAAGAGGACGTAACCGGTGATCAGAGCTGTCCAGAAAAGCCTTATCAAAATATAAGTGATTGCGTCTGGAGAAGTAAGACTGGAAGAGGATAAGACGATACCTATACCCATCAAGCCAATTATCGCTCCTGCGATGAACCATTTGAGAATATCGTTTTTCATGAAGGAAGGATATCAGCAGAATATATAAATATACTTATAGTTTCAATCTAGATTGAAATGAAGAAGACTATTTTCGCTCCTTGACCTTTACAGCGCTCGACCCAAGATCCACGACAGTGGACGGGCTTCCTTTCTTGACTCCTTCATCGATCATGAAACTCACATTCTTGCTTATGCTTTCAGGGATGTCCTCTGCAGAGGTAGCGTGCCTCTCCCCAGACTCATTCACGCTTGTCGTGACTATCGGCACTCCGAGCTCACTAACTATCTCTGAGAACCAATGGTCAGGGATACGTATTCCTAGCGTGGCAGCCCGATGGGTGACGCTGTCAGAGACAGAGCCCTCTCCGCGCTTACCCCTGCTCTTGACTTTCAATACCAGAGTGTAAGGACCCGGCAGCTTCGCTATCCATTCCTCTGCCTTTACGTCAACAATGCAATTATCTGTGATCCATTCCTTGGAAGGCGCGATGACTGAGAACGGCGCATCAGCCCGTCTCTTTATTGCCCGAATCTTAGCGACTGCAGCATTGTCAAGCGCATTGCAGCCTATTCCGTAGATCGTGTCTGTAGGATAGATGAACACTGCGCCTTTCAGTATAGCATCTATGAACTCTTGTTTTCTCAAGAAGAATTCTTCCTTGTTAACTATCTCTATCATAAAGACTTTCAATAATCTTTGTGTTTATAAAATTTAGTATATAATAGCGTTATTTAAGAGCCAAAAGAGAAAGAGGCCCCTTCCGGGGCAGATAGGTTTGGCGTTAGAGGTGTTTTGGCACTTAATAAGGCATAGAAAGAGCGTGATCTAGGTATCGCGATGACTGTTCACTTCCCTCATGCTGGAAATTCTTGTGTATTCTTGAGATTTCATCCTTTCACCTCAAAATTAGCGACTCGCTGCCGCCCATGAAGGGCGTGCAGGAGTCTTTAGAGTGAGAGTTTTCATCTGCTCAAAGAATATCTGCTCGATTGCCCTGTTGCTAAGATCTACCATTCTGTTCACCTCTTTTCTTGTCCTGTTCATGCATTGAGTGAGAACAGCAGGACTTTGCTGGAATCCTGGCGCGAGAGGCGTCTTGAATGATTCCTTTGTCCTGCTGCTGTTCTCATTGAATACTAAGACGCCATTCATGTTTAAATACCTTATTTCAGCCTGTCCAGTGTCCAGTGGATGCCTTCACCGACGGCAGAGCGCTGTCCTGTGAAAATAAGCAACAAAAAGAATTATTCTGGATAAAGCCTTGAAGAAGTAAACTTTATATATAATGAGGATGATAGAAAACAACAATGACAGAACTTCAATCAATTCAGAAAGCGCTGAAAAGACTCAACAAGGACTTGCTTGAGGTCTGGAACGATATTGATAAGAGCGCTGCAGAGAACATCGCAAACGTGTGGGGAGGTGAGACTGCTGACCAGATCACACGCATGCGAAAGATTTTCATTGACATCCGGGACTATATGAATAAAGCCTCAATCACAGATTATGAGAACGTAATAACCGGGACAACACGAGTAATCGATATTCTTGAAAGACCTGAAGCGACAAAGAAATGGGTAGGCAATGTGAATGCGGGTGTCGAAACCCTGACAAAATATCTTGACAGGTTCACGAAGGACGCTTGAGGGATGCGAGAGATAATTGAAGAGATTATCAGGAAAGAATCGAAAACCTCAGAACTCTGTCAGCTTCTTCATAGTGCCCATGTGCTGGATGATGGTTGTCGTCCCTTCAGATCCGCCGACGACTTTCTCAGTCGTTATGAACTTGTTCTCAGCGAGATAATTCACCTTTCTCTGGAACGTCTTGTACACTGACTTGCCCCCTTCCTTCTCGTACTCCCTGAATATATCCCCTATCTTCTTGCCTGAATGGTTCTTGATCACCCCAAGGATGAATCTCGCCTCTTCATCAAGCTCCTCTTTCTTCTTGACATTGAACTCGTCAAGCTTCGCTATCGCTCTCTCTGCGTGCTGTTTGGTTATCTTCCTGCTGGCCTCGTCCTCTGCCGCGTTGCCCGCCTCTCTCAATAGGTAAAGCCCTAGACGGATGTCATGAAGCTCATAAGCCTTGTTCGCCGCGAGAAGGAACGCTTCCTCTTCCCATGCTCCTGCGGAGAAGCTGTGCTCTAGGCGCTGGCGCATGACCCCTATAGTCTCTTCGCGATTGTAAGGCCTGAACTCCATCAGCTCTGCTGTCAGCCTGGATTTTATGCGCTGGTCGAGCTCAGCGATCCATTCCTTGTTGTTCGTGATCATTATCACGCTCTTCCTGTAGATCTCTTCAAGAAGGCTGTAAAGGAAGTCCTGCTCCTGCAGCTTGTCAACCTCGTCAAGCACGAAGACTGCTGATTTCTTGTTGAGAAGGTCTTTGACGATCTTGAAAAGCTCCTCCCCTTTCTTGTTCTGGGTGAAGCGGTAGCCTAGACGCTCGCAGATCTCGATGATTATCTTGAAAGAAGTGTCTTTCTTCCAGCAATTGATGTATATCGGCTCTACCCCTTCGATCTCTTCGTCTTCGAGCGCTTTGAGAAGATGCCTGCACACCACAGTCTTGCCCACCCCTGGGGGGCCGTGGATGAAAAGGTTGCGGCCGTTGCGCTTATCGACCAATGGACGGATGCAGAGGGAGATCTGGCGCTGCTGCTGCTCCCTGAAAGGGACTAGCTTCGGAAGATAGTCATAATCCAGGGCTATCGGATCCCTGAACACACTCTCTCCTGAACCGAGAATATCTTTGAACACTCAACACCCCTTTATAGCCTGAAAAAGAGAAGTTTATATATTTTGTGATGGCAGAGGCGCGGTTCGAGTAAGTAGTTTACTGCTACCAATCGCCGTGCTTAGGATGGCATCTAACCAGATTTTTCTCCCATCGACAGAGTCAGGGGGGAAGAAAATCTGGTTTTGTGTGACAAAACAGCAGGATTATACCGCAAATATGCCATGCATTAAGAAACATAGAACTCATTTCTTTTTACAGAGCCGAGGCAGAAAACACGCTTACTGCTCACTCCTCGAATCTGCCCTTGACCTTGTATTTGTCAGAAGTCAATATCTCCTTATAGATGCGCCTGAATTCCGGATCTTCAGGGCGTTTCTGAGGCCTGAACAGGAAATATAGCGCTGCCAGGATCGCTATTCCGATCGCGATCTCTTCTATGAGAGTTATCATGAGAATAGGCAAACAAGAGAAGTATTTAAAGGTTGTGAATGATTTGGCGATGTCCTGAAGCGCAAATCTAGGATCAGGATCAATAAAAAAATAACAGAAAGAATACTCACTCGCGCTCTTTCTCATACAGCTCTACGCACCTGTTCGAGCAGAACTCCATCCATTTGCCAGAGATCTTCTTCTCGACAATGCTTTTCGGCCCCATGAGGATCTTGCCGCACTTCCTGCACTTCGCGCCGCTGCCGCCATCGTCAGCTCCTGAAGAGAAGCCTTCCTCGACATCAGAGATCTCGTCGTCTTCCAATTCGAGCTCACGGCCGGCTTTTGAATAGACATCAGGCTCAAGCTTGCCTTCCTTCATCTCTTCCTCTACCTCTTCCTCTTCCATATCGAGCTCATCAGCATCCTCGATGGATTCATCATCTGTAGGTTTCCGTCCTTGCGGTTTTGCCATCAAATCACCTCTGCAGTAAAGCATATAGTCTTTATCCCTCTTTTTTGAGATAGGTATCTGTTGCAGCGTCAATCTCTGCGCTTCGTTATCGTGTGCACTCCGTTCATGAACGGCCATAACGCTTTCGGGATATTTACGCTTCCGTCCCTGTTCTGGAAATTCTCCATTATCGCGACTATTATGCGCGTCGTGGCTATCGCGGTGTTATTCAAGGTATGCGCCAGCCTTTTATCTCCGCCCTCTTTCCCGATCTTGATATTCAAGCGCCTCGCCTGATAGTCAGTGCAGTTGGAGCAGCTCATGGTCTCACGGTAAGCCTGCTGGACAGGCATCCATGCCTCAATATCATACTTCTTCGCGGCTATACTCCCTATATCCCCAGTGCAGACATTGACGATACGGTAAGGTATCCCTAATTGCTGCAGCAGCTCTTCGCTGTTCTTGAGCAATTCCTCATGGACCCTCCAGGAGTCTTCAGGAGCGCAAAATACGAACTGCTCTACCTTGTTAAAATTGTGCACCCTGAATATCCCTTTGGTGTCTTTGCCGTGCGCGCCTGCCTCTTTGCGGTAGCAGGAAGAAACTCCAGCGAAATTCATAGGTAATTTATCTTCTGGAAGAGTCTTGTCCATGAACATCGCGGCCATAGGATGCTCGCTTGTCGCTATGAGATAGAGATCCTCTCCCTCTAT
>DATDYN010000007.1:0-5928 GCA_035289005.1 Candidatus Nanoarchaeia archaeon
ATAATATAAATAGTAATAAATATAATAGCAATGCAAAGAAAGATAAGATTAATGGGGAGATTAATCTTCGCCAATGTAAACGAAGACTCAGCAGTAAATAGGGATATGATTCCTAAGATAAATAAGACAACACAAAACCATATTGAGAAGATATATCGAAACTTATACTTTTTCTCTAAATCTTTACGGATATCATGTAATTTCCTGAATATATTTAATAATTTAATATTATCGCCTTTAAGCTTCTTGTTTTCTAACACACTAATCATTGATCTTGTTTGTTCTAGAAAACTATACTTTTTAGGACAATTTAGAGTATCATAGGATTTACGCAGTAATGGATTAAGAACTTTCTTATCAATATTAAATTCTGTTCTAAAGCGTTCTTCAAGTTCTGTGACTTCTTTTCTTGGATTTCTAATCTGGTCACCCCAAGCTAATAGGGTTAGAAATAATGCAAATGCACTACCTAATAATAAACTTGTAATATCAAGACTCATTCGGTACCCTCAATAACTCATTTCTATCATCGAATATGCTTTGAATTATTAATCTTTCGTTAAAATTCTTCTTTTCAGAATAAAATATTAAACAAGGTTATAAGATCAACTTTCTTTTTCTCACCTCCCCTTATTCCAATACCCTTTCCTCATCATCCTCTTGTTGATCGATCCTTCCCTATTGCGCATCTCCACAACACTTCGGTCATAGCTCCTGCTGACCGGAATGACAGTCACAATCCCTCTGCTCCGTCCAGTCATCCCTGCAGCGACGCGTGTCGCCTTGATTCCTCCATACTGGTAATGCTCTGGTGCCCTCACTTGAGCAAGTCGGACTATTGTTCCATCAGTGCAGCGAGCAGTGTCGCCGTCTAACCATCTTTGTATTATTTTTCTCATATTTACACCCCTTTATATATTCATTTTCTCAGAAAGAGCAATCAGAGGAACATCTCTGATTGCTCCTCTTTTTTTTGTCATTAATATAATCTATCTAGTATAAATATCCTCCTGAAAGAAATATACCTGTAGGAATAATTGACAAGAACTTTTAATCAAAATGAGTATTTATTAGGCAGGTACTGTAGCGAATTCTATTATTTTGATTTCTCTTCACGGCACCACTTCCACCCCCCTCTTCGGCATCTTCCCTTCCAGCACCTTCACTGCTTCTATATAGATCCTTCATTCTTCTCATCCACTACTCCCGCGGCCTGTTCTCCGCAGCTATCTCCCGTATCAGCATCATCCCACCAGCAGCCTTCCCAGTCTTTCCCGCAGCTCTTCCTTATCAGGCAGGTACAGCTGGTATTTCGTGACAAACACGTTATTCTCCAGACCGCCAAGAGCGTATTCCAGGGTCAGTCTTCTCTTCTCGCTGCCTAAGACTATGCCGATGGGCGGATTCTCTGCGTTTTCTTCCTTCTTAAAATAGTTCAGGTACAGATTCATCTGTCCGATGTCCTCATGGCTGACTTTCCCTTTCTTAAGATCGATCAGCACAAAGCATCGCAACGCCCGATGATAGAACACTAGATCAACATAGTAGTGGTTATTGTCCAGCGTGATCCTATGCTGCCTTCCTACAAAAGAAAAGCCTTTTCCAAGTTCCAGAAGAAATGACTGCAAGTTGTCTATGATCTTCTGTTCCAGCTCTTTCTCCGAATATTTGTGCTGTTCCGGAATCTTCAGGAATTCCAGGATAAATGGATCTTTGATTATATCCTCATTCTTCTCCACTATATGCCCTTTAGATGAAAGCTCCAAGACCCCTTTCTTGTCCTTGCTAAGGGCAAGCCGGTGAAACAAAGCAGTATTTATCTGTCTTCTTAACTCCCTTATAGACCATCTGTCATTTACGCATTGTCTCTCGTAGAACCTTCTTGCCAGGTCGTCTTCTATCGAGAGCAGTTCGATTAGGTGACTCCAGCTTAATTTTCCAGACACTGTCTGGAATATTGGGTATGCCGTATAGAACTGCCGCATAAGATAGATATTGCTCTTGCTGAATCCTTTGCCATATCTCAAACTCAGGTCTTTTGATAGGTTATTCAGCAATGCCGAGCCATATTCTGCTTTCTCTCTACCTTCCTGCTCATATTCAATAATCTGCCTGCCAATCTCCCAATAAGTCTGCACAAGGATCTGGTTCACTGACTGCACAGCCTTCCGCCTTCCTTCCTCAAGGATATTGCCTATATTATTCATAAGAAAAGCATAATTGTTCTTCTGAAGTTTCATCTTATCACCTGTTTGTATGTCTTTACAGTCTCAATGTTAGACATGAATCCTTTAAGTGCCTTTCTCAGGAATTCCCGGAAGATTTCCGGCAGTGCCGTAATCTTGCATCAATTATTCAATCCAATCTCTCAGAACAGATTTCCGTCACTTCTGAATATTCTCACAGGTCACTGGACATTGACCGATAACGCAGATAAATCCTGAGCACTATTAAATAATCATGAACAGATCAAATAACCTTTTAAGGGCTGATGCAAGACCTGCGTATTTCCCTGCAGAAAAGCGAAATATTTATATAGGTTTCAGAGAGCATTTATCCTATTCAAGTCCCCAGTATGACGCAAGGAATGCTGGGCTTTATCTTTCTAAGAAATCATTTCTTTGCCAGTCTCTTTCGTTTCTCTGGCTTTGACAGATAGTTCTCTCCTGAAATGACATGTTCGCCTGACTCAATCTCGAGCTTTCTTCTCGCATCCCCCGCTATCTTGCCCCCTTTCCCTGCGGCATCCTTGTTTTCAACGAAACCCTGAGCGTTCTTTCCTCTTGTGATCTTGGTTGTTGAGGCTTCTCCAAGCATGGTGAAGATCAATTCCAGATCATTCATGTGGTCTCGCAAGTTTTCTTTAGGATTATTGAGTGCTTTGAAACTTTTGTATTCAGAAGGAGTCATCCCAAATGTCGCTTTAGAGATCTCAGCGGTCAAGATTGCGAATTCTTTCTCTTCTTGCACTCCCCTCTTCTTCCATTCATCCGTCAGTTCATCTCTTACTGCAATGCCTCTGACTCTCTTTTCAATCCAGTCATCAGAATAACCTTTTTGTTTATAAAGCTCTTTCATGCGTTTCTGAGCAAGCTCTGGATCATGTATCTCTTCAATGCGTTCATAACCTACTTTTGCGAGCCATAACTTAAATGATTCCGCATTTCGAGAGGGCACTGATTGTAT
Organism: Candidatus Nanoarchaeia archaeon; assembly: GCA_035289005.1. GTDB lineage: Archaea > Nanobdellota > Nanobdellia > Woesearchaeales > UBA12501 > DATDYN01. The sequence goes on from DATDYN010000007.1 coordinate 3,187, forward strand.
AATCCTAAACAAAGCCTCAGTACTTGCACAATCAGTCTCATAAGACTTACCATCTGATGAAGGCAATTTCAGTTGTACACAAAGTGTGGACAACTCAATTTCATGTTCAGATTCTCTCTTTTTGAGCATACTCCAATAATTTCTTGGATTAGAACTATTCGTTAAAGCTTCAATTGTATCAATCACCGAGAAGAACCATTTATTTTTGTACCACTGTCTTCTTATATTCTTATTCTGAAAAACAACTAATGCTTGATTTGGATCCATAATAAAAGTGTTATTGATGTGCGTGTTTATAAAGCTTATTTGAGGTTGTCCAGTGGCCAGTGCTTACCCTCACCTCTCATCATACCCGCACTTCTCGCACTTGTAAGTGTGCCACATTATCTGATTTGTCGGACTGCGCTTATTGACCATCTCTGCGCCGCATTCAGGACATTTCATCGCTCCCACTTCGTCGTTATTATCGGCTTGTCCGCCACAATGACTGTGTGCTCTGCCTGGCTGACCTTCCCATTCGCCCTGTCAACTAGCGGGGGAAAGCTGTGCAATGCTCCTAATTGTTCAAGCTCCCGTAAAGCGAAGCCAACCTTAGCAGCTGAATGTTTCTGCACCAATGATCTCTTAGCGAACGGCAATCCATTGAATGTCTCAATAGTCTTCAGGACTTCGCGCGTGAAAGTGCTGCGCACATTGCGTTTCTTCTCAAGCATGAATAATGTTGCCTCTCCGCGCTCCTGCACCATCCCAGCCCCTGTGCTCGCGAAAGGCTCTATCGCTATCACTAGCCCTTCTTCAAGCTCGTAATCATCAGGAGTGAAGACATTAGGAACTGTCGGAGGGCAGTGGATGACGAATCTCGCCAGCCCATGGCCTGAAAGGTTCCTTACCGGAACAAAGCCTTTGCTTTCTATAGCGTCCTGTATCGCTCTTCCGATCTCCCCGATCCTTGTGCCCGGAGTGCAGAGCTTCAGAGCAGCATTCAGAGCGTCGCGCGAAGCCTTCACAAGTTCTGTATTCATCCCACCGACATCAACTGTTACGGCGCCGTCAGCGATATAGCCGTTCTTATGGATCCCGATATCAAGCTTGGCGAGATCGCCGTTCTTGAACACTGTCTTATCATCATCTGAAGGGTAATAGTGCGCAGCTGTCTCATTCAGCGAGATCTGCGGAGGGAAAGCGAAAGAGCCCCCTATAGAGATTATCTTCTCTTCAATCTTCTTAGTGACCGAGAGAAGGGATTCCCCTTCCTTTATGAGCTTGAGTCCGTACTGCAATGCTTCCGCATGTATTTTGCCCGCTTCCCTGTAGTCCTTGAATCCTTCGATGTCCACGATTAAAGGCTGGCATCAGTATTTTATAAATGTTTTGGGAGGTGTGGCACTGTCCAGAACTGAGACCAGAATTCTAGCGCATTAATGACTACTCGCAGAGAATAAATTTATAAATAGCCCTTTATCCCAGCAACTCATGGAAGGATGCAGGACCGCGCATGAATTGTTCAGGGATTACCAGTCTCCAAACGATCTTCCTGAAGGAAAAACTCTTGACGAGCTTGTTCGTCTGGCTGTAGGCTTGAGCGAGAGATTGCCTGAACAGTCAAGGAAAGTATTGCGTGATGTCCCATTCTCCCAAAGCGAGATATACATCAAGGCGGCATTGAATAATCCTTATTCTCAGCCGCGCATATGCAGATTTCTTCTTGACTTAGGAGCGCATAAGAATCTCAGCGAATGCCTTGTCTACTCATTGGCCAATGCCGCCGCGAAGAAATCAGCTTTCAAGCTTCTCCTAGGTCTAGGCCCTTGTGAGGAGACCGTGAATGCGTTATTGAGAGTGATGCCTAACGCTTCAATAGAAGAGGATATAATGAGGATACTTGGGGAATATGGCCCTGTCAATACCGTCTTGAATCCTCTTGCCAAAGGGATTGGGGGAAGAAACTATCATAATATGGCCATGGAACTGTTCAAGGAATTCGGGCCTTCAAAGGCCACAATTAAAGTGCTATATGAAGAATTGAAGCATGGTAACGCTCTCGCCCATCCATACATCTGTCATATTGTCTGCAGAGCGTACAATCGTGGAGCTATCAGGTATCTCCGCCAATTGAACTTACCGAGGGATCATCTGGGCTATATGAATCTGCTAGATAGGTTCGTGAAAGTTGTGAAATGTTCTTAGAACGTCTTGTATTCAGTAGATTATAGCGACAACAACTCCGTTGATGTCCTCGAATCTTGTCCTGCCCGGATCCTTGGAAGGGTTATTGTCCCCTTTTGTGATGAAGTAATCTCCCTGATCATCTTTCCCTTTCTCAATGACTCTGTGGATCACTGTCCCTTCAACAAGCTGTGAGCGGAATGAGATCACATCTCCGACAGAGATATCTTCAGCGCTTTTAGGCTTCAATTCTATGCTGTTAGCGTTAGAATCAATGATCGGATCCATGCTGTTGGTGTCTGTGAAGCTTGCCCAGAAAGGCTCTTCAAGATTGAGAACTACCTTGTCATTGAAGACATGGATATCTTCTTCTGCCACATGATCGCCGGGAGAGCTGCGTTCGTAAGGCATCCCTGACAATGCTGCAAAGCTCAAAGGCTTCTCAGTGCCGCTGTCATAGACCATAGAAATCCGCCCTATCACGATTCCGATAAGCAATATCGCGGTTATTGAGAGCAGTGCCTGTGATAGTTTCATTATGTTTCCACAGACCACTCCCTTCTCTCTAAGGATTTT
>DATDYN010000008.1:0-18711 GCA_035289005.1 Candidatus Nanoarchaeia archaeon
TACAATATCCCAAAGGAAACCAGAAATATGCCGGACATGCCTTTTATTAAGAATTTTAAATTAGACATGAATTATAAGAGAGTGATATCATTTAAATAGTTTTCTAGAAATGATGATAGAATCTCAAAAGAATGAACCATAGGATAATTAGAATACTACGACTTAATACGGATCCAGCTCTCCAGTGATTTTGTCGATTTCCTTCTCCTTATCCGGACCGATTGCGCAGCAGGTCTTTGTGCCTGGCTCAACAACAGTATGGCCTGCGTCAGTGATGACCGCGGTGATGAGACCTGCGTCTTTGGCCAATTGATTGTACTTCAACATCTCTTTCTCGTCCTTCACTTCAAGCACAATCTTCTTCATGCCCTGCTGCCGCCAAGCGTCTACTTTCTTCTTGTCAGAACGGAACGCCGCCTCGACTGCCGCGTGCGCTGCCTGAGCTCCGAGCTTGCCTGCAGGAAGCTTGAGATCCTTGCGCACTAGAATTACCTGCTTATAATTGTCAACCATGACATCCAATCAGGCTCATTGATATAAATAGTTTGTGGCTACTCTTAAGGACGTGCTTTTCTCCGGCAAGCTTTTTATACTCCTGCCAACACTTATCCCATCATGATAGAGGTGTATGAAAAGAGGGGTGATACTGTCAGGACTATGACCCTGGACTCTTTCTCCCTTGTGAATCCTTCCTGGATTGAGGCGCGGCATCCCACTCCTGAAGAGCTAAGCCGCCTCTCCGAACTCACAGAGATACCTTCTGCAGTGCTGCAAGAGTATGCTAATGACACTGAAAGGCCGCATATTGTTGATGATGAGAAATACTCGCTCATAGTCCTCAGCGGGCCGGCGAGCGATAATATCACTAAGACCGCGCATACAACTCCGATATTTATATTCCTTTATGGCATGAACTCTGTCCTCACGCTATCAGCGCATGAGCTGATGCCTTTCAAGAAGATTAAAGAGAACATCGCGAGAGGCAAGGTCTCGATCATGGACAACAGCGGTACCATCATCCGCGCAATTCTTGACGAGACCATCAATGATTATTTCGCAGAGCTTGATGAGACAGAAGACCGCATTGAAGAGCTCGAGGAGACCTTGCTCACGAAGCCTGACAGTTCTGAAGCGAGAAAGATATTCGCCCTGAAGAAGAAACTGATATATTACCACAAGGCGCTCATGGCCAACAGGGAAGTCGTGACTGGGATAGAAAAAGAATACATCAAAAGAATCCCGAAGAAAGAAGCGGCGAGATTCAGGGACAGCTATAACGATTTCGTGCAGCTGATAGACATCGAAGAGACCCACAGGGACATACTCACAGGAGTGCTTGACGCTTACCTGACTTCCATCTCAAACGCGCTCAATGATGTGATAAAGAAGCTGACAGTGTACGCTTCATTCGTCCTCGTGCCTACCATGATCTCTGGGATTTACGGGATGAATTTCAGGATAATGCCTGAAGTACAATGGAAGTATGGTTATATATTCTCACTTATGCTGATGGTTGTATCTGTCCTAGTGCTGTACCTCTTCTTCAAGAGAAAGAGATGGATCTGAGAACCTGAACAATCTTCTTGGAATATAGGATACCCCATAGAATAAAGCAGTGATGTGGAAGATTATCTTGCGGAAGATTCCTCAGTCATATTTCAGCTTGCTCCCGTTCCTGAACAACGATATGCTGGTGATTATCCCCGCTGAGAGCATTAAGACAGTTACGGCAAGGCTTATCATAAGATTACCGTCGCTTGTGCCCAGCATGCTGTACCTGAAAGCGTCCACTAGATAGAACACAGGGTTCGCCTGTGTCGCTATCTTCAGAAAAGCCGGAGCGCTCCCTATTGAATGGAATATCCCTCCGAGGAATATCAGCGGATTTATCACAAAGGTGACCCATCCATTTAGCGAGTCAAAACTGCTGGAGAACATCGCGCAAATCACCCCTACTGCAGAGAATATTGCGCTTATGGCCACAAGCATGAACACTGCCAATATAGGGTGCGCGATATTCAATGGCGCGAAAGGAAGCGATGCCAGCAGTACAAGGAATCCGACCATTATTCCGCGTGAGGCTCCCGAAATGAGAAAACCCATAGCCATCTCTGCGTAAGACAGTGGAGAGGACAGAAGCTCATCGATGAACCTATCCCACCTCATCAGGAAAAGGCCGAAAGCGCTGTCAAAATAGGAATTTGTTATGACTGAAAGCATGATAAGGCCTGGAATTATGAATTCGATGAATGTCACCCCATTTATCTGAGGCATCTTCGCGCCTATGAACATCCCCATTATAACAAGGAACAGCAGGCTTGAGATTATCGGCTGGAAAAGGGTCACCTTCCACATACGCATGAATCGCAGAACCTGCCTGCGCACAAGAGTCATGAGCCGGACATATCTCATTTTGTCAACTCCACGAATATATCTTCAAGGTTATCCTTATTCACAGAGATGTCTTCGATAAGGATGCGCGCTTTCCTGAATGCGTCAAGGATATCCATGAGCTTGCGCTTATGCTCAATGAACACAAAAAGTTTAGCTCCGTCTTTCTTGTAGTCATAGACTGAGAAAGATTTCGGGAGTTTCTTCACCGCTTTGCGTACAGTGACGCTGATGGTGTATTTAGCGAAAGAATTGATCAATTGCTGCTTATTGTCTATAGCCACAACCATCCCTTTGTTCATGACCGCTATATGGTCGCACAGCCTCTCAGCCTCCTCAATATAATGCGTTGTGAGTATGACAGTCTTTCCCTGGCGCTTTAGGTCTGTGAAAAGCTTCCACAGCCTGCGGCGCAGCTCGACATCAACCCCGGCTGTAGGTTCGTCAAGTATAATTATCTTAGGGTCATGGATGAGCGCTCTGGCTATTGTAAGGCATCTTTTCATTCCGCCAGAGAGATCCTTGATCCTTGCGTCGCGCTTGCTCCACAATCCAAGCAATGAGAGGAGTTCTTTAGACCGTCTCTCAAGCGCGCGCTTCTCCATCCCGTAATAGCCGCCTACAATGCGCAGGCATTGCATTGGAGTAATGAAGACATCAAAATTATATTCCTGCGGAGCGAGCCCTATCAATGCGCGCGCTTCGCGATAATCCTTGACGACATCATTGCCATAGATCTTCACGCTGCCCACAGTAGGAGTCGCCAGCCCTGTGAGTATGTTTATAGTCGTGGTCTTGCCTGCCCCATTAGGCCCCAGAAATCCGAAAAGCTCCCCTTCATGAACGTCAAAGCTTATGCCATCGACAGCGATCAATGAACCGTACGCTTTGTGCAGGTTCTTAATGCTTATCGCGATGCCTGAAGAAGGATGCGCTGCCATGGATTTGCTGAATATAAGAGATATATAAATCTTTATGCAGAAGTCCTGTCATAATATCCGTGACTCATGAATCTCGCCAATGCGAAAGTCACAGCTCTCTCAAGAGTCTCTGTCCTTGTCACAAGATTACCAGTCAATGCTCCCACAGTGCCGTTCTTCTGCTTGATATTGGTCTCTCCAAGAAATTCGTCGGCCAGAGGACCGACTTCCCCCCCTTTGCGCACTTTCTCAGCTATCAGTTCAGGGAGAAGTATCGCTCCAGAGCCCCCTAACCCAAGCTTTCCTTCCTTATCGATCACTGCGACCCAGCCAATCATTAGCATGCCGTGCTCAGAATCCTCAACCCCTGCCTCGATCCCTATCCCGAAGTCCGCGCCCATCATCCTTAGCGCTTCAGAAGCGCGGTTCTTAGCGCCAGTGATGCACTCTTCATCGCTCAAAGGCTGGTCAGGGACTCCTGATTTAGCATTGAAAGAGAAGATAGAAGCTTCAGGCCAGACTTTCCTGACTGCGCGCTCAGCAGCAGCGATCTTCACAGGATTTGATGAGCCGACTGCTATCTTCATGATAGAACTCCGAGCCTGCAGGACTTAATAAATCTTATGTTGCTAAAAATATACTTTGACATTTACGCCAATCCTATAACAGTCCGCGCGAGCTTGTCAGAATCATGCCTCAAGAGGTCTTTCGCAGCGAGAAGATTGACAGCGACAACTTCAACACCCATAAGTTTCAGCGCGTTCTCGTCATATTTCACGCGCTTGGCGCCGCTCTTCTTGTATTTGCGATACTCTTCTTCAGGCGCTCTCGCGCTGTTGACAATCACATGATCAAGCACTCCAGTTCCGAGATATCTCATTATCTCAGAGACATGGTCTTCAGCTGTGAAATCAGTCGTCTCTCCAGGCTTTGTCATGACATTGCAGACATAGACTTTCTTAGCGCTTGAAGCCTTGATCGCAGTAGTGATTCCTGCAGCGAGCAGATTAGGGATTATGGAAGTGTAAAGGTCTCCAGGACCTATGACGATCATGTCCGCCTCTTTTATTGCCTTCAGGGATTCTGGCAATGCCTTGACTTGCGGAGAAAGGAAAAGCTTCCTTATCCTTAGGTTAGGATCATGCTTAGGGATGTCTATGTTAGTCTCTCCCTTCACTATCTTGCCGTCTTCCATCTGCGCGCAGAGATGACTGTTCTGCAGAGTTACTGGAAGCACCTTTCCCTGAAGGTTAAGTATGCGCGCGCAGGCATTTATCGCTTCAAGCTCTCCGTGAGTGATATCCTTGAGCGCAGTCAGCAGAAGATTGCCGAAATTGTGGCCTTGAAGCCCTTTGCCCTTGCTGAATCGGTAATCAAGAAGCTGACGCAATGTGAGATTGTCGCTCCCTTCAGGAGCGAGAGCGAGCAGGCATCTCCTGACATCTCCTGGCGGGAGATAGCCGAACTCATCACGCAGCCGTCCAGTGCTCCCTCCGCTGTCAAACATAGAGACTATGGCCGTTATGTGTTCTGTATACTTCTTCAGGCCTTTAAGGATGGTATAGCTTCCTGTCCCTCCCCCTATGACAACAACTTTGGGACCTGACTGCCTTTCAGCGCGCTGCGCTATAGTGTCGAATATCCTTCCGCGCTTCTCAGGAACAAAAGTTGTCACGAAATAATCCATCAGTTTCCTTGCGCCTATGAAAACAAACACTATTCCGACTGCAAAAAGACTTATCTCAAGTACGAATTTCAGGCTGTAATCTTCAGGCCTGAAAAGGAAAAGCCGGTAGAATTGGAGGCTGACTGTACTGAGCAAGGATTCCATCTCATCGCCGAAAGTGATGAGCAGGAAAAACAGAAGGAATGTCACTCCAGAGAAAAGCATGAGCAGCCAACGCTTCAGCCTGGCTCCTGGAAGCAAGAGATTATGCATATAGAGGCATGATTGGACCATCTTTAAAAAGTTTCTTTTTTGCAAGGCTCTGTCCTGAATCTTCAACGGAGAATTTTTGCCGCTGCGCAACCGCAATTACCTTATGACTGAGCGATCACCACTTCTTCTTCGCCACATTATCGCAAGCTTCTTTATCGCCGTACTCCAAGAAATTCTTGTGGTGCTCTGGCGGCACGAATCCGGAGTATTTCTTGTGCTTGATGCCGCACCAATATCTCTCTGTCTGGCCGGCGATCACGCTCGCGTAATGCAGCAAGCCATTCGCATAACCGCAATAGACGCAGAATATTTTCTCTAGAGGATTGAGATACTGAAGCCTGTACCTATCGATCCTGATATAGTTCTTGCTTTTCACTAATTGGAGCTTGTACAATCTGAAGACAATATTCTGGTATAGTTCTATGAAGACGTGAAGAATTATCAGCGGCACGATCATTGAGAAGACAAGAGGGGCAGAGAGCAGATGCCTTATCCTTCTGGTATATTTCCGATGGTCCATTCCGCAGTCCCCAAATCACATCCTTAGACTACAGAATGGAATTCTTCAGCACATCATCTGTTGAGCTGGTATAATAAGGTATCTGTCTGGCGGACTCTGTCCTGAATCCTTCTTTTTTGCCGTCGCTTATATCTTTGTTGGAATCAGGTCTGCTCAGAGCATCGTTATTCAAGCAACGGCAAAAAAGGTTTCATTCATAGATTCAGGACATCGCCAGCCAAGCGACGTCCAGAAACTGCTGGATGGAGCGTTATCCCGGATTTAGTGATGGTTTCTTTATAACCCGCTCAGATCATTAACTAAATTTTCAATAACTTTAAAAAGAGAGTGCACAACTTGAACCGAGGCTAAGCAGATGCATTGGCGAAGGATGCGCCTATAGCGCGAAAAAGAGGTGAGCGATGAACCAGATATTGCTTCTTGTCATCCTGCTCATACTATCTATCGCCGTGATTTCAGCGCTTTACAGGTTCTCAAAAAGACTGTTCAAGATACTGGGCATAATCCTCTCTATTCTCGCGGTCCTGAGCGTCATAGCGGGAATAGCCGTCATAATTGACGCTAAACAGTTCGCGCAGAGATTCACCACAGAGCAGAGCCTTTACCTGCTGCAGGAAGAGGGTAGGCTGCTGACAGGTTTCTACGCGCTGCAGGATGATGGCGCCGCGTCTGAAGACAAAAGCATTGATGAGCTGTTCAAGACGCTCTCAGAAGAGAAGATTGCCGCGCTGCAGGAATCTTACAGCTCAGGATCTCTTGATGAGATGAGAGACAGCAATTACAAAGTGATGATATTCGATATCCGAACTTTTGAATCGATTCCTGACAACGAGTTCACAAAAGCATTCTCAATAATGACTCTCTCATTAGACAAGGAAGATGTCTTCTCAATACTCAGGGCTGAAAGCCTGCCGAAAAGATACAGCTCTCTGCTGGAAAGATATGGGCTGGCCTCAACAGGAGCGGCTGTTCTTGCTGATGCGAAGACCGCGATGTTCGCGCAGCTTATAGGGATGTCTTTCAGCGATGACCAGCTGTTCCTGATAACCTCTTTCAGAAAAGGAGATGTTGAGATATATACGAAGACAGCGTTCTTCTACTTCCTGCAGTATATCCCTGACAGCATTCTCGAGACAGTCAAGAACGGACTTACCCCAGATGAGATCGCTATTGAAGAGCAGCAAGAGAGCGTTCAGGAAGTGAAATGATGGTGCCTGAGAGAAATCTGCTGGAATGCGATTCGCATAGAAGCAGCAGAAAGCACAGCGATCTCTTGATTAATGCCTTATCGATGGTTATAATTATTGCGGCTGCGTTCATAATCACACTGCCGGCATCACTCGCTGAGAACAGGACTTCTGTGCTAGCGAAAGAATTCATGACAGGGGAGAGCTTTGTGCTCAACAATGACGCCTATACTGTGAGGGTTGACAATTATGAGAGGGTTATATTGGAGTACTCTTCTGACTTCATGCTGATAATGAACAATTCATGCGAGAACAGGGGCACTTATGATTTCTGCGTCAAAGACATAGTTTTCGACCTTGATAAGGATGAGAAGAAAGCGAAATTCGAAGTGTTCTTCTTCGGACCGGATATCAAAACAACTCTTGCCACAAACAATTCAGACTTTGATATCGGTGAAGAGACGACAATAACTGTAACGCTTAAGAATGACGGAGGACAGAAAGCCACCAATGTCACGTTCATGTACCTTTTCCCTAATGAGTTCTCTTTCACGAAGATAGTCACGAAGAGCGAGGGTATACAGAATAAGACTCTTGCGAGCAAAGGGAGAGAGGGGGAAGTCCTGAACGGGATGTTCTGGAACGGCGAGATAAAAGTCGGTGAGACAAAGACTTTCAGATTCAATGAAAGGGCTGTCAAGCCTATCAAAGCATCATACTATCCGACACTGATATATGACAATGGGAAAGAGGTTGTCACCAAACCTCCTACTTCTTTATCGTTCTCGACAACTGATTACTACAGCATAAAGACATTACTGGCGCCGATCGATTATAAGACTGATCCTGGCCAGGACATAACTGAAGGAGAGGCTGTCGGCAGTGTCAAGAACGGCGAGGAATTCCTGTTCATAGTGCACGTCCATAACCGTGACGATACCAATCACACAATAAATGTGTCACGCCTGGATATGTATTTTCCTGACGGGATAAGGTATATCTCAAACGCGTTCATAAGAGTGCATGAGAATGCGAGCACCCCTAACAGCTCTTATTTCGCTGGCAGGGAGATAGCTTCTCAGGCTGGCAAAGGGCTTTACAGGTGGTCGGGTAAGGTGTGGCGTGAGGACAAAGTGCTTGTGATGAGACTGAGAGGCATCGCGGAAGGGACGCATTCAGTGCAAGTAATTGCTAATATTGATCGCGAAGACAATCACAACATCATGACTTTCGCTTCACGACGCGATCTTGAAGTGCAGATGGAAGAGGCGGAGATAAAGAGCAATCTTGATGATGGAGAATTGTTCTTGAGCGGACAACAGGCAAAACTCAACTTATATATGGATAACCCTAATGAATTCATAAATTTCACAGATGTGAATGTCTCTATGAGCATCCCTTGGGTGCCTGATACTTTCAAGAATATCCCCCTGATAAAGAAGGGCGCGATAGGGGACATAATAGATACTTTTGTGACTCTCCCTTCAGTGAGCGAGAGGATATCCCAGGAGATGACAGTCAATGCCACCTACTCAACTGAATATGGGAGCATATATTCGAAAAGATTCACACAGACAGTCACTGTAGAGCCTGTCTCGGCTTTAGAGCTCATACACTATATAGGCAATGAAGTTATCCAGAAAGGAGGGGGCAATGCTGAGATAGATAACAAGAAGACAGTAGTCACAGTCACAGCGACAAACATAGGAGGCGATAACATCCTGAGCGCGCTCATAACTGACGTAGTGAACGCTTCGCTCCTGAAGGATAATGTGATGACAAGACGCATTGATGTCCGCAAAGGAGAGACTGTCAATGTGTTCACTTATGAGATAATCCCCCCAGGGCTTGTGACAAACCAGACTTTCGGGATAATAAGCAACGCTTCTTTCATGTATGCCAATGCTTCCTATGCCACTAAGAAAGTATCTGAGATAACTGTGCTTCCTAAGAAGATCGACTTGACCATCAGCAAAAAAGTGGAGGAAGATGAAATTTCGCGCGGACAGCAGATACATCTAACTTATGAGTTGGAGAACAAGGAGAAAGAGCCGATATTCAATGTCGTGATAGAATTCCCTTATCAGAGATTCTTTGACCTGACAGGGCAGACAACAGCTGCGATACCGACAATACCTGCGGAAGGAAGGATTGTCCTGAACCGCATAGAGACGGTCAGGCCTAAAGTGAATGTCTCTGCGCTCACATTCAGCCCTTCAAGAGCGGTATTCTATGACCAATACGGCAATAAGCATTCCGCATTGTCTAATGCGCCAACAATAACAGTCAAGTCTGGGCCTTTGTACGCTCCCTCTTTCAGCGCAGAGAAGAATTCATCGCGCTCTGCAAAGCCAGGAGAGAGCATAACAGTGACTACACTGGTCACAAATCTTGGAGATAAGGCAGGGAATGCCTCGCTTAAGGATAATGAGAAGGAGATCTCTTTCATGCTGGGAGTCGGAGACACAAAGAAGATAACTTATGACCTTATAATGCCTGCGAAAGGGATATTGAGAGTGCCTCAGACGATCATAAAGACAACATTTGACGGAATGACTTATTATTCCGGCTCTAATGAGTATAACATAACCCCAATGATAGAACAGGCCGCGCCAGTCACCGCTCCAGAACCCATCATTGAAGCAAAAGATGATTCAGAGAAAGTCACTTTTGAGGAATTCGTGAGCAAGGCGAGATTCAACATAAAATACTTATACCTGTTCGGTTTTATCGTGCTGATATGCCTTGTGCTGTTTTTCCTGCTCGGCTCAAAACCTAAGGATCAGGAGTTTGACTTTTTGAACAATCCAGAGAAGTGATCGAGAACGGCTATACATAATCCTTAATGATAGTATAAGATAATTCCGGAATCAAAAAGAGGTGAAAGGTGGCGTTTTTTGACAAGCTGAAGTTCTGGAAGAGAGAAGAATCTCTCGCAAAGGATCTCGGTTTCGGGAAAGATCCAGGGTTTGATAAAGGCAAAGAAAGCCTAGGGATAGGCGATTTCGGCAATTATCCTTTCGGTAAAGAAGCCGGATTGAGCAAAGAATTCGGCGGTAAAGGCTTCGGAGAGCATGATATCTCAGGCAGCGCTCTTGGCGGAGAGGAGAGGCATCCTTTCTATTCCAAAGAGGACACTGATGTCTCAATAAAGGGAGAAGGCTTCAATCCTAAAGAGTATGAAGAGCCTTCATTGCGGCCTGTCCAGCTGAGGCAGCAAAGCTCTCATGATGTGATGTTGTCTAAGGATATGGAGATAGTCTCGGCAAAGCTTGACGCGATAAGATCAATGCTTGAGAGCATGAGCCAGAGGCTTATCATGCTTGAACGGCAAGGGAATGACAAGTACAGGCGCGGTGGGAATTGGTAGGGATTGATTTATTCTAGACTGATAGATAAATGATTTACATATTGCATGAACATTCAGCAGAGGAATATACATCCCAAGAGAACATTTATATAAACCCGCTTTTTCCTGATTCACATGAACACGGCATCAGACGTATGGCGTTCCTTACTCAGGGATAAAAGCCATCGCGCATTCCATCTTCTCTGCTTATTGCTGATTCTCCTGATAATCATAGGGGATCAATTGACGAAATATGCCGCTTTAAGGACTCTCACAGGCATCAAGACCATACCCATCATGGGAAATATGGTTTCTTTCACTTTAGTGCGCAATACCGGCGCGAGTTTCGGGATGCTGCAGGATATGTCATTGCTGCTGCTTGCTCTCTCAGTGATTGCCGCTTTAGCGATCATATATCACTACCCTTCAGTCCCTCACAGGCTGCAGGTCTTTGTAGCTCTGCTGCTCGGAGGAGTTATCGGCAATCTGATCGACAGGATATTCTACGGATTTGTGATTGATTTCTTCCACCTGAGCTTCTGGCCAGCGTTCAATGTCGCTGACATAGCGATAACTACAGGAGCGATAAGGCTGCTGATATATTACATGACTGAGAAATAGGTTCAAAGAGATATCTCAGATATTATTGATAAAGACTCTAAATACTGACAATTGTGCCAATAGATCATGCTAAGTTCCGCAAAACAAAGCTCTAGAATTCCTGCGACCCTTCAATCCCTTGCAGGTATCCTTTCTGCTTGATGTAGAAGACCTGTGTGGGGCGGTATTTGAACACTATATCCCCTTTATCCTTGTCATACTCCCAAGGCTCGACAATGACGATGTCATTCTCTCTGACCCATAATTTGCGCTTGAGCCTTCCTGGGATCCTGCAGATCCTTTTCTTGCCGTCGATGCATCTGACATACATCCTGCTTCCGCCAAGGCGCTGCTCTACGATGCCGAAGACTTCAGGATCGCGCGGCAGCTTTATGCGGCTGATCTCGAGCTGTTCCTGCTCTGCGCGCGCATGCTCTTCCTTCTTCTTGCTCATGAGATTATTTAAAAATGACAGGTTTATAAGGTTTGCGGTGAAGAATCTCCACTGAATTGACTATAGCTTCGCTTCTTTCCTCATCCTTGCCAATTCCTGCGGCTCTGAGAACTTCATCTTTTCGTCAATGACTTCAAGGATCTGCTTCTTCGCGCCTTTCTTGACGAAATGGCTGACAATCTCCTGCACTAATCGCTCGGGAGCGCTCGCTCCAGCGCTTATGCCCAGAGTTTTCACATCATTGAGCCATTCCTGCTTTATTCCAGAAAAATCATCGACAAGGAACGCTTTGACACCGCACGCTTTCGCAGTCTCGACAAGGCGCTGGGAGTTCGAAGAATTCACTGATCCGACAACAAGTGTGCAATCGACTCTTTTCGCCAGCTCTTTGATCGCTGCCTGCCTGTTAGTTGTAGCGTAGCAGATATCCTCTTTCGGAGGATCGATCAGCTGAGGATATCTTTTCCTGAGCGCGCTGACGATCTTCGCTGTGTCATCGATGCTGAGCGTTGTCTGCGTGAGATAGATCATCTTCTCAGGATTGCCTATGTCCAATCGCCCGACATCCGCGACGCTTTCCACAATAGGGATCTTTTCAGGCAGCTCTCCAAGAACGCCGATGCCTTCGACATGCTTCTTGTGGCCTATATAGATGATTGTGAATCCTTCTTTTGCGTAACGATGCACTTCGAGATGGACTTTTGCGACAAGAGGGCAGGTAGCATCGATGATTCTCAGACCGAGTTTTCTCGCTTTCCCATAATGCGCTGGCGGAGAGCCATGCGCTGAGAACACGATGACTGATCCTTCAGGAACTTCGTCCGGATCCTCAACTGTCACAGCCCCTTTTTCAGTAAGCTGCTTGACGACGTGCTTATTGTGCACGATATCATGCTTGACATAGACAGGCCTGCCGAAAAGAGTTATGCAGTCCTCAACGACCTTTATCGCCCTATCCACTCCTGCGCAGAAGCCTCTGGGATTGACAAGGATTATTCTCTCGATTGCCATGAATGGCGAGTAATAATAAGGATATAAATAGTTTGTTCATAAGCCCCGGATAATGAATCCCCTATTAGACAAAGCGATTATTGCTGATCCATCTCCAATGTGATTATTCAGGCGATGTCCTGAACTTTTGGATGAAGACTTTTTTGTTGTCGCGCAACAGCCAATTGCCTTATAGATAAAGACACAGACTACTGAAGTGATAACGAAAATCAGCCGCTCGGAGCTATAGAAAATCCGCAAAGCGATTTTCTATTCCGAAAATCCCTGTTGGTGATTTTCGTTATCCTCGGGCTCGCGAAAATGTGCGCATTTTCGGGATGCTCGGAAATCACCTTGTCGATTTCCGACATAAAGCCCAAGGTTTTACGCTCCTCGCCAAAAGGCTGATTTTCGGAAGTAAACCGTTGAGGCCTCGGCTATCCCAATCGCAGCAAGCTGCGGGGCTTTACGCCGAGGCAAATCAATAAGGGGGATTGATTTTCGCCACAACATAAGAGATTATAGGTTACAAACCACAGCAAGCTGTGGGGATTTAAACCCAATCTACATTAAAAATTGCGCCATAAATGGTGGGGTATCACACCCAGCGCAATTTTTAATGACAAAAAAGAGCGATTCAGGACAGAGCCGCGCATTCCGCAACATTTATAAGCATTTATCACTATAAAACCGCTACCTGCCAAGAAAGCAGCGAAAAAGAGGGATATATTGTTTGAAGAGCCTAGCGCGATCACAGAGAGCGTCATAGCACTGGCGGCGACTATCGCAGCATTATTCGCGTTCTTAGTCGTCTATTCGCTCTTCAAGAAAGAGAATTCAAGAACCAACAAGATTCTGAAGACGACATTCATACTGTTCTGTATGGCGATGATATTCTACGCAGCAGGAGAATGGACTTGGCTCATATATCATAAGATGCTTGGCATAGACCCTTATCCTTCATTGGCGGATCTGTTCTATCTTCCAGGATACTTATTTGAGATCGCCGCTTTCATCTATCTCACAGTAAAGCTTTTCTCAAGCAGCAAGATAATTGGCAAAGGGATATTGTTCCTGACGATCGGGACATTCATCATAACAGGGATGACTTTCTCGATACTTGCGTTCTTGATAATACCTTACCAGGACTGGAATTCCTCTCTTGAGTCATTGCTTAACATAATCTATCCGGTCTCAAGCGCGATGATCCTCATATCAAGCATTCCTGTATATCTCATGTTCCATAAGCAGGCGATCAGCAGACCGATATTGTTGCTCGCGGTGAGCGCGCTCCTGAATTATATCGGAGACTTGCTTTTCTCTTATTATTCCTGGAAAGAGATTTATGGAGTGATAGGCATGCTCTCAGATTCTGCGTATATCCTAGGATATGTCTGCTTCGCGGCAGCGCTGATGATATTCTATCTTTCGCTTAAGAAGACAGCCGGAATTGACGAAGAGATTTAGACGAGAATTCCTGACTGGGTTTGCGAAACTTTATTATACCTCACTGCTTCTCAGACAGTATGGACTTCAAGGCGGATAGCGAGCAAGGCGATGTCGAAGGAATAATAGACAAGAACCTTATAGACGCTGTGCTCTCTCTTGCTGCGCAGCAGCACGCCAAAGCCCACAAGGAAGGGGAAAGGTTCACTCTGGAGGTTGTCAAGGAATTAGGGCTGGGGAAGCGTGTTGAAGAATGGGGACGTAAGGAAGGGATCCCTGGCAAAGCAGGTATACATTCAGAAACGCGTGAAAGCGGCGACACAGTAGCTGATAAAGAGAGCAAGGAAAGAGAGCGCATCAATATTGAGAAGAGCGGAGATCACAGCTCTTCTTACAGCAGAGATTCTGATTACACTCACGGGCATTCTTTCAAGGCTATGAGCAAGGGATGGGTCTGCTGCTCCCAGTGCGGCTGGGCATCGCAGGTTAGCGAACTCTTCGATTACAGCCATGACCTTTCAGCCCAGAGCAAGAAAAAAGATACGCTCTCAGCCTATGCCGGCCAGCAGGAGCCTGAAGCGAAATCAGGGTATGAAGGGAGCAATAAGAACGCTTACAATGGATAAGGATAATCTATAGAAGCCCGTATTGGCAAATCATTACACATTCTTCCTGTTCCTTATCTCGCTCTGCATCTCTCTGATGAGGATATCGATGTTCTTCTCGCCGTGAACTATATTGTCGCGCGTGCGGACATTGACTGTGCTGTTCTCCGTCTCTTTATCCCCTATGACAAGGATGTAGTTGATATTGGCGAGCTGCGCGTCGCGGACTTTCTTAGGGATGGTCTTCGCGAGGAAGTCAGTCTCCGCGCGGATGCCTGCCTCATTCAGCTTCTTCAGCATCGCTTCAGCATGAGGGATATGCCTGTCAGCGACAGTCAGCACTATCGCCTGCGCTGGAGAGAGCCAGAGAGGGAATCTTCCTGCGAAATGCTCGATGACGAACGCAGTGAAGCGTTCATGCGTTGAAAGAGGGGCGCGATGGATAACCATCACCTCATGGTTTATGGCGCCTTTCTCATCGGCGTACGTGAGCTCGAACCGCTTCTTGGCAGCGAAATCAAGCTGGATAGTCGACATCGTCTCTTCCCTGCCAAGCACAGTCTTGAACTGGATGTCTATTTTTGGCCCATAGAACGCGGCCTCTCCTGAAGCCTCGACAAAATTGCAGTTGAGCTTCTTCAGAACTTTCCTCAATGTTTCCTGCGTAAAGTTCCAATTCTCAGGCTCATCGATGAATTTCTCTTTATTGCCTGGATCACCCAAGGATAATCTGAAATGGTAATCAATGAAACCGAATACTGAATAATAATCCTGCACCATCCTGATCACAGAGGCTATCTCACTCTCGACCTGCTCAGCAGTGCAGTAGATATGAGCGTCATTCATGCTGAGCATCCTCACTCTGAGCAGCCCTGAAAGCGCTCCTGACAGTTCATTACGGTAGACAGTGCCGTACTCCGCGATCCTGAGCGGAAGCTCTCTGTAGCTGCGAGGCCTGTAGCCGAAGACAAGATGATGCATCGGGCAGTTCATCGCCTTCAGATAATAAGTGCCGTCATCCATGACCATAGGAGGATACATGCTCTCTTTGTAATGCGGCAAATGGCCTGAACGGAGGAATAATTCCTCTTTGGCGAGATGCGGTGTAGATACTCGCAAATACCCTGCATTGTCTTCTGTCTCGACTGCAAATCTTTCGATCTCCTGCTTGATCATGTTTCCGCGGGGAAGCCAGACTGGCAGGCCTTTACCGATCATGTCTGAGATCATAAACAGCTCCTGGTCCTTGCCTATCTTCTTATGGTCTCTCTTCTCAGCTTCCTCAAGCCTTTTCAGATGATCAGCAAGCTGCTCCTTGTTAGGAAAAGATATCCCATATATGCGCTGAAGCTGCTGGTTCTTCGCGTCTCCGCGCCAGTAAGCTCCCGCGAGCTTTGTGAGCTTGAAAGCGGCGATCTTCCCAGTGTCTGGAAGGTGAGGGCCTCTGCAAAGGTCAATAAAGTTTCCCTGCTTGTACGCGGTTATAATCTCTTCAGAACCTATCTCTCGAATCATCTCTGTCTTGTACCTGTTCTCAGCGAACATCTTGAGCGCTTCATCCTTTGAGAGCTCGACGCGCTCGAAAGAGAGCTTCTTCGAGATTATCTCTCTCATGCACTCTTCAATCCTTGAAAGATCGTCGCTTGTGAAAGGCCTGTAATCAAAATCATAATAGAAACCTTCCTCGACCACAGGACCTATTGTCGGCTTAGCGTCAGGAAATAATGAGAGCACCGCTTCGGCAAGGACATGCGCTGAGCTGTGGCGGAGGACTTCAATCCCTTCCTTGTCTTTCTGGGTTATTATGCGGAGCTTGCAGTCTTTCTCAAGCTTCCTGCTCATATCTATAAGAATCCCGTCGGCCGCGGCAGCATAAGCGTCCTTGGCAAGCCTAGGGCCTATTGTCTCAGCGACCTGCAAGGCAGTGGCTCCTTTCTCGACCTGCTTCACAGAGCCGTCAGGAAGGGTTATCTTTATCATAGTCATAAGAGAGGCAATAAGCCAGGTTTATATAAATATTGCTGGGGAACACTGCAATGTCCTGGATTAATAGAAATATATGCTAAAAATAACGAAAATCAGCCGCTCGGAGCTATCAGAAATCTGCAAGGCGATTTCTGAATATCCCGAAAATCCCTGTTGGTGATTTTTGTTATCCTCGGGCTAAATGTCAGAAATCCACGAATGGATTTCTGATCATCCCGGAAATCTTTGATTTCCGCGATGTCGAAAATTCGCAAAGCGATGTCGGAAATCCGCGAGGCGATTTCCGAGCATGCTCGAAAACCGCAGTTTTCGACATTTCCGACATTGCGCCATAAATGGTGGGGTATCACACCCAGCGCAATTTTTAATGATAAAAACAAGAAATAAATAAAGAATAAAAGACAAATAAAAAAACAAGAACGGATTATTCAGAAGAACGCCCCTAAAGCCCTGTTCTGGCACTGGTGCACCACTGAAGGGTCTATCTTGACTACCTGCTCGCGCACCTGCTTCGCCTTGAAGTTCGGGTTCAGCTTGAAGAACACACTACCTTCAGCGATCTCGCGCACAAGAGTGACTCCCTTGTCAAGCATCGAAGACAGTACTTGGCGCACTTCTTCAGTGGCAATGCCTGACCTGCAAGCGATGTCCTCGACAGAAAGGAATCCGTTCTCAAAAGTGTAGAGCATAAGGAACACTTTCTGCTCAGCAATCGAAAGGATTATATCCCTCTTGTCAGCGGCTATCTGCCTTATCTCCAGATGCACGCTGTCAAGCCGCTCGTTCAGCTTCTCAATCTTCGTGTCCATATCGCACAGATAGCGGTGGAACGAAGTCAGTTCGTCCGTATTCTCGTTTATCGCCTCAAGGTGGTCTTCAAACTCCTCCTTGATCGTGCAGAACGCCTGCCTCAATTTCGTGTCTAGGTTCAGTAGTTGGTTGTGAAAGTGGTTATAGACAGGACTATCGCTAGTCTCTTTTTTCACAAACATACTACACCCCCTAACGCTGAATGATAAGGGTGAGCAGGATGTTTATAAAGATTTCTGTGGTCAAAATACAGGATTCTTCACTGACGAAAAGGATTCTTATACAGGCTGATGACGCGTAATACGAAGGTTTTACGCCATCAAAAAACAGGTGAGAACGTGACAACTTAGCAGTGAAGCATCATCCTGATCCATCGATAGTGTTTCCGACGCGCTTGACGGAGAGGGATTTTCATTGTTGAAAATGCGATGATATCATAGGCTCTGTGGAAAGTAAATAATAATGCGACGATTAGCATATAAAATACCTGCAGTAAGGTCGCCGTGGTTGTGTTATACACAACCAGATTCTTCTCCCCCTCGACAGAGTCAGGGGGGAGAAGAATCTGCCTAGACATTAGTCTAGACGCGACGACCGACAGCAACAGACTACTTTCCACAGAGCTGATATCATAAGAATGTTTAAATACAAGCAGACTATGCATTGAAACCAATGCCTCAATCACTGATCAATTCGAAAGCAAGGCTCGCGGTAGAGCTCTCCAAGCTTAAAGGATTCGGCAATCCGAAGCTCGATTCAGAACAGTATCTCATGGACTCAGACGTCGGAGCTGACGCGCTATGGAACGCTTACTTCAATGATGACCTCAAGGACAAGACTGTCGCGGATCTGGGATGCGGGACCGGAATATTAGGGATTGGGGCGCTGCTTCTCGGAGCTGCTAAAGTGATTTTTGTAGATTCTGATGAGAACGTGCTTGATGTGGCGAAGAACAATCTTTCAGACTTCATACCTCTGGGAGAAAGCGAATTCCTCCATCAGGATGTGAATGACTTCTCGCGGCCTGTCGACATTATAATACAGAATCCTCCTTTCGGCACAAAGCAGAAGCACGCTGACAAGGATTTCCTTCTGGCAGCGTTCAAGAACGCTAAGATAATCTACTCTTTCCATAAGAGCACGAGCGAGAATTTCATCATGCAGATCGCCGCTGACAACGGTTTCAGGATAACGCATCGGTATGATTACAAATATCCCCTGAAAGCGACATTCCTTTTCCACAAGCGCAGGATCCACAGGATAGATGTCAGCTGCTGGCGGCTTGAGAATATCCAGAAGACGCTTTGAGGCCGGTAATAGGGCTAAAATGCCTATAAAGCCGCTTGCCTACAGAAGCCAACCCCCAACAAGCTCTGTCCTGAATCGTCCTTTTTTGCCTTCGCTTCAGTATGCTGTGCATTTAACTGCGAGAAAATGGATTGTTGCGCTACGGCAAAGAATTTTTCATCCATAGATTCAGGACATCGCGAAATAAACCATCATATTTATATAAT
>DATDYN010000009.1:0-7181 GCA_035289005.1 Candidatus Nanoarchaeia archaeon
TTTAGACAGCTCACGCTATTTCGGAGCTGTTTTTTTCAGGGCGCGAACACCGCGCCCGCTCTTTTTACGCACATATTCTAGAAAAAGCTTTTGCTCTCATAACTGCGGACTAAAGCCCGCAGCTGGACTGTATCCCTGTCCTGAATCCTTCCTTTATTGCCGTCGCTTATAAGCGCCCTATCATCAATTCTGACTGAAGTCTGGCTATCCAAGCAACGACAAAAAAGTCTTCATTCGCAGATCCAGGACATCGCCCATTGAGACAAAACATTTAAATAGAGAGAGGTATTTTTAAACCTTATGCCTGAAGGCACAGTGAAGACCGACGTAGACCGATTGGTAGCGTTTGTCAATGAAAAAGGGGAAATGTCCATTCAAGACGTGGCGCAGCAGCTAAATATTTCTTCAAAAACAGTCGAATCCCTCGCAGATCTTCTCGAGGAGGAAGGAGTTCTGCAGATAAAATACAAGTTCACAACTCCCTATCTTGTCCCTATGAAGAAAAATGCTGCGGAAGCAGCAGGATCCAAAGAGAATCTAGTTGTTGAGAAGATCAGCGCTATCGACGCAGCGGCTATCAAGAAAAAGCCTATGACTGCCCCTACTCCAGCGCAGATAACAAAAGCAGCTCCTGGCAAATTTGACACCGCTACTGAACAGCTCTCTGCTGAAGAAAGCGGGATGGCAGCTCAAGAATTCCCCAAGTCATTGCCTGAAAGCGTTTCAGGAACTCAAGCTGAACAAACTGCAGAAAAAGAAAGTTCAGGGATCACTTCTTCAGAAGAGCTTGCAGTTAAGACTTCAGGAGGGATTGAGGAAGAGATTGACAGGCTGATCGCGCTCGCGAACGCAAAGATCGCCAAAGGAGATTTCGAAGGCGCGCGGCAGGCCTACCTGCAGATAAAGAAGATAAAAAACGAATTCCCGCAGAAAATGATCTCTCAGGAGCGCAAGATCGAGCAAGGGGTTGCGGACATCAGCGAAAGCATAGTCGTAGGGATGGACAAGGCGCTGAGCGGAAGCCTGAATGAGAAGACAGCGAGGATAAACAGCCTCATGCAGCAGGCATCGCTCAATATCCTAGACGGGAAGATCACGTCATTGAAAGACCTTGAGGATGTCGAGCGCGCTTACCGCACAGTGAAAGAGATATACCTCACACTGCCTGAAGGATTCCTTGACAGGAAGATTGAAGTCCAGGAGAAGATGCTCGGGCTTTACAAGATAATACTCACGAATAGGAGATCGCTGCTCGCTGAAGAGGTCTCAGGGCTCTCTAAGCAGATCCTTGACCTGATGACTGCTCTCGCGCAGCAGATCAGCCTGCAGAAGATCCCTGAAGCGAACAGCACTTTCGCGCAGATAACCGCGTTGTACGCGAAGATCCCTGAAGGATTCCTGCACGAGAAGACCGAACTGCAGACAAAGATCCTTGACCTTTACCAGAGACTCATACTGAGCAAAGAAGCTGCGTCATCAACAGACTTCCAGGGCAAGATAGCCGGAATACAGGCCGCGCTGAAAGAAGCTTACTCTCTCTGCCAGCAGGACAGGATAAAGCACGCTGTCTCAAGATACAAAGAGGCCGCAGACACTTACGCAAGCCTTCCTGAAGGATTCTTCGACATACGCGCATCGATAGAGGAAGAGATGCTTGGCCTGCATCACCTGCTGACACTGAAAAGCAGCAAAGGATTGCTTGAGGTGGCGAAAGCGAAGATAACAGAGATCGAGAGCCTGATAACAAGCGCGAACCATTACCTTGATGACAAAGAGTACGACCTCGCGAAAGAGACTTATATGGAGATACTTGAGATATACAACGCGCTCCCTTCAGGAGTGATAGACCTGAACCTCAGTGTCAGGAAGAAGATGATTGAGCTCTACAAGCGCATGGCGATGTCAATACAGGAGATAAGCCTCTCCTCTCCGGACATGGCGAAGAAGTACAACGAGATGCTCTCATTGCTCGTGCAGATCCATGAATGCATCAAGAACAAGGATTTCGACTCCATAAAGAACAAGTACCTCATGGCGTACCAGATATACCATCAGCTGCCACTAAACCTCATAGAGACTAAAGAGGATGTCTACAGGGAGATATTCAAGGTCTACGAAGAGCTAACGCTCATGAGCAGCATCTCCCAGCTTTCAGCGCTCGCTGACAGCAATGATTTCATCGGACTGAAAGCGGAACTGAGAGATGCTGTGGCGGAACTGCAACGCTTACGGGCGAGATATTCAGAGGATATCGAGCTTTTCAATTACGCTTATTCAAGATGCAGGTTCTTCATGGACGCTCTTGCGCGGCAGAACATAGGACAATCTCAGCCTGACAATGGCAGAGAGATCATGAAGAAGATCGAAGAGGCAGCGACAGCGGCAACAACTATCGAGAATATCGCTGAATCACAGAATGCTGCGGCTTCAACAGCGATACCCCAGAACTCTGACATAGAGGCGAAAGTGGATATCCATGCGGGGATAGGGGAAGAATCGTCAAAAGAGTATCTCGCTCAGGTCTACAACCAGAAAGCATGATGCGGGCGCTGATATTCATACTCAGCATATCTCAGGTTTCCTTATCATAAAAAAAGAGGTGGAGAATGGAAGAAGATGTCAAGACTCTTGACTCTTACAAGATCACTTTAGGCAATCTGATAACCAAGGTGGATATATTCTGGAGGAAGAACGAGTTCGTTCCGAATTATCATGTCTCTGTCGCTAACATAAGCCGCACAACCCAGCTCATACTTGAGAAGATCCGCAAGGAGTTCATCTCCAAAGTCAGCATAGCCATGGAAGAGGTGAGCGGAGAGGAAGGCGTTGACATCATCAGGACGAAATTCGAGAAAGAGATAAAGCACCTCATCGAGCAGTACTTCTCAAACCTTGACAAGGAGACTTCAGACCTTCTCATCAGCTATGTCATAAGACAGAATCTGGGATTGGGAGATATCGAGATACTTCTAAAAGACCCTTCGCTTGAGGAGATCGTCATAAATAATTCAGCGGATCCGGTATGGGTGTATCACAGGAAGCACGGCTGGCTGAGGACTAATGTCATAATGCCTAACGAGGCGCGCATAAGGCATTACTCCACTATGATCGCCCGTGATGTGGGAAGAGACATCACATTGCTCAACCCATTGCTTGACGCTCACCTCAAATCCGGAGACAGAGTCAATGCTACGCTCCATCCGATCTCTGATTTCGGCAACACCATAACCATAAGAAAATTCTCTGAGAAGCCTTGGACAATAACAGATTTCATCAAGGCGAACACGATAACTTACGAAGCCGCGGCATTGGTCTGGCTAGGCATCCAGAACGAGCTCTCAACTCTTATAGCTGGAGGTACAGGCTCAGGAAAGACCTCTACACTGAACGTCATCGCCAATTTCTTCCCACCAAACCAACGCATAATCTCTATAGAGGACACGCGAGAGCTGACATTGCCTAAACAGCTGCACTGGGTAGCCATGGCCACTCGCCTCCCCAATCCTGAAGGTAAAGGGGGAGTGAACATGCTCGACCTTGTAGTCAACTCATTGAGACAGCGCCCTGACAGGATCCTTGTGGGAGAGATCAGGCGTAAAGCTGAAGCTGAAGTCCTTTTCGAAGCCATGCACACAGGCCACTCAGTCTATGCCACTATCCACGCGAACAACTCCAAAGAGACTGTCGACCGCCTCACAAATCCGCCGATAGAGATCCCTAAGCAGGTCATCTCGGCATTGTCGATAATCCTTGTCCAGAACAGGAACAGGCGCACAGGCAAGCGCCGCACATTCCAGGTCGCGGAAGTCCTTGAAGGAGGGGATCCGAGAGTGATAATGCAGTATGACGCTCACACTGACACATTGAAGAGTGTCGCTAAGCCTGTCAAGCTTTTCGAGACGATCTCGATGTACACAGGGATGGCTGAGGCGGAGATAAAGAAAGACCTTGATGAGAAAGTCGAGATACTCAAACTCATAGTCAAGCACAACATAACAGATGTAAATGCCATAGGTATGATAATGGCAAGGTATTACACAGGGATGCTCAACAAGGAAAGAGACATCAAGGCGGCAGCGCAAGCTTGACGCTCTCTGATTGTTCCTGATAGAATCCACATAGATCATTTAAGGACGTGACATCATCGTATCCAATCTCGCGAAATTATATGCACTGAAGAATCCTTCAATCAGGCGCAAGCTCAACATAGCCAGGATGAAAGACACTCCTGAAGCTTTCGTGAGCAAGGCCGCGAAAGCGGCATTCATGCTCGCCGCGTTATTGACGATCGCCTGCTTCTTCATCCTGAGCGCCGCGGAGAAGACACTGCTATTGCTTCTGATAATCTTTCCTATCGTGCTTTTCCTCTCCTGGGCGTTCATGATGCACACTCCTGATGTGTACATCAGGAAGAGAGAGCGGGATATAGAGAAAGAAGTCCTTTTCGCGGGAAGGTTCATACTTGTCAAGATCGATTCGGGAGTGCCATTCTTCAGCGCGCTCTCAGACGCGGCGCAATCGCATGGAGCTGCTGGGAAATATTTCGCTGAGATAGTGCATGACATAGAATTAGGGACTCCGATCGAAGTCGCTCTTGAGAACGCTATAGAGAACTCCCCTTCAGAGAAATTCAGGAGGATATTATGGCAGGTCATGAACTCGCTCAAGACAGGTATTGATGTAGCGGACACTCTGCGCGGGATTCTGAAGCAGATAACCGATGAGCAGGTGATAGAGATAAAAGAGTACGGCAAGAAGCTGAACTCTTTAGCCATGTTCTACATGCTCATAGGGGTGATAGTCCCAACTTTAGGGATAACGATGTTCATCATACTATCCTCATTCCTCTCGATAACGATCCCTTCGCAGTTCCTCTATTTCGCTGCCGGAATACTGGCGTTCCTCCAGTTCATGTTCATATCAGTATTCAAATCATCGCGCCCTATGGTAGATATGTGATGGCGCGCTGAACAAAAGATGTTTGGAGAAGACCTATGGCGAAGAAACAGATGCCGCACCTGATATTCCTTGAGGAATGGGGCAAGGCATTGATCCCTGAGAAGATAAGGCCGCACCTGCATGATTACCTGCTCAAGGCAGGAATAGTGGGAGTGAATTACAAGTTCTTCGGAGCATTGTTCTACGCCTGCCTGATAATAGCTTTAGGGCTTTATTTCTATTATCCTTACAGGTTCTTCCAGGAACAGGCGACGGATCTCGCGAGAAGCATAATCTACCTTTTCTTCGGCTCTTTCGCTTTCATCGCCGCAGTGCTTCTGCTCCTCGCAGGGCTGACAATGCTTCTCGTCTATTTCTATCTTGATATAAGGATCTACAACAGGACTAAGGAGATCGAGCGCATACTTCCGGAATTCCTGCAGTTCGTGGCAGGAAATCTCAGAGGGGGGATGTCTTTTGACAGGGCTCTTTGGAGCGCGATAAGGCCGCGTTTCGGGATTCTCGCGAATGAAGTCGAGATAGCAGCTAAGAAAGTCATGACTGGAGAGGATGTCGATGAAGCTCTGAAAGAATTCACGAAGATGTACGACTCGCCCATGCTTAGAAGGGCTTTCGACCTGATAATCGAGGGAATGCGCAGCGGAGGAAAGATCGTCTATCTTATCGATAAGGTCATCGAGAACATCAATGAGACCAACACTTTAAAGAAAGAGATGGCCGCGTCAGTCACTTCTTACGTCATATTCATAAGCTTCGTGATAATGATAGTCGCTCCAGGACTGCTAGGGCTTTCCTTCCAGTTATTGACTATAGTGAGCAGTTTCACTGCTAAGCTAGGAGCTTCAGCAGGAGGAGCGGCCTCTTCAATGCCGATAAAATTCTCAAGCGTCGCCATAAAGCCTGAAGATTTCGTGCAGTTCTCACAGATGTGCATCGCAGTGCTTGGGGGATTCGCAGCGATGATAATCTCGATAATAAAGAAAGGGGACATAAAGAGCGGGCTGAAATACATTCCTGTGTACATCGCTGTAGGATTCTTCACTTACTGGCTTTTCAAGCTGGTGCTCAGCGGGATGTTCAAGTCGCTGGTGTTTTGAACTGCAAACATTCAGGCAAACTTGAATATATACCATGATTATCCAAAAATAAGAAACAATTGACAAGAATATTGCCTGCAGCGAAATTACTGCCACTTGACTGATGCTGACAAATTTTCCTCCCCCTCTACAGAGTCAGGGGAACGGAGTGAAGAAAATCTGGTTTGCAGCGCAAACCGTGACAACCGAAGATAACAGACCGCTTTTCACAAAGCCATTTACAGCAAACATTTAAATACAAAATGATGAATAGGTAAAATGATGGCTGAATTAAACACCCGCAATATCTTTATCACAGTTGTCTGCTGCGCGATCTTCCTGCTCACGCTAGCTATGGCAGCTCATGCTGAGGAAGGGGACATCTTTGATGATTGGGTGGAAGAAGGAAATTCATTCACAGCTGAAGGGATTGTCTATGATGTCAGCGCAGGAATATCTGATGGCTCTGCTGCTTTGAATTCTCCAACAATGACTCTTGTGCTGGGCAAAGGCCAGTGCATCGAGCGGGAGAAGAAGATGTACTGCCTTGAGGACTGGACTTATGTCATCGGCGGCACTATAAAGATCCACGGCAAAGACACCCAGAGATTCCATATAAGGATAACCCCTGTGGCGCCCTCGCTTGTGTTCGAGAGGAAGATAGACAATAAAGAGCTTGAGCCAGGGCAGAGAGGGACTGTGAGCATAAAGATCACGAATGAAGGCCAGGCTCCGGCGATGGGCGTAAGCTACGAAGAGACTGTTCCTTCAGCATTCAGGATAACTAATAATTACCAGATAAGCCAATCAGGCAGCAAGATGTTCTGGAAAGGATCAATAGCGCGCGGAGCTATCTTAGATCTGAGCTACACCATAGAAGGCAGAGAGACCTGGTCAGGGACTATCGAGGGAGTGCTTACCTATTCAGTCAATGGGGTGCAGAAACAGGAGAAGCATAATCTGGCTGTCAAGAGCACTGGACTGATTGATGTGAATTACAAGACTGACGCTCCAGAGATAGGGGTCGGAGAGGAGACTCTTGTCTTTGTCAAGATAGTCAATCAGCAGAGCGCTAAGATAGATGTCACGCTCAACGTGACATTCCCCTCAACTCTGGAGATTGTGGCCACGAATTTCAACCTTTCT
>DATDYN010000010.1:0-6675 GCA_035289005.1 Candidatus Nanoarchaeia archaeon
AAGAGGACATATTCGCGCAGCTCGAGAAAGTTTCTACTACGCCTCTGAAGAAGGATGAGAAGTCAGATTCTTCAGCGCTCGCAGGGCTTCAGGATCTCGCAAGCAAAAGCTCTAAGAAAGAGAAGAAATCCTCAGCGATAGACCAGCTTTCTATGATGATCAGCAGCAAGAAATAGGCAGTTAGTAGCGGAGAACAAGAATTGATAAGCGCAGGATTCATCGTTTTAATCATCAGGTGCTTTTATGAATGTCAGTCCATTATTCAGGGGGAGAAAAGCGTTCGAGATCCAGTTCAACTGGATATTCGTCATAATAGTTGGAGCGATAATCCTCGCGTTCTTCATAACTATAGTGCTTAGGCAGCGTGATGTTTCGTCTAATAGAGAGACTGTGACGATACTTGACAATCTCGAGCAGAACCTCGTCAGCCAGAAAGTGAGCGAGAACAGGCAGGACGTGATAAGGTCAAGATCTCCGTTCCTGGTAGGCTTCTCCTGCGATGACCTCTCAGTGAATGACCAAAGAAGAGGGATGGGCAATGCCGTGATGTTCGGGCCTTCTTCAGTCACTGCTTCAGAGATATTCACTCTCTCGCATCCCTGGGAGCTGGGATTCTCTATCACGAACTTCCTTTACCTGAGCACTCCTGAAACGCTTTATTACCTGATTGGGGATAGTGTTTCGACAAGCAAGCTCAAAGAGCGATTGCATGACGCGCTCACTATCAAAGAAGCGACAGGCGTAGACGATGTAGAGTTCAACAACGAGCAGACTGTGAGGCTGATATTCGTCAATTATGGCGATCCGCCAATTTTAACTATGCCTTCAGCGCTTGAGGATGTCGAGGATTCACGTATCACAGCGCTCGCTATAGATGATATTGACAGGCCTTTAGGGGCGGCTCTCACGTTCTATAAAAAGGACGGGAATGGTTTTGTTAAAGAAGATTTGAATGTCATCATAACTAATCCTTACCCCTCTCTTGGCAGCGCCGCTATGATCGGCGCAGTCTACAGCGACACTCTCGAGCAGTACGCCTGCTCTATGAAGAACGCAGCGCAGAGATTAGCGTTTGTCGCGAGCATCAACGCTGTGCGGTCTGCGAATCTTGAAGCGTATTATTCAGGAACTCGGAATGATTTATGCGCAGCGTATCATGGCTCTGAGCCATTCATGACCATCAGTGAAGAAGTCATCAGCGTAACTGAAGGATCCGGAGAGAGCGCAGGAGTCATCTCCGCAGTCAATGATCTTAATAATCATAATGATCAGGCGACGCTTGCGTCTTGCGCGAGGCTGTACTGATGGGACAATCTTATCAAGGAGACTCTATGCGAGAAAATAATGCTGCAAGATTGACATTCCTGCGCGGCAGGCGCGCGCAGATGAAGCAGATGGAGACGATAATGGTGTTGGTGATATTCTTCATCCTTCTCGCGCTCTCGCTCATTTTCTATGGCGCGCTCGGCAAGTCTTCAATAAGACAGCAAGTGCAGGAGCGTTTCGAGACTGACGCTGTCAAGATAATGCAGAACGCATTATTCCTTCCAGAGCTGGCCTGCACCGACCATAATCTGAGGAAAGAGAACTGCATCGATAGGTACAAGGCCGCGGCTTTGGCAGAGCTGCTCAATGAGCAGTTAAACACTGACATGAAGCTTTTCTACGCTAAAGAGTTCGGAGTGGAGACTGATCTTTCATTCAAAGTCATATTCCCTGATGAAGAAGCGGAAGTGATGATAGCTGAAGCCACTCCTTTTGATATCAATGAAGAGATAATCAGTCAGGAGCAGGCGCAGATCCCGATATCTATAAAGGACTCTGAGCGCCCCTACAATGAATACTCTTTAGGGATAATGACGATAACTGTGTACAAATATGGCCCAAGAAACAGCTAGACATAAAAGGCTTTTCGCTTCGCGCAAAGCCCAGACAGAAGTTTTTGGCATAGCAGTCATAGTCATATTGCTGGTCATAGGCATGGTTCTCGGACTCAGGGCTGCGATGCAGCCTTCAAAGCCTATAGTGCAGTCATTCGTGCAGAGCCACCAGTCGCAGGACTTGCTCAACGCTCTCGCAGAGACAAGGTCAAGATGCCCTGCGCTGACGATCACTGATGAGATAAAGGACTGGAGAGAGGGCACAAATCTCTGCGACAGTGCATACCTTGAGCCCTCACTGACAAGCATTCTAGAGCAGACTCTCGCAATCCAGAAAAAGCCTTACAGGTTCAGGATCTTCGGGGGAGATATCGAGGATGGCGTTACGATTCTCAGCATATCAAATGACATGACTGCTGAAGAAGGAACATCAGTTAATGAGGTAGATGAGGATCAGATCGGGATTTCTTTGCTAGTGAGAGAGAAGCCAGGCTTCCTATACATCCCTACAGGCGGAGGGAGCACAATGACAGTCATGCTTGAGATATTCACCCCTGTAGGCAGAAGATGAAGAAGTTTTGTTGAAGTTACCGCAATATTTATAAACATTGTCAATCTTGTGAGGGTGTTATACTCAGAGAATCGAGTTTCAGAGAGGAAACAGTCATAGTCGTTCAAATGAGGTGAAGATGATGGATAAGAAGGCGGATCTTACGATCACAGTCGTTGTAGTCGCGGTACTTGCGCTGCTCGTATTGATAGTTCTTGCGTTAGTGTTCACTGGAAGGATAGGGATATTCGCTGCAAAGACTGGCGATTGCACGGTCGCAGGCGGAAGATGTGTTGCTGCTGCATCTGAATGCGGTCAGTTTGAGCGCGCAGATGTCGGGTATAAATGTCCAGCGGTTATTCCTGCTGAAGACACTTGCTGCATCGGCATAAATACTGCCACTCCATGATCTTTTTCATTCTTTCCCTTAATTTCTTTTCCTTATGGCCTCAAAAAAAGCTCAGGGATTGTCTCCTGAAATGATGGTAGTCATAGCATTATGCCTTCTCGTGCTCATAGTCATAGCCATCATCTTCAGCGTGAGGAGCGGAGTGTTCGCCCGCAGCCTTAGATCCTGCGGCAGTGTTGGAGGCGAGTGCAAGTCAGGAACAGACATCGTTAACGGCGAGTGTGTCCTAGGCCAGACAGTGCAGAGCACTGACTGCGATGATGGCGGCAAGGTTGATTCTAAGAAATGTTGCGTAACCGCTGAAAGCATAGGCGCTAAGGCAGCCTGAAGCGGTTTAATGACATTCTCCGTCGCAGCGCACCGAAAACCTTTTAAAAACCTGCAGCTTCCACGCGCTCATGGACAAAAGAGGGCAGATAGCGACTACTCCTCTGGAAAAATTGCTGAAAGAAGGGTTCTGGATACTCCTAGGGGTCATAGTCTTAGTCATGCTTATTTATTTCTATTACAACCGCATAGCAAAACCTTTAGGTCTACAATGAGAAAGAAAGCGATACTCGCAAGCACGCTGGCAGTCCTTGTCATAACACTTATAGCGGTATTCATCCTCTTATACGTCACAGGAAGGACTTTGGGTATAATCAGCAGCGGCGCAGAGCGCCAGTTGTGCGCTATCTCCGCAGTGATAGAGAGCAGTGTCAAGTTCGGGGGAGTCCGCACTTATGAGTATAAATGCCCTGTTGAGCTTGTCCAAGTCTCGAAGTCTAAAGCACAGAAACCTATCAATGGAGATCCGAATATCGAGAATGTCTATCGGACTAATCCTGGATTCTTTGATAAAGTGAAAGACGCTGAAGGGGGGAGGATCGAGCAATTCAGGCTTAATGAAGTCATGGGCAAAGAGCTCAAGGACTGCTGGGAGAAGACCGGGCGGGGAAGACTTGATCTCTTCTCTGATTGGTGGGTTCCTTTGAAGTTAGGCGAAGAAGGATCTCCAGAGCCCGATCAGTCAGCTTGGGAGGGTTGGTTAGCCACAGCAAGATCAGTGATTCCCGGATACAAAGGCCCTCCAGTCAATTGCATCATCTGCTCGCGCATAAAGTTCGATGAGGACTTCTCAGTTGATAGCTCTTCGGACCCGCAAGGAAATGATCCGTTCACGCTCGATACTTACCTGAAGAATACTCCTCATCCCAATCCTCAAGTGCTTTCAGAAGTCTCTGGAGAGCGCATGTCCCTTTACGAATTCCTTTTCGATAATGATGTGAATCCTGAATTGTACACCCCTTCCTGGAAGTATGACGCAAAGAAAGACAGGCCTTACGCTGTGGTCTTCGCGAGGATAAATGTTCTTAAGACCACATCAGCCGCGCAGAACGCAGTGATCTACAGCCAGGACTTAGCTGAACTTTTTGGAATAAACTTTGAGATCATGGGCAAGGAAGGTAAGAGCAAGCCTGTCGACAGAGTGCTGCTCATCCCGTATGATGAAGTCGTCAAGACCTGCACGCAGTTAGCTAATTGAGGTGAATCATGGATCGTTTGTTTCGTTCGCGCAAAGGAGAAGAAGGGAGCGGCAATGGAGTCATACTCGCGTTGATAATCGCGATCCTGGTCATCCTCGCCTGGCTCATCATCAGCGGAAAGGCGCAGGCATTCTTCGGAAGGATATTCTTCTTCTTCGAAGGGGTGTTTGGATGAGCTCTCGCAAAGCCACTATTGCGATATCCGCACTGGTCGGCATAGCGATCCTTGTGTTCGTGCTCATACTCATACTTGTCGGAATCTTCCCGAGAAGCGGAGAATTGAGCGACAAGTTCTTTGGAATCTCTGATAAATTCTTCCCTGGAGGGAAATTCATCCTTTACAAGACGCCAGCAGCGACAGGAGAGAACAAGATAGCTACTGATTCAATGAAAGCATTGCAGTGCGCGATGAGCATAATCGCTTCAGGAAAGATCGATTCATACTCTGCCTGCGAGCCAGGAGATGCGCCAGTTCAGCAGACTGGCGAGCCTTCAGACGCTGGTGCTCCCGCGACAGGCAAGGTTGTCTCTTTCATGACAGGGTTTGCGTTAGCAGCAACATGTTCAGGAAGACAATATGGACAATCCTGTGTGCAGTGCGAGGAGACATCAGGCAGAGTTAAATGCAATGTGAACTCTTTCGAGCTCCCGCAGGAAGTTCCTTCAGGGGCAGTTGAGGGATGGGCGGAATTCCTTCTTATCCATGGAGATCCGCAATGGATAGCGTATTATGAATCATTCCCTCAAGGAGAGGATATCTTCTGGCAGAAAGAGATGACCTCTTTCTACAAGGTCGGACTCATAGTCCAGGGAGTGAGTGTCGCGTTCGCGGCAGTCAAGCCGTTCAAATGGACAACTAAATTGATTTCAGACCTCACTAATCCCATCAATAAAGCCGCAAAGCTGGCAAAGGCATCGAAGATCGCCTCAGATCTCGGAGACGCGGCTAAAGCCGTTGAGAATGATAAAAAGATATTCAAGCTTCTTGACAAGCTTAAGAAATCAGGCAAAGATGTTGAAGCGATTGAAGCGATGGCTCTGGCTGTGCGCTCAATCAAAGGGAAGCCAGCAATCGCAGCCGCCGAATTGGTCGCAGGCAATGTCGCGAAGGCAAGGACAGAGCTTTTCCAGCTGCTGAAAGGGGGAGAAGAAGTTTCTATTGATGCTTCTGGGATAATACGGCGCAAAACTATCATTAGTGCGCTTACTGATGCAACTCCACCTATTTCCGACATTAGTGGAAATGTCATTTCTGTCTCTGGAAAGCTTGATGATGCT
This sequence comes from Candidatus Nanoarchaeia archaeon, assembly GCA_035289005.1. Taxonomy (GTDB): domain Archaea; phylum Nanobdellota; class Nanobdellia; order Woesearchaeales; family UBA12501; genus DATDYN01. The sequence goes on from DATDYN010000010.1 coordinate 5,644, forward strand.
GGCAAGGCCGCGCTCAAATCAAAGATAGCTGAAGTTTTCAAGGATAGCGGCGATGAGACTATAGCTTCAATCCAGAAATCAATAGATGATATCCCCTCAGATGAAGTTGTCAATATCGATAACTTGATGGCGCGCATAGAAGGCAGCATTGATGAGCGCGCGCTTTATGGCGCAGCAGAGAAATTGAATGAGGCACAAGTCCTTCTACTGATGCGCAAGGCAGGATTCCGCAAGATGTTCTCAGCATTGGCTAAGGATAGCGAAGAATTCGAGAAAGGGATGGGCACAGCATTGAACAAGATGACTAAGCTCAAGAAGACAAACCCTAAAATGTTTGAAAAGATGATTGAGAGATCAGATGAAGTAGCTAAGACATTCATTGATGAGAAGACTGGCGCGGTCATGTGGGATGCGCTTGCAGGGAACAAGGAAAAAGCTAAAGAGCTGGAAGAGCTTTTCATTAGCGGAAGACTGGACAGCGCAATAAGCGGTATTTTTGACACTGCAAAAGATTCCGGAGAATTAAGAGGTATCGGAAGAACTTTAGGCGCGGGATTCTTTGATCAGGCATTAGGCACTGATAAAGCAAGCGCGTACAAGAAAGCGTATCAATTTGCCGGGTGCGTTGCGATACCTGCGGCAGCAGTTGCAGGACAACAGATAACTGATACTGATGTTGGAGGGGCAGTTGCAGGATTAGGGGCGTTTTACTTCCTTAACAAGCCTTGCGCGGCTGCGGTATGGAGGCATAAATACCCTATTCTTTTCGCTGTCGGCTATCTTGCCGCAAGCATGGACGCTGAGAACCAGAAATATCTTCCTGCCGGAGAGAACATTCTCGCGTTGAAGACTCCTTCGACAGCTACTGGAGTGATCGCTGATGAACCGACACGTTTCCCTCTGAAGTCTTCAGGAAGTCTCGCGGCTAGCATGTACCGCGATAGCGGAGCCCCAGTCACATTTTATGCGGCAAGCCCCTGCAAGACTGACTACTCCATCACGCTTGCGCATTGCAGCGATGAAGTCATTGAC
>DATDYN010000011.1:0-22752 GCA_035289005.1 Candidatus Nanoarchaeia archaeon
TTTAGACAGCTCACGCTATTTCGGAGCTGTTTTTTTCAGGGCGCGAACACCGCGCCCGCTCTTTTTACGCACATATTCTAGAAAAAGCTTTTGCTCTCATAACTGCGGACTAAAGCCCGCAGCTGGACTGTATCCCTGTCCAAATTTTGCCCCATCTCTGAAAATCCTCGCACCTCTGACTGCGGTCGAGGCTCGGATTTTCGAGGGGTCAAAACTTCGGTTAAGCCCGATGTTAAATCCAGTCGGAGAAGAGAGCTAACGAACGGAAGGGGGGGCATTTCTATAACGACGAACAAACGACGACTAATGCTTTATCGTTTTTACCAGTTCTTCGTTTGCGCGAGAGACCGTCAGCTTTAGCTGGATTCATTTTGAGAGTATGTCATTCACCTTTACGCGCAACAACAGACCTCCCTGAACAGTGACGCTTCTCTCAGAAACAGGCATCAGATCAGCACAATCTTTATATATCACCAAGACTGACGCCGCAGTGCGGTCAGTCGAAAATAGCAAAAAAAGACGATGCGGGTGGTAATGATGGGATATCCTCAATCTTTTGACAAACCTCAGCAGGCAGCTAATTCTGAACAGAATCCTGACTTTATGGCTAGTGAGATCACTAAAAGGAATCTCATGGATGCCGAGCTTGAAGCTCTTCTCTCGAAGCAGAAAGCGGCCATCAAGGTTGTTGGTGTCGGTGGCGGCGGAAACAACACGATCAATAGGATGATGGAAGTCGGAATAAAAGGAGTGGAATCGATAGCTGTCAATACTGACGCTCAAGACCTGTTATACACTACAGCAGATAAGAAGATTATAATCGGTAAAGAGACCACAAGAGGATTAGGCGCAGGATCGATCCCTAAAGTCGGGGAGGAATCAGCCAGAGAGAATGAATCTGAGCTTAAAGACTCTCTCAAAGGCTCAGACATGGTATTCATCACTTGCGGCCTTGGCGGCGGGACAGGCACTGGAGCCGCTCCGGTAGTCGCTGAGCTCGCGAAAAAGATGGGAGTGCTCAGCATAGGCGTTGTCACAATGCCTTTCTCGATGGAAGGGCAGCGCAGGTATGAGAACGCTGTCATAGGCCTCGAGAAGATGCAGAATCTCGTCGATACACTGATAGTCATCCCGAACGACAAGCTTCTTGAGCTCGCTCCTGACTTGCCATTGCACACAGCTTTCAAAGTCGCGGATGAGATACTCACTAATGCTGTCAAAGGGATAGCAGAGCTCGTCACCACAACAGGGCTCATCAATCTTGATTTCGCGGACATACGCACAGTGATGGGTAATGGAGGAGTCGCATTGATCGGAGTAGGAGAGAGCGACAGCGAAAACAGGGCTATGGAAGCCGTGGAGAAATCGCTGCACAATCCATTGCTTGATGTCAATATCCTCGGCGCTACTGGAGCGCTCATCAATATCAGCGGCGGCACTGACATGACTCTTGACGAAGCGCGCAAGATAGTCGATATAGCTTCAGAGCAGCTGGATGAGAACGCCAAGATAATCTGGGGAGCGAACATCACTGAGGATCTGCAGAAGACAATAAGAGTCTTGCTTATAATAACCGGAGTGAGATCAAACCAGCTCTTCGGTCCTCAGAGGAACGCTGGCGCGAAGAAGAAGAAAGACATCGAGTCAGAGCTGGGGATAGAGTTCCTGGACTGAACAGATTCGCGCTGCTCTGCCGATACATTTATAAGCAAGATATTGCCGCATCGTGGAATGATGGACGAGACTGAAGAAACGCCTCAAATACAGCCGCAGGAGAGCGGCGGCAAATTCGATGAGATTTCTGCGAAGCTCAAGAAGTACTGGGAAGAATGCGTCAGAGTGTTCAAAGTCACAAGGAAGCCTGACATGCACGAGTACAAGGCGACAGTCAAGGCAAGCGCTTTAGGCATCGCAGCTATCGGGCTTGTCGGTTTTCTCATATTCTTCGTGAAAGAGATGATCTTCAGGTAAGTAATCTTTATCATTATAGACTAAATCACTAGAATCGTATGGAGAGTGAATAAGATGAGCATATCAGACAGATTCAAAGACGTCAAAGAACCAACTATCGCTAATGTTGAATTAGGGGATTTTTTATTTACACATGTAGAGGGAAATCTTGTTCTTATGCCTATTCACAACAAGGAGGAGAATAGATGTAGTGCGCATATCAGAGGCAATAATGATTATAGAGGCATCTCTGGAAGATATGAGGAATTGGTTGTTATCAAATCAGACGGCTCATACTTGATTGGAGAAGAACTTAAAGATGCTTGCATTGCTAATTGTGATAGGTATAAAATAGTTGTGCCTTCTTTCAATAAGAGTCAACAATTAGAAAGAAAGTATGATTTATCAAGAGGACCTTTGGATTTTGATGAACCAAATGATAAAAATGTAGAGATCGGGGATCTTTTAGTCAGTTCTGGTGATTGGAGATCTCATTTAGTCTTGCCCATAGTCAATAAAGAGGGAGATTCTGTCTGGGCGACAGATGGGGATTATGGGAATTGCTATAGATATGATGAAGCTATTGTCCTTAAGCAAGGCAGATGCTTGATAGGAAATGGAGTTAAAGATAGATATAGCTGCATGCTTGAATATGAGGCGGATATATTAAATATAGAAGAGGCGAATAAGATGTATAGAGAAGATAGAGCGCGAGAATTATCCTTACGCCATCTAGGGTTTAGAAAAAGGATGGTCATAGGATTAGACCGAATCTTAGGAGTTAGACCGAGCGACCCTCAGCATTAGTTATGAGTCATTGCAAGCGAAAGAGCTTTCATCAATCAATAATCCTGAATAAGCAAACATTTATAAATACCCTCCTCAGACTATAGTCATTCTTCTCGGTAACTCTTCGCGAGCACTGAGAAGAGCGAAAAAACGGATATATAGAATATACACATTCAAGAGAGACACAATGGCTGACGATGTTACTGAAGAAGATCTGCTCAAGATGAGCTCTGGCGGACAGAAGAATAAGCAGGAACCTTCCGCTGCGATCCCATTAAAGCACATCAAAGTGGCTGAAGAAGAGAAAGAGAGTGAAGTGAAGAAAGAGGAGAAGCCAGCGGCTGAAACGTCAGCCAATGAACCGCCGATATTCGCGCTCAGGACCACAGCGAACAGAGAAGAGCAAGTCCTTGATTTCTTATCATCCAATGCGGCGAAGAAGAAGATCCCTATCTACGCAGTCATAAAGCCTCACGGGATGCGCGGATACATTTTCGTCGAGGCAGCCAGCAAGCAGGATCTTGAGCAGGCGATCTCAGGAATCCCTTATGTGCATGGCCTGCTTCCAAAGACTCTTGCTTACAAAGAGATTGAGCACATGCTTGAGCAGGTCAAGTATGAAGTCGATATCCGCAAGAATGACATCGCTGAGATCATATCAGGACCGTTCAAGCGCGAGAAATGCAAGATCACAAGAGTTGATAAGGTCAAGGAAGAAGTCGTTGTCGAACTGCTCGAGTCAGCAGTGCCTATCCCGATCACGGTCAAGATGGACGCGGTGAAGGTCATCCGCCGAGATTCTGACGACAAGGTAAGTGAAGAGTAAAAGAATTATTCCTCATAAGGATAAGGCTCTGAACCCGTAGGACAACAATCTTTAAAAACCCCTTCAAAACCCCTAATCACAATGGCAAAACAGACGGTCGAATCATTGGTAAGCGGAGGACAGGCTACAGCAGCTCCCCCTCTCGGACCTATGCTCGGCCCGATGGGCGTAAATATCGGTAAAGTAGTTGCGGAGATAAACAAGAAGACTGAAAGCTTCAAAGGGATGCAGGTCCCTGTGAAGATCATTGTTGATGACAGCACTAAAGAGTTCGAGATAACCGTAGGAACGCCTCCGGCAAGCGCGCTCATAAAGAAAGAGGCGCACCTTGAGAAAGGCTCTGGCAATCCGCTCAAGGACAAGGTCGCTGACGTCCGTATCGAGCAGATAATCAAGATCGCGAAGATGAAAGAGACCAATCTTCTGGGAAAGACCCTTAAAGAGAGAGTGAAAGAGATCATCGGCACATGCAATTCTATGGGAGTCCTTGTGCAGGGAGTGCCAGCTGTTGACGCTATCCAGCTCGTCAATCAGGGAAGATTCGAGAAAGAGATCAAGGCGGAGAAGACAGAACTCACCGCTGAAGAGCTCAAAGCCCTCGAACATGAGCGCAAGCGCCTTGAAGAGGAGATACTCGCGAGAAAGACAATGTACGAGAACAAGGCTAAGGAGATCCTCGCCACTTTCGCCGGCAAAGAGAAATCAGAGATAAAGGCGAAGATGAGAGAGGCAGGATTGCCTGAAGGGATCATCAAGCAGTTCCTCGCCGAGGCCGCGGCAGCTCCTGCGGCTGGCGCTGAAGGCGCGGCGGCAACTCCTGCGGCTGGCGCAAAGCCTGAAGCCACGGCTGCAGCAAAAGCTCCGGCTAAGGAAGAAAAGAAGAAGAAATGAGCTCTTTCAGCGATTATTTTCTTTTTCGGGATATTTTTTGCGCGCTTATCAAGATTTTTAGATATCATAAAATTTAAAGATAGGATAATCAGCAGAAAGCCAGGTGAATCAATGACTTCATGCGGAACATCAGTATTTCTTGCGGCAATGCTTATCTTAATAGCCATTATTGCGTCCTCATGCCAGGGAAAGACTGCGTATGAAAAGACTTTTGACGATCTTAATGAGTTCGACAAGAGATACAACACAGGTCTTGATGATTACAATTACGGCTTCGAGCACCTGTTATGGAATCCGAGATTCCCTGACGAAGTTAATCCGAGCGAGATTGACGGCCTTAATGAGGAGCTTTCAGCATTGAAAGAGAAGGCCGAGGGCGACGAAGCTCCTGCTCTTCTGCTTGACGCGCGCATAAACTTATTCCTGGCGGAGAAATTCTTCAAGCTCGGAAGAAGGACTGGCAAAGGGGACGTTTATGACGGCTTCAGCTGCAAGCACGGAGATTTCATAATCAATGCTTCAGGAAATATGAATCAGTCAGTGATTTACGGAAGAAACGGGGCAGACGCGCTCTCTCAGCTTTTAGATAGGTATCCTTCAGAAGCGGCAATAGCTGACATCTCCCCTTACCAGATAAAAGTCCTTAATGAGTCATTCGCGGAAATAGCTGACCGCGCAGAGAGGAACGAAGGGACATGGATAGCGTTCTGCCTTGAGAAGAATCTCACAGTGAAATCTCAGACGAACTTCATAACAGACATGGAGAACGCGAGAGACGTATTTGAGAAATCTAAAGGCAATGCCACTGAAGAGGATGAGTTCGTGAGGACTAACGCGACGAATGCGTCAGCGGTCGAATGATGAAGATTTTGGATTGTCTTCTTTGTTCTGTCTTTTCGTGAATAGATAGTTTGATATCCTGAAAAGACAGTCTAATCCAGCGGAGTTTCTTCAAAACAGATAGATTCCTCTTCAGGAAATGTTCTGCGTCGCAGCTATAATAAGTATAAAATAAAGTAGTTTAATATATAACTATTGATTATCTAAAAGTATATCTAATATTAATAGAAACATTTATATATAAGAAAGTAATTTAATAAGTATGATATCGCATTCACCGAGTCAGAACATGACGATCTTTAGAATGCCAGTCCCCGCCAAAACCTCCCCTCGAACGCCAATGTAACAAGAAGGGAGGAAGGCGGGACATATTCAAGAATTCACAAACAAGAACTCACAAGACAGGATAAGCAGAGAGAACAGAAGGGCAGTGAAGAGGGATAGGGGAGTGGGGATAGGGTCAAGGCTGCATGGCAGAATTCCGCAGGAAAATATACCGCAGAGGATCAAGCTTCGAGACGACAATCCCGATGCCTCTTCTTTTCGCGCTCGATCTCAGCAAGAAGCACAACGTGATATTCCGCTACAAAGCGGATACAAGGCAGTGGTTAATCGATTTTGAGGAAGAGAGCGCGAATCCTAAGAATGCGATTAAAGGCCGGACAAAAAGATGAAATCCTCAATCAGGATTGTCATAAAAACACAAAAAAGAAGGTGGTATGATGAAGAAGAAGTTTGAAGAGATAGTGCATCAGATGGATATCTCAGAGCTTGTCCGCATGAGGAAAGACATTGACGACGGCGGAGCAGGAATAAAATCATTGATAGACCACAAGATAAAAGAGGAATTGAGAAAGCAGCAGATCTTCTGCACGACCTGCACAGGCAAAGTCTCTCCTTCCTCAGAGAATAATTTCACGCTGATATTCGGGCCTGAGAGCCTCAAGAGGAAAGCCTCATTCTGCGGCATGGACTGCATGGAGTACTTCCTGCGGAACCTGAAAGAGATGATGGCCTGCAGGAATGAGCCGGCGGACCATCTGCCTGACCTGAATGATGACTGAAAGAGCGCGGCAAAGAGAGGCCGCGCCATACCAGCTTAACATGATGATCCGATGATGCAAGAAAAAAAGGCGCAGAATGCTGATAGCACGGACAATATCACATGCGGCAGGGACAGCGGTGCAGGGCAACAATGCATTGCATCATAACACGCATAGTCATAAAGGAAATGCCTCCTGCGCTTTACATTCTTTGACGCTTCTTGACGTCCTCCCTCTTGCGTTCATAATGCTAGCCATAGCCGCGGCTATGCAGGCGGTGTTCAGGATAAATTTCCTTGAAGTGATAGCGATAATCTTGGCTGCGCTTATGATCGCGACGCTCACGAGAAGAAAGGATTACGCGTGCGTCATGTGCAAGACGCAAGACAATGAGAAGAACTGCGGAAGATAGAATGAAATGACAGGACAGCATGAACAGCGCTGATTCGAGGCATGAAAGGGCTGCGAAGATAGCCGCAGGGCTGAAAAGACCGGCTTATCAGCAGAGCATCCAGGAGATATTCCATGATTATTCTACAGGGCTTCAGGGGATTGACGCGCATAAAGCCTCTCATCTGCTGACAGTCTACGGCAGGAATGAGATAGCCAGCGCTAGCCGCGCGCAGCCTCTCAAGATATTCTTTAACCAGTTCTCAAGCCCGCTCATATGGATACTTGTCGCGGCGATATTTATCTCTTTATTCTTAGGAGACCCTGTAGAGACGATAATAATCGTTGGGATAATCTGCATAATGACATCTATGGGTTTCATGCAGGAATATAAGGCTGAGAAAGCTATTGACGCGCTGAGAAGGATTCAGCCTTTCAGAGCAAGAGTATTAAGGAGCGGAGTCCAGGCGGAGATCAGCGCTAAAGAATTGGTTCCAGGAGACCTGATACTTCTTGAGACTGGAGATAAAGTGCCTGCGGACTGCAGGATAATCAATGCGTTAGAATTGCGCTGCCAGGAGGCTGCGCTCACTGGAGAATCCAATCCGGTAGAGAAATCAGCGACTTACTTCACAGGAGCCAGGGCGCTTGCGGAGCGCGCTAATATGGCTTTCATGGGCACGATAGTCGTCAATGGCAAAGCGCGCGCGATCGTCACCGCGACAGGGATGCACACAGAGATGGGGCACATCGCGCACCTTGTTGAAGAGGCTGTGCCAGAGATAACTCCTCTGCAGAAGAATCTTAACCAGCTCGGCAGATGGATCACGATCGCTGTGTTGCTGATAAGCGCGATGATATTCGGGATAGGGCTGCTCTCAGCTGACACCCTCGGACTCAAGACGCCAATTGACGCATTATTGATAGCGATAAGCCTTGCTGTAGCGGCAGTTCCCGAAGGGCTGCCGGCGATTGTCACTCTCACTCTGGCCATAGGCATAAGGCGCATGGTCAAGAAGAACGTCCTGATAAGAAAACTCCATTCTGTTGAGACGTTAGGATCGACAACAGTGATCTGCACTGACAAGACTGGGACTCTGACGATGAATGAGATGACTGTCAAGAAGATATTTGTGGATGACCAGATAATCGATGTCAGCGGAGCAGGATATGAGCCTTCAGGGAGATTCTCAGTGATGACAAAGACGTTGCCTTTGCTACTCAGGATAGGCGCTTTGAACAATGACGCCGCGCTTGTGCAGAGGCCTGAAGGATGGAATATCGTAGGAGACCCTACAGAAGGGGCGCTGATAGTGAGTGCGGCAAAGCTGGGATTTAAGAAGACGGCGCTTGAGCATGACAATGAGCGTGTTGACGAGATAGCTTTCTCTTCCGAGCGCAAACTTATGACCACAGTGAACATGATTGATGACAAGAAGTTCGCATTGGTGAAAGGCGCTCCTGACCTACTGCTGGAAAGATGCGATATGGCAGAAATCTCAGGGAAGAAGCACATGCTCACCCCTGAGGAACGTAGACGCATAATAAAAATCAATGACGCGTTCTCGAGCGATGCGCTCCGCGTACTCGGATTCGCGTATAAAGAGCTCAAGACAGGATCGAGCAAAGAGAATTACGAGCAGGATCTGATATTTGTAGGATTGCAAGGTATGATAGATCCTCCGCGCGAAGAGGCGAAACACGCGATAAAGACCTGCGAGAAAGCAGGCATAAGAGTCATCATGATAACAGGGGATTCCAAGACAACTGCTGAAGCGATAGCCAGGCAGCTCGGGCTGAACGGCAAAACGGTAACTGCCCAGGAGATGGAGACTCTATCGCTCGAGGATGAGATTGACAATATACAGGTATATGCGCGCGTGAATCCTGAGCATAAATTGAGGATCATTGAAGCCCTGAAAAGGAAAGGGCATATCGTCGCTATGACCGGTGACGGGGTGAATGACGCGCCCGCGCTGAAGAAAGCTGACATAGGCATCGCTATGGGACGGTCAGGCACTGATGTCGCTAAAGAGGCTTCAGACATGATCCTGATGAATGACAACTTCGCGAACATAGTTGAAGCTGTTGAAGAAGGTAGGATAATCTACAATAACATACGCAAATTCGTGAATTACCTTCTCTCATCAAATATCGGAGAGGTACTTCTCATAACTATCGCGATACTTCTCGGCATGCCTCTCCCATTGCTCGCTGTGCAGATACTCTGGCTCAATTTCGTTACTGATGGGCTGCCTGCTCTCGCTTTCGGGATAGATCCCGGCGCTAAGGACATAATGCACAAGCCGCCACGGAATCCAAGAATGAAGATAATCAATAAGAGCATGATCCTCCAGATAATAACGATAGGGCTGCTGATAGCCGCGGCAGGCCTGACAAGCTTCAGGAAAGGGATGGCAATAGATTACAGCACAGCGGTGACAATGACGTTCTGCACATTGGTATTCATAGAGATCGCGCGCATAATCATGATAAGGATGATATACAGAGTGCCGTTATTCTCGAACAGATGGCTTTGGGGAGCTTTCGGCAGCGCGATCCTTCTGCAGAGCGCGGTGATATACACTCCGCTCTCAAGATTCTTTGAGACTGTGCCGCTGTCAATTGCGCAGCTTGGCAGTGTGCTGATGATCTCAGGAATCACTTTCGTGATAGGGATAGCGCTGACTTTCGGGATCGAGAGGTTCGCGAAGGAAGAGACATTATAAGAGACATACAAGAATAATGCCTAGAATTATTCAGGACATCTCCTCCCTATTCACCAAGATTTAAAAACACAGCTTTCAAAGGATTTCTTATGGAAGTACTTGATTATTCATCGCTAATTGCCAGCCTTTGCGGAAAGAAGCTCTCAAAAAAGCAGGTGCAGCGCGTAAAGAATGATTTCGCGAGAGCGCACAGGCTAGAGAGATCTCCTACGGACATTCAGCTGCTCCTGCGCGCGACTCCTTCACAGATGAGAAAACTCAGCTGCCTGCAGACAAAGCCTGTGCGAAGCATCAGCGGAGTCTCTCCTGTCGCGATAATGACCTCTCCTTTTCCATGCCCTCACGGGAAATGCGCTATGTGCCCTGGAGGCCCTGGCTCAGAATTCGGCGATGTCCCTCAAAGCTATACCGGCAGAGAGCCAGCAAGCCTTAGGGCTGCAAGGGCGGACTATGACCCTTATATCCAAGTGATGAATCGCCTTGAGCAGTACATTGTTCTCGGGCACTCTATTGACAAGATTGAGCTCATCATAATGGGAGGGACTTTCCCTTCTATTGACAGAGAATATCAGGACTGGTTCATAGCTTCCTGCTTCCAGGCCATGAATGATTTCTCGAGATTGTTCTTCAAGAAGTATAAGTATGGCAAGAATGCCAAGAGACAGTTTAAGGATGATGATACAGACGATAAGATAGACATCCTTAGATTCAGGAGATTCTTCGAACTGCCAGGAATCTTAGGCAGCAAGGAGAGGACTGCCAGCATCCATGCGAAACTTAAGAAGCTCAGAGGAGAAGGAAGACATTCACTTGAGAGCGAACAAGCAAAGAACGAAAGAGCGAGAGTGAGATGTGTGGGGCTCACTATAGAAACGCGGCCTGACTGGGCGCTCAAGAAACATGCTGACATAATGCTGATGCAGGGCTGCACAAGGATTGAGCTAGGGGTGCAGAGCACTGATGATTCAGCGCTCAAGGCAGTCAGGAGAGGACACACAGTTGATGACAGCATCAAAGCGACAAAGATATTGAAAGACTTAGGATTCAAGATAACTTACCATATGATGCTCGGCTTGCCAGGCATAAGCCAGAAGAAAGACCTTGAAGTATTGAAGTCATTATTCACTGACGAGGATTTCAGGCCTGATATGCTGAAGATATATCCGTGCATGGTCATGAAAGGGACGCGATTGTTCGATGAATGGGGGAAAGGGCGCTTCAGGCCGATAACAACAGAGATCGCAGGAGAGATCATTTCTGAATTCAAGCGCTACTGCCCCGAGTATGTGCGGATAATGCGCGTCCAGCGAGACATTCCAACCTACAGGATTGAGGCAGGGGTTGACAGGACAAATCTGCGCCAATACATCTCAGAATTATGCAGGAAGAAAGACATCACATGCAGATGCATAAGATGCCGCGAGATCGGCAGGCAGCAGGATGATGGAAACCCGAAGATTAGGATGCAGGAATATGACGCCTCAGGAGGAAAAGAATTCTTCCTCTCTTACGAGACAAAGAACGCCCTGTACGGATTCATCCGCTTGAGATTTCCCGGACAGTTCCTGAGGCCTGAGATGACTCCGAAAAGCGCGCTGGTCAGAGAGCTGCACGTCTATGGCGAAGCAGTCGCGCTTGGAGAGAAAGGGACTAAGAGCGCGACACAGCACAGAGGGATAGGCAAATTGCTGCTTGAGAACGCTGAAGAGGTCGCCGCAGCGCGCGGCAAGGACAAGATGGTTGTGATCTCTGGAGTAGGAGCGAGAGAATATTATCTCAAGAGAGGATATGAGAGAGAAGGGGTTTATATGGTGAAGAAATTATAGATAGATTATACTATTCGAACTTCTATCTTGTCAGCAATCTTTGGAATCCGCACTTTATTTCCTGATTCAACCCTCACGACCTTATATTTTTCCAGATGACGCAGATCACGATGTATCGCCTCAAACTTCCTCTTCAGTCTTCTCGCAAGATCACTGATGCTTCCAACTTCATGCGCATGCAGATACTTAAGCAGCCTTATGCGCTCTGGAGTGAATGTCTTGCTGAAAGTCTCGAGTGTCATGAAATGCACATGCCGTCTCGGATCAGCAAGCATCTTCTCTGGAGTCAATTCTTTAATGACCTTCTTTGTGTCTTGAACAATCTCAAAATACATCATTCCTCATCCTCTCCTTGATTGCGTTCCCGATCTTGATTAGTGTCTCTTTCGCTTCCTCAAAACTCATTTCTCTGTACTCAACCCTTGAATCAGTAAACCGATGAATATGCGTTCGTCTTATGCCGTCATGAGTATAATTGTCAATACGGGCGATGCCCAGGCATCGTTGCCCGATATTGAGCACATAAGTCATGGAAAACTTGAAATCGCCGGGAAACTTGACAATACGGAACATCACCATGCTTTCATTATCCACATCAACTGACCATGAATTGTTCATATGTATAACCCCGCAGGTTATATATAAATCTTTCCATCATTTTGTTGATTTCACGTTTATATGCTTTTGCAGGAGAAATCCGGAAAATTTTCGGCGTAGATCAAGATTATCGCATTAATTCTCTGAAAAAAGCCATCATGAATGAACACTATGACCAGATACGACCACAATGCCTAATTGCGTTGCGCTGTTCAGTAATCAATCCCTTTCTCGCCTTCGAGCTTCTTAGGGCCTTTGACCATGACCACCTCGTTCACGTAATCAGCCCGCAGCATGAGTCTAGGAGTGGCGTATCTTCCAGTCATATACACATGCACCTGCTTAGGGATCTCGTCAAGGAATTCAAGCACTTCTTTCTCTCTGAGCAGCCCTATGGCCACCGCTAGATTTATCTCGTCAAGGACAAGAAGGTAAGGCTTCTTCTTCGCAAGCTCTCTAGCTTTCGCAAGCCCTTTCTTCGCGATAGACTTGTCTTCAGCTGAAGGCCTGTTGAGATTGACCCATCCTTTCCTTCCGAACTGGTGTATGCTGTAAGCTCCGCCCAATCTCTTCCGGATCTTATACTCGCCGATCATCTCCTTGCGGCCTTTCATGAACTGCACTATAGAGACTTCAAGGCCGTGACCAAGGCAGCGCATTGCCGCTCCAAGAGCTGAAGTTGTCTTGCCCCAGCCAAGACCTGTCCAGAGATAGACTGTTGCTTTTGAAGCCTTAGCATTATCAGAATTCGGATTCTTTGCCGACTTCCACGCCCCTTTCATATTTTTACCCTCTTTTTCTTCACGGTATCGCTGCTAAAGCGCCTATTCTTTAGGATAAGCTGCTGATTGAGCCGTAGGAGGAATGGTTTTTATAAATCTTGTTAAGATTTCATTTTTAGGACATAACTATAAATCGCTAAAGAAAAAGAACCGATCGCATCACTGCACTGGCTCTTCAGGAGGGGTCTTGCCGCTAAGCATCTTCTCGACAGAGCTCTTGAACGCCACAATCTGCTTGTCTGACAGGCTGCCATACCTCAGGAAGTTTATCTTGATGCTGCGGAGGAACGCGCTCTTGACATACAGCTCTTCAGGTATGTCGAACATCTTCTTCATCTTCTTGTCCTTGACTGGTGTGCTCAGCTCATTCTTCTGGCAGCCATAGCACTCACTGAATCTCTGTCTCCATGTCGCGAGGACATAGTTCTTCTTGCACCTGTAGCATTTCTGCTTGAATAAAGCGGGCATAGTTAATCGAACATTAATAGGGTTTATAAACCTTTAGGAGGCGATGTCCTGAATCTTTAGACAAAGACTTTTTTGACGTTGCTTTAATAGCAATGCTTCAAGCAGAATTAATTCAAACGAAGATATAAGCGACGGCAAAAAAGGAACGATTCAGGACAGAGCCGACTATCAACGCGATGTCCTTAAACATGCACTTCCTCTCAAAAAAAATTCACCGCTTGGAAACCGCAGGCAGCATGCCCCATAGAGGCTTGCTGGTGCGCTTGACAGAAAGAAACACAATGAACGGCGCTATTACAGTTAGTGATATCGCGGTTATGAGCGCGATGCTCATATGTGGAATGCTTATCTTTGTCATCATGCCGCCATAGAAATAATGGTAAAAGTCATTCAATCCGAACCACAGGAGAGATATGATTATGAACGATACTGCCCTGCAGCTATTCCTGAGATCTATCGCGTGAGAGAGCAGTAATGACTCGGCAGCCATAGTCGCATGCGAGAAAGTGAGCCAGAGCACCAACAGGATCCCCAACTCGCTGCTTCCCGGGAAAGTCAGCCAGAAAATGACTGTCCATATCCCGTATTTTATCAGCCCTACAGAGGCTATGAAATGGAACAATGATATAGATACAGAATTCTTGACTTTGAATAGAAGCAGCGCCGCGCTGACTACGAATAATGCCGCGTATAACGGACTTGGAGCCGCAACAGGCCACCAATACCAGGCAGTTCTAGCAAGCTGGTCCCCATACCACCAGGTGAAACCGAAGAATGCCCCTATGACATTGCCGATGATCAGCAAATAGAGTATAGTCTTCTTCAATATGCTCTTTTCCATAAGTCTCATCCACATATCAGATAATCAGTCAGGTTATTGCTCATATAGGCCTTTGCGCGATTGAAGCTTCTATCCTCATAGTCTGCCTGAAACGATCAATATAGGCTGGATCGTCAGTGGAGACGCCGAACGGAGTCTTCAGCCATTCATCGACGATGAGCAATGCCTTGTCCTTATCAAGTTTTCCTAAAGAAAGGCAGAGAAGATTCGCGTTATTATGTCTCCTGCAGCTCACTGCGTCAGCGGAATCGACGCAGACAGCCGGATATACTCCTTGGTATTTGCCGGCGACAGCAGCCGCTCCGTTGCCTGACTCACAGACTGCGATCCCCACAACCTGAGATTCAGCGTCCTTAAGGATTTCAGGGAACTTCAGGAAGGAATCAGAGATCTCTACAGCGATACGGTTGGAGAATTCAGGATAATCGCACTCTTTCCTGCCATCGCATCCTGCGTCAAAAAGCCTGCTTTCAGCCAATGAACTTCCTTGTGCAAATCCTTTCTCAGAGCGGAGATAGTCTATTATGCGCCTCTTCAGCGAGTATCCTTCACTGTCACTCCCTATGATCAGTCTTCTTCTGAGGAAGTCTCCTGAAAAAGGCATCTTCCTATTATTAGGATAGGCGCATGTTCTTTTATATATCGCTTCCTGCTCATTGACAGCGATAGAGATATGCCTTTGCAGCAGGAACTTCTCAGGGACAAAAGGTGTATTAAGCCAGGAATCCACAATCTCAAGAGCGTCTTCTTTAGACGCGCCTTCTGAATTGAGCCTGTCTGCTGAGAGAGTGAGAAGATTGGAATTCCCGAATCTTCTGCTCCAGACCGCGTCATCTGCTGTGAGGCATCGCGCAGGATAAACCCCTTGATATTTCATCGAAGGAATCCCTATCCCGATCCCAGAACCGCATATCCCTATCCCGATGACATCATGCGTCTTGCCGCCATTCGCTTCATCCTCAAAAGGGCTGTTGGCCAGATGAGTGCATGCCTCTCTAGCGAACATCGGATAATTGCAGCGTAGGTCAGTGCGGCAGCCAACATCGTTCACAAAAGGAGTCTCAAGATTGATTGTCTGCGCGTATCCTTTATTCAGCAGATGCTCTTTCACGCGCTGCTTCAGCGCAAACCCCCTATGGTCTGAGAAAAGGACTATACTCTTGCCTAAATGGTCTCCTATAGGGATTATAACTCCTTCCTGAATCACTCGTTCAAGACCCATTCAGCACCTTCTTATGAACCTGGCAGGAACTCCCCCGACCATCGAATTCTTCTGCACATCCTTATTGACAAGGCTCATAGCTGAGACAATAGAATTATCACCGACAGTCACTCCCGCAAGCAATGTGCTGTTAGCTCCTATGAGCACATTGTTGCCTATCCTGACTTTCCCTGTCCTCCACTTGGTCACGCTCACATCATGCGCGAGCAATGTCGCGCCATAGCCTATGATGCAGTTATCGCCTATCTCTATCAGCTCAGGATAGAATACGTCGAACATGGCCATAAGCCCTATGCATGTGTCTTTCCCGATCTTCATGCCTATGCTGCGGTACATCACTCTCTTCAGAGCCATCGAGGGAGAGAATCCCGCTAGATAGATGACTAGGAAATTGATGATGACCAGCGCAGGATTGCGTTTTTTCCACCAGCATTTCAGGGCATTCTCGCTGCCTTTATGGTGATGGGAGTCTAGAGAGCGCATATAGAGGGATAATCCGTCTTGTTTTATAAAATTTGCTAGACTGAGAAGATTGCGGGAGGATTGAGGGCAAGACGCTGATGCTTTAGAGGGCTATCACAGCGTCGGAAAATTCACAAGATTTAAATAGGGGGCAGACTGAAGGAAAAGACAATAGGGATATATTCAGAAATAACAGAACTAACCAGGGGGTTTTCAATATGAAGAAAGATAAAGAAGATTCGTGCTGCGATACAGAGAGCGGAAGCTGCAGTAGCGGAAAGCCGCTTAAGACGATACTGGCGATTGTACAGATAGCTCTGCTGATAATAATAGTTTTCCAGCTAAGCGCTCTGACGAAAAACATCGGCAGCCTTGCAGATGGAAACACAGTGGCAGCGCCACAGCCAGTCGCGCCACAACCTTCAGCGCCAAAAATAGATATGGCAAAGCTTGTGGATGACGATCCATTCTTAGGGCCTAAAGACTCTAAAGTAGTAGTTATCGAGTTCTCAGACTTCCAGTGCCCTTACTGCGGCGCCGCGATGGGGACTGCTGACGCGCTCATCTCAAGATTCAAGTCTCAAGATCCTTCCTGGGAACCGTCAGTGCCAAAGCTTAAGGATCTGGCGCAGAAAGGAAAGCTCAAGCTGGTCTTCAGAGACTTCCCATTGAGCTTCCATCCTAACGCTAGGCCTGCGGCCATAGCGGCAAATTGCGCAGCCAAGCAAGGCAAGTTCTGGGAATTCCATGATGCATTGTTCAAATTGCAGGACAACCTTGGAGAGAGTGTCTACACCCAGATCGCGACAGAGCAGAAGCTTGACCTCGCGAAATGGAATGAGTGCAGGAAAGATCCCGCTACAGAGCAGGAGATCGCCAAGGATATCGCTGATGGAGGGGCTGCGGGAGTCCAGGGAACTCCAGCGTTCTTCGTGAACGGGCAGTTCATCTCAGGAGCCCAGCCTTTCAAGGCATTTGAAGGCGCTCTTGGAATCAGCGGATAAGCGTTCTTATTCTTTGTTTTTTTCTTCCTTTGACATTCCTTCTCATCACAATCATCACTCCCCTACAAGCACTGGCGGCTCATAAGACCCAAGCACACGCACGCTATCGTTCTTTCCTGCGCGCTGTTTCAATGATGAAGAAAGCTCCTCAAAGCATTTCCTGACTTCAGGAGCGAGCTTATGCCCTATTATCTCGAGATAGAACGTCTGCGGATCTATCCCTTCGCTTTCAGAGATATCTGCGCTGCATGCATCAATCGCTGGCCTTGAATGGATCTTTCCCTTGTTCAACCCGTGCATTCTCAATATAGAGAACATCTTATCAAGAAGCCAGGGCTCTTCATAATGCGGAGTTATCGCCAACAATGTGCGGTAACATTTGCCTTCTTCAGGAGCTTTGCCGCTTTCTTCTCTCTTCACGAGATAGAACTGTGTTACTGGAACAATGCCTGGCTGCGGCCTGTTGATTCCTTCAGCGATTATCTCAAGACCTGATCTTTCCAGGACAGGACGGTCGGCTATCGCGAATCCTTGAGAGATCTCAGCGACGCGCTTCACCCCTGCAGATGTGCTTCCTACAGCGACAGGCGTTATATCAGGGTAATTCTCCAACAGCCAATCCATGCACTGCTGCAAGGCTTTCGGATGTGAATACACCTCAAGAGCGCTGCTTCCTTGAGCATGGCCTAACGCGAGATCCACACTGACTTTGTACGCCGCATGTATTTTCAGGTCGTAGCGATAGATTATGTCAAAAGCTTCCTGGACATCGCCCATCTTCGAATTATACATCGCCAGTACAGCGGCGTCAGCGCTGGTTGATTTTCCGTCTGCAGAACCCCTTATCAATGGCTGCACGACAAACTCAAGAAACTCCGTGGTTATCGGAAGCGCTCTGCCTCCGCTTTCTTTGGCCGCCGCTTGAGCGACCTTCCATGAATAAGAGCCTTCAGGCCCAAGGCATGCTATCATCATCGAGTCCTCCGCGCCTTTTCGGCGTGATTTCCTTAAGAAAAAAAGAATAGTCTAGATTTATTCCAAGAATCTCTCATTTCATCCTTCAGCAACGGTTTTTCAGACCGATCCAGAACAGAAGGATTTGTTGAGAGCGATGACTACCTGAAGAAGCTAAAGAAACCCTGCTTTGACTGCGCTCTCATGAAGATAAGAAACGCGCATCAGTTAATAAATATTTCGGTGCGATAATCCAAAAGATCAATGTTTTGAAGGAATCATCCGTAAGAAACTAATGCAATGCCTTCTTGTGTTCCTGAGAAAGCTTATGCTCTGCGCCATTCTCTCCGCCGCGTTCTTCACTGCCGCTCTTTCCATGGACTTCATGATGCTCTTCTTTGTGATGACCATGATCCTCTTTCCCCTGATGCTCTCCCCCATGCCCCTCTTCCTCGTGCCCTTCTCCATGGCCGTGACGCGCTCCGACTCTCGCTCCGTAAGACTTTAAGAATCCTCTTATCTTGAACGCGAGATCTTTAGTGTCTCCAACGACAGCTTCAACACGCTCAGGCCTGTCAAGCTTGTAGATATACTTGTCGATGATCCCTCTGATGAACGCGGCATAAGCCTTAGTCTCCCAGGAGGCTTTCAGCGATGAAGAGAGGAACCCGTTCAATACCACTTCAACCTCACCTTCATTGATTGTGCGCATTTTTCCGTCGACTTCCATATCCACATCGATCATGTCATTTGTGGCGAGTTCCATGACTATCATGACCTTGTGCTTCAGCCCTACAGAGCGCTGGAATATGTACTCTGTAACAGTGTTCCTCCCTTTCTCAGTGACTTTCTCCTTGCTGCGAACGACTTCCTTGAAATAATTCTTAGACTTAAGCCAGTCATTTATGACTTTCTGCAGCTCAGTATAGCTGAAGAAGCCTTCATGCTCTATGACGAGATGATCGACATAGAGCTCTTTCTCCATGTCTTCGAGATGCTCTCTTTCTGTCCCGCTTGATGTGGTATATTCATTGACCATTGATTCCTCGCTCATAACCCTTTGCGGTATTGCTGCATGTTCAGATAAGCCTGCATAGTGTTATACAGGTCATTGACATGCCCCACAAGCATGATCTCGTACTTCTGCGTTATAGCCCTGTTGATATATTTGTCGAATATGTCCCTTAGGAAATACTGGAAAGCGGTGTTCCATTTCCTCTCATAATCCACTGAGAGGTATCCTGTGAATTTCATATTTATCAAGCCATGCTGCAACACGCGCTTCTTGCCGTCGATATCGACTTCGACATCCTTCATCTTCGTTACGCTCATCTCGATCTTCATGCTGAGCCTGTAATAATCGGTCACTTTCTTCCAGGGCAGGAACTCAAGCTCTATCTGCTTCGAGCCGTCAGGATTGGTGATCTGCTCATTGCGCCTCTCGTGCTTGTCATAGAACTTATCGCGGTACCAGACATCCATGACTCGGAAGAATTCCTTGTAATCGAACAGTCCTTCATACGAAAGGAACTTGGTTATGAAACGCTGTTTTTCTCCCATGAACTCCTCTTGTTATTATTTTTGGATGCTGTATCCTGATTCAGGCCATAACCTCGTCAGATCATGGCAGTATGACGCTCACCACATATCATCATACACGTCAGAGTGCGCGCTCATCCCGAGATACTGCTTAGTCTCCTGATGCAATTGATGCCCTTTATACCATAATTTATCAGTCCAGATATTATCCAGCTGCTGCTTATAGATATGTTTGAGATAGGAAGTCAGCAGCCACCTCTTGAAAGCTGAGTTCAGCCATCTCCCTTCATAATCAGCTTCGATATCTATCCTGAAATCTATCAACATCCTGAACTTGCCGAGCGTCCGCTTCTTTCCGTCCTTGATGACCTCGACATCCTTGTAATCCCAGATATGGAAATACACATAGATCCAATTGCGGAGGAAAGGGGTTGCGTCGCGCCAGGCTTTCCAGTTGATCTCCATCTCAGAGCCTTGAGGCTTTGTCTTGTGCTTGAACCTTGTCTCCAAAAAATCGTATTCCTGACCTGTGAACCATCCATGCATCGTCCTGAGAAGCCCGTCGAAATCAGTAGTCCCTTTCCATCTTATGCGGGCGAGCATGACAGGATCAGTGCCGTTGCCCATCACCATCTTTCCTTCAGACATGCTTAAGAAAATGCCTTGCGACTTTATAAAGGTTGTGCCGTGCCGTCACGTTATCAGGATAAAAAGAATCTTATTTCTTGATATAGGCGACTCCAGGCCTCTTCTCAAACTCTTTGTCCCCAGTCACAAACACCATGCGATTTTCTTTAGAGAACATGTATCCTACGCAATCAAACAAGGATATCCTATTCTTGCTGTTTTCTGCCTGGAACAGTATCGCTTTTATCAGGATCTCAACGGGAACCTGTCTGCAATAAGGTCTTAGTTTCCTGAACCAATAATCCGCTGTCTTGATATCATGCTCCCTTAACAGCGTCCTGTAGAACTCAGCGGCAGTCCAGTCCGTGATTATGAACTCCTCTGTCAAGAATCTTGAGTATTTCTGGTTGCCTAATTGTATCTCCCATAGAGCATAAGTATCTAAACAGTACATCAATCAACTCCAAGATCCTTTCTGGCTTCATGGATGATTCTTTCTGTATCTTTGCGCACTTTATTCTTTGCAAATCCAAAGAGCTCTTTCAGGACATTAGTCCTAGGTTCTATATCAATGAGGATGTCTTGATTCTCTACAAGCCCTAATTGCTGCGCCATTGCTTTAGGGATGACCACCCCAAGAGAAGATCCCCATTTCTTTGTCCGTACTGTCTCCATCGTGATACCTCGCATATAATTAATTATATTAATTATATAATTACTATATAAATCTTTCCATTCTCTTGGCTTTAAATCTTATGAAATCTCAGACAATAATAAAACTTCAAGAAATAGAAAAAATAAAAAACAAAAAAAAGAAGAGATCACCTATTGGCTTTAGTCCTTGTCCTGGCGTTGGAATTCCAGCTATGGACCTTGCGCCTGAACACCGCGGCCTTGCTTGGACGCAGCTTCTCTGTCCCTGTGCCCTTCCAGCGCAATCCGCGAGACACTCTGGAAGCTGCGGTAAGTCCGCGATAGACTCTTCCTTTGTGCTGCGGCTGCGCGATCCAGCTGATGCGCGGATCAGCGAGTATCACAGGGTGCGCCTTGTCCACAAGCACTACTTCATACCAATAATTCTTCCCGTCCTGATTGAGATAATAGGATCCTAGGACTTCGCAGTTCGGATACTTGTCGCCTGCGCGCTGCTCCGCGACTACCTGATAATTTGTGTCAAGGACAAAATACTGCCTTGCCGCCTTAGGCCTTCTTCCGCCTACAGGCCTTGGACGCATGCGGCCGCCGCGCATTATGCGCTGCCTTACGAGAATGAATCCCTGCTTCGCTCTATAACCGATAGCTCTGGCGCGATCAATACGGGTAGGGCGGTCGATCCTGACTGTCGCGTCTCCCTTACGCCAGGCTATCAAGCGTGCCCTATTCAACTCTGGATAAGAGTTGTTCTTCCACGCCTCCCTCATATATTTAAGATATCCCATATTCTGCCTCCATTGAACTTATCGCGCCAATCTGCGCGGCCAGGTTCGGGCAAGCTACGCCTACATTCCTGGCGATAGAGAGAGCAAAATTGGAGGTTTATAAAGGTTTAGATTTTGTCGGCGCAATCAAGGATCGCTCACGATCTGCCTTGAAAAAGAAACAACAATATCTCTCACTTCGTCATCAGCTTGTATCCTGCCTTGATGAATTCATTGACGAACTTTGCCGTCAAGAATTAGAACGTCTCGGCTGACATATACCACTCGATGATAGTAAATAAAGTAACATTTATAAACCCCTCAAGATTTCTCAGACGCATGACCTACATCTTCAGAGTGCCAAAACAGAGATTCTTGTGCTCCTTAAACCTGACAACAGACTTATTCATAGCTAAAGCGATATTTTGGGAGATAGCTGCGCCAATCCTTAAAAGACACGGCGTACAAGAGATAGATCTCAATGAACACCTAACCCACCCTAATCTTGCTCCTGAAAAGATAAATGAGATATTAGAACTAGAAATGTGTGTGGTTATCTCTCCTATTCTGAGCATTTATCTGAATACCACTAAATCGAAGATGTCTCACGAAAGAAACATAGATCTGTATAATAAGAATATGAGAAAAGGAATAACTGCTGCGCTGCTGTTCTCTCACGGAGGGGAAGAAGAATTTTATATCGACACCGGATTCGGAATAAACAGGACAAGCGTCTCATTTAATGAGTATACAAGACACATTGACAGAAGAAGCGGACTTGATAAGATCCTATCTGAAATAATATCTTGTAAAGAAAAACTCATCCCTAGACCTCATTCCTCTCGCAAGATCAAAGCCCAAGAATGGGTAGATGAGAATGATGGAAAATATGACATACTTATGATAAGGTCATGTAATCCCCATAACGTGTGTCTCGAATCAAAGAAATCATTGCTTTATTATCCTAAAGGACTCTCAAGCATATATAAGTTCGCTAATGACATAGATTATGAACTGTTCGACCCTGAAAGCGCAGGCATGAAAGTTAGGGAGATATTATCACAGAAGCCAGCTTCTGAAATGACAAGCGTGATGATATAATCTCTTTTTATCAAAAAAGGTATTGCGCAATAAGACTTCTTCAGAAAAAAAATAAGTCATAAACACTCTCAACAAGAAAGCAGCCCTCTCACTCACCTATATACCCCCCTTTCTGCAGCTCCCAGAGATTCCTGTAGATCCCTTTCTGGCCTATCAGCTGAGCGTGCGTGCCTGACTGCGAGATCTTCCCTTCATCAATGACGATGATCTGATCTGCTGTAAGTATTGTCGAGAGCCTGTGAGCGATTATTATTGTTGTCCTTCCGATTATGAGCTTCTGCAGCGCTGCCTGGATCTCTGACTCAGTCTTGGAATCAAGAGAGGAAGTCGCTTCATCAAGCACAAGCACGCGCCTGTCCGCGAGTATCGCGCGAGCTATCGAGACTCTCTGCTTCTCTCCGCCCGAGAGCTTGACTCCGCGCTCTCCAACTATCGTATTCTCTTTGCGCGGCA
>DATDYN010000012.1:0-6976 GCA_035289005.1 Candidatus Nanoarchaeia archaeon
CTCACTTCCTCTTCTTCTGGAACTCTTCAGTGCAGTCTGCGGAGCAGAAATACTCTTCATCCTCGCTCACGCTGCCTATAGAGAGGAAGTCCATGCCGCAGGCTGCGCAGCGCACGATCTTCTGTGACTCAGTAAGGAAATCCATGTCATTCTCCGATGCTTCTTTGAATCTTTAGAGCGTATCTTTTCAGTCAGTCTTCTGTCTGTGATGTAGTATATAAGCAGTATAATCAAAATCCAATCTATACTGCGCTAAAGATCGGCCTAAAACACTCCATAGGCAGTATACGCTCTGAACTATTTAAATATTGCGGTGTTCTCGACGGCAATATTCACGAGAGAGCAGTGAGAACGGCGCGGATTTGGGTATCTAGAGTTTTCTTTAAGAAATCTTGAGTGTATATTATCGCAACATTCACTTCTTCCGTTTCTCCTCAATCTCAGCAATGAACCTAGCGATCGTCTTTTAGGAAGATAAGGCGTTCGCAGCAGATAAAATCTGAGATCCTAAGATATAATATTTTTATCTAATTCTAAAGCCATCCTCTTTAAATCATAGCATGTTGCATCTTCTATACCGAATAATGAGAGCATTTCTAAATGTGTTGTTAAAAATAATATTTTATGAAGCTCAGTCAGGGCAGTGGCTTCTATCTCTTGAGTTAACTGCGGAACTTCTTTTCTAATCCTGGGGAGCAAAGTATTCATTCCTTCTTTACGTGTGCTGTTAGTCGGAATTAAGAAATCCTCGTAAGAAGTGAGTATCTTGTGAGAGACTGAAATTCCTAAATCGGAATCATCATCAAGAGCGTCTGCTATTCTGTGCAAAAAATAGTAATCCACTTTCATCCAATATCTCTCCTTATTTATTCCTGAACCATCTATGGAAAAGCAGTGTTCTTTTGGGTCAAATATTCTTTTTAAGAATAATTCTTTCAATTTATCTAAGTCGAGAGATTTTTTAAGTTTTGGTCTGCAAGGATAACCATTATTAAAGCTAACAATCATAGTATCTAAGAGATCACCTACTAATTCATTGAGAGTTCCAATGATAGTGGTTCCCCTTGGCCCTTTAGAGCTAATGATGTGCAATCCATTGTCATAATCATAAAAAGGGTTTATGATATCTTGGTATATTCTAATCTTATAGTTGCACCCAAGTCTTTTAAGAACATCCAGGGGTTCTTCAATACAATAACCTACTTCTTTATTTTCAAAAAAGGTAGGCTCATTATTGCCGTATCCCATGGTTTTGCCATTGAAAGTTATTTTAGTTGCCATTTTTTATCCCTATATAAGACTTATTACATAATAGTAGTGTCATCATGACTATTTAAGACTTTGTTGTCCTAAACGGTCGACAATAGAAAAGCTTATATACTATTAGCCAAATCATCTAACCATGGCAGAGCATCATGTTGACGCGTTGAGAGAGTATGGGCTTTCTGAGAATGAGATTAAGGTATACATAGCGCTGCTCAAGAGAGGGGAATCAACAGCGCAGACAATAGCAAAGAACGCAGGATTGCCTAGGACAACCACTTATCATTTGCTTGAAAGCCTGCTCCAGAAAGGATTGGTAAGTTTTATCATCAAGGAAACAATAAAGTATTTTCAGGCAACAACTCCTAGAAAACTGGTTGAAATCCTTGAAGATAAAAAAAGGCTAATTCAGGAGGCTCTTCCTGAACTGAACGCTATGGCTGAAACAATCAAAGAAAAGCCTAAAGCGATGCTTTTCGAAGGCTCTAAAGGCATCAAATACATATTGGAAGATGTTCTGGAAGAGAAGAAAGTGATTTATCATTATGGTGATATCACTTCTTTGCAGAACGCATTGCCTTATATCTTTCCTAAATATATTGCAAAAAGAGTGGAAAGGAGAATTCCTATAAAGATTGTTTGTAAGCGGGAAGAGCAGCATAAAGAATTACTAAAGACTTCAAGAAATGAATTCAGGGAGTTTGTATTTGTGCCCAGCAATTACCTATTTAAATCAAGCGTTTTTATCTATTCTAGGAAAGTTGCTATACTAAATCTTCAAAAAGAGCCTTATCACGGAATCATAATCGAAGATGGAGACTTTTATGATACTCAAAAGAACATATTTGAGCTGTTGTGGAAGACTTATAAGAAATCTTAATGATTTTTCAGCCTTCTTTAGGTACAAATATGTTAACTAATCTCATTATCACTTCTTCCGCTTCTCTTCAATCTCAGCAAGGAACCTAGTGATCGTCTTTATCACATTCTCTGGCTGGGTCTTCAGTATTTCTGATGCTTTGACAAGCAGCTCTTCCTGCTCGCAGTCCTCTTCCTTTGTTGATGTCAGCGAGAACTCAACTTCTTTCCCTTTCTTGACTATCTGTTTCCATTTGTCGAAAAGCTCAGCGACCCTTCCAGGAACTTGCGCTGGAGTGCAGGAGAGCATCTTCGCTACGCTTGCCAATGTTCCTTTCTCTTCCTGCGCCTCTTTCGCTGCAGCCGCTCCAGCTGTGAAAGTTATCCTGACTATCCCGTCCTGTATCTTCGCTGCTTTCAGTATCCTTATCTTCACTGCTTCTCCAGTGCTGTGCAGGTGCGTCCCTCCGCACGCTTCAACATCAACTTCAGGGATGTCGACTATGCGGATGCTCTTGCCAGGGACAGCCCCTCCCTGATAGAGACTCATGCCGTACTTCTTCTCTGCATCCTCTCGCGGCATGAAGCTGAGCCTGATAGGCAAGTCTTCCTTTATTATCTTGTTCGACTCTTCCTCTATCCTCTTTATCTCCTCCTCTGTGAGGCCTTGATAATGTGTTATGTCAAGGTGCGCTTTCTCTTTAGTCTTTTTCGCGCCTGCCTGATTGATGTGCTTTCCGAGGATCCTGCGCGCTGCCGCGTTGACTATGTGCGTTGAGGTGTGATGCTGCGCGAGCTGCTTCCTGTCCTTAGCGTTTATCTTCCCTTTGACAGTGTCCCCTATATTGAACGCCGGCTCTTTCTCCATCGCATGGACTATGACACTGCCTTGCTTGAAGACATCAACGAACTTCTCATTGTTCAATAATCCAGTGTCATGCATCTGTCCGCCGCTTGTAGGATAGCAAGCGGTCTGGTCAAGGATCACATTCTTCCCTAAGATCCTGAGCACTCTTCCTGTGAAATTCATCGCAGCATAATCCTCGAAGTAAAGCGCCTTTGTGGCAGGAATCCCTTCAAGGTCAAGTTTCTCTTCGCGGACAGTCGCGTGCTCCTGCTCTTTCTTCTCATGCAATTGCGAGACCTTGCTGTAGAAATCATCTGGAATTTTCACTGACTGCCCAAGCCTTTCAGCCTCTTCGCGTATGAGTTCAGGGCTTATCCCCTGGCTGTCGTAAAGCTCAAGCAGCAAAGGCTCATCAATCTTCCTTGTCTTTAAGGTCTTTTCCATGATGCTGCGCGTCTTCTGCTTTGTCGCCTCGTACTTGTTCTTCTCGACTTCAAGGATCTTCTGCACTTCATCAAGATTCTCGCTGAGCTCTGGGAATAAAGGCTTTAGGTATTCAGCGTGCCATCTCGCGACTTCAGGAAGGGAGATGTTCCAGCCATTCTGGTCTATCAATGAGAGCGCTCTCCTGAGGATCACTCTGAGATTGTAGCCGCCGCCGACATTGCTCGGCAGAGCGCCGTCATTCAATGTGAAAAGCAAGCTGCGGGTGTGTTCTGCTATAGAGTAAAGCGCGGCAAGGGGAAGCACAGTCTTCTTCAGCTCTGAAGCGTCCATGCCCATCTTCTTCGCGACCATCTGCCAGGTCTTGTTTATGTCTTCGACCTCATCGACATTCAGATAGGAAGAGTACGGAAGGAACCTGCGCACTATGTCCTGATCGGCTTTGATGCCAGTCATATGGTAGAGCTTCTTGCACACTGTCGGAAAAGTAGTCTCATAGCTGGTGCTTGTCCCTTTAGTGAACCAGGCATTGCGCTCATGGCCCATGCCCATATCAAGGACTTTCAGCTTGAGCTCTTTAGGTCCTGAAGGAGTCTGCTCATAAAGCATATAGACTTGGTTGCCAAGCTCAAGCCCTCTCGAGAAGTATTCCATGCTCGGGCCGAAATTTCCTCCGCCAGCCCAGGCGTCTTCATGGAATGTTATCTCATTGTTCGGCAGCCCTAAACCCTCTTTAAGCCATCTATGTATGTCTCCGAAATATTTTGCCTGATCCCATCTCTCAGGAGGCATGAAAGCGTGCTGTCCGATCATCACGAAACCAGTGTAATGCGCGCCAGTGATCCCGACATTGTCTATATCATTGAATCTCACGCAGAATTGCGGCACGACTAAAGGATTCGCCGGAGGCTTCACCTCTCCGCTCACGACATAAGGCTGGAAATCATAGATGCTCGCCTGCACGAAATCAGTGTCAGTGCGCCAACGCGCCACTACAGGATAACGGTCTATAGGGGTATAACCCCATCTCTTGAAAAGCTCTGAGAAGCGTTTCCAGACGCCGATATAATCAAGCTCGACTTTCGCAGGTTTGTCGGTGAAGAACCTGAAACCTCCAGAGCAGGCAGGATCTCCGCAGTGCGGCTGGTCAGCCTTCACTGTCCAGAAGAAAGTGCCGCACTTGCACTGCTTGCGCATGAAGCCTTCATCCTTGAGCACGCCAGTAGCGTAGTATTTGTCAGGGTTCTGGCTGGCCTTAGATTTGAAGTCTTTCTTGATCTCCTTGTCAGACGGCATGGATTAAGTGGATTATAAGCTGTTTATATAGTTTTTGGGGGATTATAGATAGTATATAGGATATGTACAAACAGTACATGCCCTTAGGATAACTGCTTATCTATCTAGCAATTGACGCATCCTGCTTGGATGCCGTGATTTTACTAAACCCTCAGTTGAGAATATATTATTAATCTTTAGAGCACAGTTTTAGAAAATTCTTCAAGACGCACGTTCCATTCTTATCAGACACTTCAGGATGGAATTGCACGCCATACATGATTTTATTTTTGTGTTTCATCGCTTCGTTATTGCATGTTTTTGATTTTGCGAGCAGAAGAAATCCTTTGGGCAGAGTTATGAATTCAGAGTGTTCTTGTCGAAAAAGAGAGCGATCCTTTATTCCTGAGAATAACTTCTCTTTTTTAATGATCTCAATATTCTCTTTCTTATTTATCATCTTTCTTCTTTGAATCTTAGAACCATAAGATAATCCTATTATCTGGTGTCCGAGACAAATCCCTAATACCGGAATATCTGCATTTTTTATGAATTTGAAAGGTTTCATATATTTTCTCAAGTCAACTTCGGTCAGTAACGTTGGCGCTCCAGAGATTATTATTCCTGAGAAAGACCTGATATCGTAATTCTTTAGTTTACTCAATCTTATCACTTTAGGTGTATGGCCTGATTCTTTTACAATCTTAGTTATCTCTCTAAGCCAAGAAGTGCCGCAATCAATAATTCCTATCATTTTCAGTAAGAGTTCAAGCTGTAATAAAAAGTTTTCGATAGATTGGTCTTTATTAATCCATACATCAATCTTTATTATTTTTTAACATCTTTTTTGCCATCTTATCAAAATCCGACTCTATATCTTGTTTTTTATTGAATATTTCATATTCTTTGAACGCTTTTAGCTCAGCTTCTTTGAAAGAAACTTTTCCTTTGTCTTCTAATATCTTATATTCATTAAATTCTAGGAATTTATTAACACTCTCCGCCAAATCCTTCATTTTCATAATAATCCTGTTCTCAATTATTCTTTCAACATAATCAAAGAAGCTTGAGATAGTTCTTTCTAATCTTTTAATCTCTTGTTCTGTTAGATAGTTCTTAGCAATTATCGTATCAGATTTCAATATCCTTCCTTTTGGCGAATATCTTCAGGTAGTTAAACCCATGTTATTTTTCTTTGAATCTGCTTTTTGATAAATTATTTCTGTTGCTGTTTTTCCGGATATGGAATAATGAAATTTGTTCTGCACCATTGCATAGAATTCTCTAGTTATTCCTGAATTTTTATCATAATCAACGCTGCATTACGCAAATATGTCCGTTATTTGTTGGTAAATCCTTCTCTCACTTGCGCGAATTGATCGGATTCTTTCCAATAGTTCTTTAAAATAATCTTTGCCAAAATAATTGCCATTTTTTAACCTATCATCATCTAACACGAATCCTTTTAATATAAATTCTCTGAGTTTTTGAGTTGCCCAGACTCTAAATTGGGTTGCTTTAGTGGAATTAATCCTGTATCCTACTGAGATGATAGCATCAAGATTATAGAATTCTGTTTCTCTCTCAATGTCTCTTGCTCCCTCTTTTTGAACTATTCGAAATTTTCGAATAGTTGAGAATTCATCTAATTCTCCTGATCTGAATGTCTCTTTTAAGTGATAATTTATAGTATTAACCTCGACATCAAACAACTCAGCCATCTTTCTTTGGGTTAGCCAGATATCTTCATTATGGAGAAAGACATCTATTTTAATCTTGCCATTTGGGGATGTGTATAATAAGAATTCTGTTGATACCTCTTTTATGGTAAGTTCTTTGGTCATTATAAACAACTTCCTTTCTTGATTTAATATTCTTCTTTGATTGAATCTAAAAGCATCTAAGCATTATTTAAGTAACATTAAATTTGGTTGGGTGAGTTATCCTTAATAAGGTTTCTGTATCAGCACAATCTGTCTCATAAGACTTGCCATCAGAAGCGGGTAATTTCAGTTGTACGATTTTATCGTACATCTCAAATCCCTCTTCTTTAAGCTTGATCTTAAGATCAGACCAATACCTTCTTGGAATTGAGCTACCTGTAAGAATCGCTGTAATATCTATAATCGAGAAGTACCACCTCTCATTATGCCATACCCTTCGCATGCCTTTCCCCTGGAATACAATCAATGAGGTTTCCGGATCCATTCTGATAGATATCAGACATCTCTTTCTTTAAATACTTTATTCAGGCTTGTCCAGTGGCCAGTGTCTTTCTCCGCAAATCTT
>DATDYN010000013.1:0-28320 GCA_035289005.1 Candidatus Nanoarchaeia archaeon
TGAGATTCAACAGTCAACACAAGAGCAGCCGGTCTCTCAAGCTGGTGATCAGCAGCCCGCAGCTCAGAAAGTCATCAACGCAACAGCGCAGCAGGAGAATGTCCAACGCGCGGCCAACATCTGCAGAGAGGTCGAGAACCCTATATACCATGATGCGTGCTTCGACCAAGTCTCTAAAGCGTCCAATGATCCTGAGTACTGCTCGAACATAGTCAGCGCGACACTGAAAGATGACTGCTATATGCGTTTCGTCCTTAAAGACAACAATATCTCATTGTGCGACCGCTTGAGCG
Organism: Candidatus Nanoarchaeia archaeon; assembly: GCA_035289005.1. Taxonomy (GTDB): domain Archaea; phylum Nanobdellota; class Nanobdellia; order Woesearchaeales; family UBA12501; genus DATDYN01. The sequence continues at coordinate 294 of DATDYN010000013.1, forward strand.
ACGTCTCAGGCCAAGATGCCTGCAGGCAGTCGCAGAAATGATAAGATTAAGATTCAGAAAAGAATAAAATAGAAAATAGGCTATTTAGGTATTTTCTCAGAATAAATCGTCTGCAGCAAGGTCGTCGCGATTGTATTGCCCACAATCAGATTTTCCTCCCCCTCGACAGAGTCAGGGGGGAGTAAAATCTGCATTCGTTAAGACTGAGGCGCGGCGACCAATAGCATTCTTTTATTAATCATATTATTTCATATAGTATTCAAACAAACTTCACATCAACCTCTACAGCGTCAGCAGTAGGATACTCTTCGACTATGCAAGGTATCATTCCTTTCTTCTTTATCAGTCCGGAATTCTTCCTAGCGCTCTCAGCAGGCATCAATAACCGTAATTTCTCAGGGTCTATCATCAGTTCGTCCTCTTTCATGCCCAAACCGATCAGTTCATGCCGCGCTATCTCAAGTAAAGCCATCGCCTTTGAAGGATCAATCTCAGCTTTGCGCTGCCTGTACTTCGCGCCAGGCTGCAGGAAACTCAGGTAAGCGCACCCTCTCACTAATGTGCCGTCATCAGTTATCTTGTCGAAATCAAGCGCGACATTCTCAGCGCGCGCCTGTATGCGCTTCTTGACCTGCACGCTGTCTTTGAGCTTCGCAGTGCAGTAGTGCGCCGGAGCATTCTTCTTTCTTGCATACGCCAGCATTCTCAAAGCCATATTCTCGCTTCCTTTGACTCCGTAGCTTACGCTGTCTTTAGGGCTGAACCCTTTGCTTTTAAGGTCATAGTGCACTGCTTGAGTGTCAGATACCTCAAGCTCGTTAAGATTCAGGAAGTCAATCTTGTCAGCTATGAAGTCAATCAATCTCTTAGTCTTCAATTCATAACCTGGCAGTGCAGGTATCTCAACTCCAACATCCCATCCATAATCTCTCGCAAGAGAAAGTCTAGTCCATAAAGAGTCATCATCTAGGTCAGGATGGAATCTTATCTCATCAAGGCCTGCGGAGCGCAGCGCGCTGAGCTTTTCGGCAGTCACAAGCTTCAAAGGGGTATAGAGATGGATATGGAAGTCTTTCCCGAAATTCTTCTTCAGCAATCGGATGTATTCACAGCAGCGTTCAGTATTCATCAAAGGATCTCCGCCGGTTATTCCCGCCCCTCGCGCCCCTGTCAGTCTCGCTTCCTCAAGAAGCTCTTTAGGATTCTCAGGATCAGCGATCCTCCATTCATTCGCGAAGACAACATCTTTCCCGAACTTGTGCTCACCTATAGGGCAGTAGAAGCATTTCTGGGCGCACAATCCTGTTACGAATAATACAAGCTTTTTCCCTTCAACGCACAGCCCGCAGCCCTTGCAGAGCTTGCCGGACTTCCAGCTATGCCACTCAGTCCTTGAAGGCATCGCTTCCTTCTTAGAGGATGTTGAAATCGTATTATCTTTTTTCATCGTTTATAACGAAAATCAGCCGCTCGGAGCTATCCTCGGGCTAAATGTCGGAAATCCGCAAAGCGATTTCCGAGCATCCCGAAAATGCGCACATTTTCGCGAGCCCGAGGTTTTACGCTCCTCACCAAAAGGCTGATTTTCGGAATTAAAAATTGCGCCATAAATGGTGGGGTATCACACCCAGCGCAATTTTTAATGATAATTGTTTTATCTGTATTATAAATGTTCTGGGAACCTGCCATCATTGAGATAGGTCAGCAGATTCTCCCCCTGAAACCTGCTCAGCATCATTCCCGTCGCACTATACAAATCTTTATAAATGACGGTTTTCTTTTCCCAATCATGGAGCTTTCCAAGAAGCAGCAGCGCCGCGAACAGGCCAGGATTAGGCTGATGAAGCAGCAAGGGCCGAAACAATGGGCTGGCGCTGAGAGTTCTGAAGATTCAGCAGAATATAGCGCTTCTTCACAGCATTCGCATTCAAGAGCGCATGGCTCTGCCCATCCTCATTCTTCAGGAGGCAAACGCGGCTGGCTCCAGACAGTCTATGAGGATGAATACAAGAAGGTACTGCTCATCCCCATAATATTATTGATTCTAGCCATTGCCCAGATAGGGTACCAGTACGCCTCAACAGGCGATTTCATCCATAGAGGGATATCTCTCAAAGGCGGAATAACAATCACGATCCCAGAATCTCAAGGAAGCCCTTTAATTCTTGAGGAAGCATTAAAAGGGGAGTTTCCAGGATCAGACCTTTCAGTAAGGGTCATCAGCGCGGCAGGCGGCTCTTCAGGATTCATAATCGATGCTGACGTCCCTCAACAGGATATGGAGAGATTCACTGCAGCAATAGAGCGCATAGCGAATATCAACTCTCAGCAGTACATCGTTGAGGTAATAGGTTCTTCTCTTGGAGAGTCTTTCTTCGCTCAGACAATGCGCGCGCTGTTCGTGGCATTCGTGCTGATGGGCGTTGTCGTGTTCTTCACTTTCGGAAAGAGCCTCTCCCATAAGCTTATCTCTTTAGGGCTTGGATTATTTACCGCAGGTTTTATGCTCTGGTCAGAAAGCGCGATATCAACGGCCATCGGAATAATTATCGGATTCGTATGCTTCGGCATATTCCTCAAAGAGAGCATCCCCAGTATAGCTGTAATCTCTGCCGCAGCTGCTGACATAATCATGACTCTTGCCGTAGTCAACCTTATGGGCGTCAAGATCTCCACTGCAGGAATAGCCGCTTTCTTGATGCTCATCGGATACTCTATAGACACTGACATCCTGCTCTCAACCAGAGTCCTTAAGCGCAAGAGCGGAACAATAATGGACGCGGTCTATTCCTCAATCCCTACAGGATTGACTATGACTTTCACTTCGATGGTCGCGGTATTCGCAGGATATCTTCTCAGCGCTTCCTCAGTCCTTAAAGAGATCATGCTCATAGTGATGATAGGGCTTTGCATGGACATACTCAATACCTGGATCCAGAATGTCTGCTTCCTGCGCTGGTATCTAGAGAAACATCCTGAAGAGGGAGAGATACAATGAGCACTCTCTCTAAAGCGTTAAAGAATTGGCGCATCATCATGCTCATAGCTTTCTTGCTGTTCGCTCTCATAGCCATAAACCCTAATCCCTGGCAGGAAGGGGTCGCTATTCGCAGCGTCGCTAAAAACAGCGCCGCAGCAGAGGCGGGGATATCAAGCGTCGCAGCAGGCACAGCCCCAAGAAGCAGGGAGATACTGCAGAGCATCAATAACCGCCAGATAAAGAACATGGATGATTATAATGCGTTCTTGCTCTCTTTAGAGCCTAACCGGACAATAACTCTCCAGACATCAAAGACCACCTATAGGCTTACGACACGGCCTTTGCTGAATATAACTGTGCTGAATGAGACTGAGAATGTACGCATAAATGAGACAGTGCAGGAAAATCAGACAGTTGATGGAAAGACTGAACTCATCAATAAGACAGTAGAGCGCACAATAAAACGCAATAAGACCCGCTCAGAAATCCTTGGAGTGGAAGATATCGGGCTGAGAGTCTATCCTGCCCCCAAGACAAACATAAAGAGAGGGCTTGACCTTGAAGGGGGCAGCAGGATGCTGCTCGAGCCCGAGACTGAAGTGACTAATGAAGAGCTGGATATAGTCATAAGCAATATGAAAGAGAGACTTAATGTCTATGGCCTCACTGATATCAGTGTCCGTGAAGTGCGCGACCTGAGCGGCAAGAGCTACGTCCTTGTCGAGCTTGCAGGAGCTACAGAGGAAGAGGCGCGTTCGCTCATCTCACAGCAGGGTAAATTCGAGGCGAAGATCGCGAACGCGACAGCCTTTAGAGGGGGAGATGTCATCTATGTCTGCAGGAGCGCGGACTGTTCAGGCCTCGATCCTAACGCGGGATGCGGCCAGCAGGCAGGCAATTGGGTTTGCAGGTTCAGGTTCTCAATCACTCTCAGCAATGAAGGGGCTGCGCAGCAGGCAGCGCTCACAAGAGAGCTTGACATCGTAGACGAGAGCGGCCAGCAGTATCTCAGCAAGCAGATAGACCTTTTCCTTGATGACCAGCCTGTCGATTCGCTCAATATCGGCGCAGAGCTTAAAGGCAAAGAAGTCACTGAGATCTCAATCTCAGGATCAGGCAGCGGAGTGAATATGCAGGACGCAAGGGCTGACACTTTCGCCAATATGAAGAAGCTTCAGACAATACTCTCGACAGGATCACTGCCTGTCAAGATGAAAGTTGTCAAGATGGACACAGTATCCGCAGTCTTAGGGGAGAAATTCACTCAGAACGCATTGCTCATAGGCATGGTCTCCATAATCCTCGTCTTCTTGGTAGTATTCATCAGGTACAGGATGCTTTCAGTAACTCTGCCAATGATAATAACAATGATGTCAGAAGTATTCCTTTTGCTTGGAGTCGCGGCCATATTCAAATGGAACCTTGATCTCGCCGCGATCGCAGGGATAATCATAGCTACAGGCACTGGAGTTGATGATCAGATAGTCATTGTAGATGAGGCGCTGAAAGGAAGTTCCAAAGGATTGAGCTGGAAAGATAAATTAAAAAAAGCATTCTTCATAATCTTTGCAGCGCTTTTTGCGACTCTGGCAGCCATGTTCCCATTGCTGTTCGCAGGAGCAGGAATGCTGCGCGGCTTCGGCCTCACAACCTCTTTAGGGGTTCTTATCGGAGTCCTTGTCACAAGGCCAGCTTACGCTTTCATAGTCGGACTCATGATGGAACGGAAGCAGCACTCAGCAGAGCAGTGAATCTCCATCAAAGGCTTTTTGTTCATAAATCAATAACCTTATGGCTGACACAACAATAATCTCTCTCGGCGGATCAATCATTGTCCCTGACCAGATAGATACTATATTTCTTTCAGCTTTCAGGAGACTGATACTTGAGAAAGTCTCTGAAGGCAGCAGGTTCGTGATAATCTGCGGCGGCGGCGGAACGAACAAGAGATACAATGCCGCGGCGAGAGAGATACTTCCGGATATTGATGACCTTTCATTGGATCTGATAGGGATATCTGTCACTAAGACGAACGCTGTATTCATCAGGACATTATTCGGAGATTCTGCGCATGAAAGACTGATGGACAATCCTACAAAGAAGATCATCACAAAGAAGAATATCCTGATTGGCTGTGCTTGGAAGCCTGGCTGCAGCACTGACAAGGATGCAGTGCTTGCCGCAAAGACTTTCAATGTGGACACAGTCATCAATCTGAGCAATATCGATTATCTCTATGACAAGAACCCGAAGCGATTCCTTGACGCTAAACGCATTGAAAGGACAGATTGGAAAGAGCTGCGCAGATTGGTCGGTGATAAGTGGTCTCCTAAGCTTGATTTCCCTTTCGATCCTGAAGCGGCAGCATTGGCGCAGAAATTGAAGCTGAAGGTCATAATCGCTAAAGGCACTGATGTCGAGAACCTGAGAGATATCCTTGAGGGGAAGAAGTTCAAAGGGTCAGTCATTGAGTGATTGTTGTTCTGAAATGTATTATTCAACTTCCTCTTCAACCCATTTCAGATATTCAGTATTAGCTCTCGCGCTGAAGGAAAGAACGCATGGAGTCTTGTAAGGGTGTATCTTTTTCACGGCATTGATGGCGTTTTCAGCCTTTTTGACGCTTGTCTTAGCGATAAGGACAGTCTCTCCGCTCTCAGAGATCTTCCCTTCCCAGCGGCAGACGCTTGTGATCGGAAATATATTCGCGCAAGCTATCAGCCTTCTCTCAATCAGCGTTTTAGCGATCTTCGCAGCGCTCTTGCTGTCAGGGCAGGGGATGTATATCATGCTCAATTCATTATTTTTTGTTTGTTGTGCCATGTTTTTTGGAAGATATAATCCTCAACTATTTATTGTTATTGTAGGAATTGATGTCCGAAGACCGATTCAATCTCGATCAATCTCCAAATCGCCTCCGCGCAATCTTTATAAACCGGTCGACGTATCAAAACGTCATGGCGGAGATCTATATCTATTCGACTATGGCAGGCACTGTCGCTCTTGACAGCGCTTTCAAGGTAGTCGATAAGACGTTATTGCAGGGCAAAGAGGCGCAGTCAGCCGCGGCATCGCTCTCTCAGGGAAAGCACACCCCTTCAGAGCGCAAGATTGCGGAAAAGCATAAAGGGCACGCAAGCGTCATATTCTTAGGGATCTATGAAGAGGATCTTTCAGGGACTAAAGCGGTTAATGAAGTGGCGCTTCTTGACAGGGCAAGCGTTGCTGTGCGCAGCGCAGGCCTTCTGCATAACATAAGGGAGAATTCCATACTGCTCTGCAGGCAGAGCGTCCGTGAGAGCGTAAGTCCTGACGCGCTCATCATACAGGCAGCGAATGCTGTGACAGAGACTGACCGCGCAGCGAACCTTCTCATCAAGCGTCTGCGCGAATGGGCTTCTTACAGCGTCCCTGAATTTGTTGAAAGGATATCAGACAATGAGAAACTCGTCAGCCTCATATTGGAAAAAGAGAGAGATGTATTGCTTAAAGAATCAGGAGAGACCATAAGCCACAGCATGGGCGCTGTACTCTCCAAAGAGGATTTATCAGCTATGCTCTCGCTCGCGCGCCAGATAAATACGCTTTTTGACGCGAGGAAGCAGCATGAGTCTTACCTCAAGAAAGCCATGGAGAAGAACTGCCCAAATATCACTTCTATCGCAGGATTCGCCATAGCGGCTAAACTGCTATCGATCTCTGGATCACTGAAGAATCTCGCGGGTTTTCCTGCCTCAACTATACAGATGCTAGGGGCAGAGAAAGCGTTATTCAGGCATCTGAAGTCCAGAGCGCGGCCTCCAAAACACGGAGTGCTGCATGAACATCCTTTAGTCTCAAGAGCTCCTTACAGCCTTAGAGGCAAGGTCGCAAGACTGCTAGCTGACAAGCTGGCTATTGCCGCTAGAGTGGATTATTTCAAAGGCAAATTCATCGGTGATAAGATTAAAGAGGATATCGATGCGAGAGTCATGATGATGAATGCGTGAGACTATGCCAGCATACTCCAACAATAAGAACAGCAGGTCAAAGCCTTCTTACGGCCAGCGTGCTCGTGAAATAAGCGCTGCGCGGCCAAGCCATAGAGTCAGGCAGTCCATAAGGCCATCTAATAATTCTCAAAGCGCTACGCAACCAGCACAGCAGCCTTCTCAGCAACAGCAACCATCAAGCGCAGCAACCTCTCCAGCGCCTATAGGATTCAGCAGGCCTGAAAGGATCATGCCGCATAAATTCTTTGGGATATTCACAGACAACAGGAGGATTTACACAAAGAATCTCGTTCCTGGAATGTCTGTATATGGAGAGAAGCTTGTGAGGCAGGGCAAGGACGAGTTCAGGGAGTGGGATGTCACTAAGAGCAAGCTCGCGGCAGCTCTCGCTAAAGGAATCTCTCAGATAGGTATCAAGCCAGGGCAGTCAGTGCTTTATCTCGGCGCCTCTTACGGCACGACTCCCAGCCACGTCTCTGACTTAGTGGGCAATGGTGGTATAATCATCGCTCTAGATTTCGCTCCAAGAGTTGTCCGCGATCTTGTAATGCTGTGTGAGCAGAGGCAGAATATGATACCGGTCATGGCTGACGCGCATCTTCCACAGATGTACTACCACATGGTTCCTGCAGTCGACGTGGTCTATCAGGATGTAGCGCAGAGGGATCAGGCAGAGATATTCCTGAAGAACTGCGCGCTGTTCCTCAAGAGCGGCGGTTTCGGGATATTGTGCGTCAAGGCGCGCAGCATTGATGTCTCAAAAAATCCCAGAGAAGTGTTCCGTAATGTCAGGGAGAAGCTTGAGAAAGAGATGATAATAGTGGATTATCGCGAGCTCGATCCTTACGAGAAAGACCACTGCATATTCGTGTGCAAGAAGAAGTGAGTAGATGATATATGTCTTTATGCATCTCTAAGGATAATTTAACAATAAAAGATCATTAAGCGATATGCAGCGCTTTCTTCAGCTTTTCCTTGTCAAAGCCGATGATGATCTCGCTCCCTATAGCTATGACTGGGACTCCGTTCTGGCTTGAGAGCTGGACCATCTCTTTAGCCTTCTCCCTGTCAATGCCGACATTTATGTCCTCGAAAGCGATATTGTTTTTCTTCAAGAAATCCTTTGCCATCACGCAATAAGGGCATGATGTTGTTGAATATACTTTTACTATCTGTTTTCCATTGCTAGCAGCAGCCATATTTTTCAGCCTCCGAATATCATCTTTTTTTCTCATCATTTTTAAATCTTGTGCTATGAATTACTCGAGTGCCTTCTTGAAGGTTTGCTTTTATATAAACTGCGGCATCATCTCTCGTCAGTGTCTATCTCTTTTGTCTTGCTTGCGGAAGCACTCAGCATTGAAGCCCGTCCTAAAGCGAGCCAGGGAAGGAATAACAGGAAACCTATAGCTATTCCTAGCCAGGCATTGGTCTGGAAGCTCGCGTTCAACAATAGATTAATGAGCCAGGATATCAATAGTATCGTGAAGAATAAAGGCAGCAGCGCAGGAACTCTCTTTATCCCGAGGATTATGCTTCTCAGCCAGGCAATTCTGCGCGGTTCTTCAGCCATTGAGACCGCGATGAAATAATGCGCAGGAATCAGGAAGAATGCGAGAAGAGAGAGCCTTGATCCCTGTTCAGGCAGCAGTTTCAGGAAGTCAAGAAGAGTTATCACAGCGTTATATATCACAAAAAGCGCGAACCAAGGAATCACTGTGAGAGCGAATCTTTTAAGGAATTTACGCAATGTCTTTCTTGTTCTTGCCGCATCGCCGCAGGCTTTCCAAGCTATTCCTTGAGCAAGCACAAATAGGATATAGAGCAGCAGCAAGAACAGCGCAAGCCAGAGCAAAGCGCTCTTGACTTCAGGCCAGGCTACTGACTTGTCAATAAGGTCTGTAAATGAAGCTGGAGCGTCCTGCAATGATGAAGAGACTGCAGTCACTTTATTGCTTACTTTCATCACGTTCAGGAGGACTAGAGCCCCGAGCATATTGTTCAGTATTCCGAACACGAGTAAGAAAGCGACATCTCCGATGATGGATATCAGCATCAATGACGGCTTGTTCCTGAAACTTTCAGCGGCGTAGCTTAACGGTTTCATTACAGAATCATAGATCCTGAGGGGCAAGCTGTCGCGTCTTTTTTCAATTGTATTTTTGTCAGTCTTATTTGGCATTTCCCCTCTTTTTGACTGTCTTTCTAAACTTTGCCTATCCTATAGCCCTGGGTTATATCCGCCCTTTTATAGTTTATGGTAGTGCTGGTTCTGTTCAGGCGCTGTCTCGATGGGCTTTGTCCTGAATCACTCTTTTTTGCCGTTGCTTTTGAATACTTTATTCTCAGTATCATCATTATTTGATTGTAAAGCGACATCAAAAAAGTCTTTCTTTATAGATTCAGGACAAAACCTCATCTCGACGACCCAAATTTTTATAAAGCCCAAGATACTCCTTTCACAGCATGGCTTTCAGCATCTATAACACTCTCTCAAGAAAAGTTGAGACTCTCATCCCTTTAGAGAAAGGCAGGATCAGGATGTACTGCTGCGGGCCTACAGTGTATGATTACGCTCACATAGGCAATTTCCGCGCGTATGTCTCCGCGGATATACTGCGCAGGTTTCTTGAGTATAAAGGGTTCGAGGTCTTTGAAGCCATGAACCTGACAGATGTCGATGACAAGACCATCAAGCGCAGCCAGGAACTCAAGCTCTCGCTCTCAGAGTTCACTGACAGGTACGCGCAGGAATTCTTCAATGATCTGGCCACGCTCAACATAAAGCCGGCGAATATCTATCCTAGAGCGACAGCTCACATCCCTGAGATGATCTCTCTTGTCAACACTTTGATGAAGAAAGGTTTCGCGTACAAGGGGAAAGACGGATCCATATATTACAATGTCGCAAAGTTCAAGAAGTACGGGAAGCTCGCGCACATCAAGGTCGGAGAGCTGAAGACAGGAGCGCGGGTGAAGCAGGACAATTACACCAAAGAGGAAGCGCAGGATTTCGCGCTCTGGAAAGCCTGGGATAAGGACGATGGGGAGGTGTTCTGGGATTCTGAATTCGGGAAAGGAAGGCCTGGCTGGCATCTTGAATGCTCAGCGATGAGCATGAAGTACTTAGGAGAGACTTTCGACATCCATGCTGGGGGGGTTGATCTTGTCTTCCCTCACCATCAGAACGAGATTGCCCAGAGCGAGGCCGCGACAGGAAAGGATTTCGCGCATTACTGGGTGCATAATGGCTGGCTGCTTGTTGAAGGCAAGAAGATGTCTAAATCCCTGAAGAACTTCTTCACATTGAGGGATATAATCGCTAAAGGCCGCAAGCCAAGCGTTGTGCGCTACTTATTACTATCAACCCATTACAGGATGCCTCTGAATTTCACTGAGGACGGGCTTGCGGCTGCTGAGAGCGCAGTGCAAAGGCTGACTGATTTTGCCACTAAACTGAAAGATCTCTCAGAGAGAGGGCCTAACGCTTGCGGCGATGACGCGGCAAAGATAGTCCGCGAGTGCAGCAAGAAATTCGAGAAAGCGATGGATAATGATCTCACTATAAGCGAAGCGCTTGCTGCCCTGTTCGAGATGGTCCATCTCTTGAATAAAGAGATCGGAAGCGGCAATCTTTGCAAAGACCATGCGATTGAAGCGCTGGAAGCGCTGAAGAAGATTGACACAGTCCTTGGAGTGCTGCCTATAGGAGAAGAAATAGCGCTCGAGAAAGAGGTTGAATCCTTGATCCAGCAGCGCGAGGAAGCGCGCAAACGCAAAGACTTCAAGGCTTCAGACAGTATCCGTGATGAATTGAAGAAGAAAGGGATCATCCTTGAGGATTCCGCGAATGGAGTGAGATGGAAGAGGGCGTGAGACATTCTTGAATTCATTTCTTTAAAGGTTTAGATGTTCTCCAGAATTCTTCAGCATAGGCTAGGAATGAGTCCGCAATATCCCGATCGATGATCTCTACCGCAAGGGCATTAGGGGATTGTAAGACTATCAATGTCGTATCTTTGAATATCAAGAAAGCGGCAGGAGTCTTGATACTTTCAGGCATGTATCTCGCTTCTGCTCCTTTGTAAGAATTCCGGTCTTTGAGAATCTTAATGTCCGTATCTCTGTTGAATAATAATCTGCATTGGATGCTTGCTTTTGTTCTTCTCACATGATCTCGTTTCCAGAAGAGATGCTGTTCTTCAGGCTGGAATGCAGGCACACCCAGGTAATAATAGAGTTCTCCTTTCTGCAGCTTGTCATAAATGTGCTCATGCGCTGTCCTGATCCCTTTGAAGCCGAGATACATATGCACTGTGCTTTGCGGAGCCATCCTCTTCTTCAATTCTAGTTCAGGCAATAGTTTCTCAATCACATTCCTGCTATTTTGAAGCTGTGCCGCGCGTTCATCAAGATATTCAAGAAGCTTTTTAGGGTCTTCTGCCTGAAAATGCTTAGTCTTTTGCTTGATCACTAGGGAGACAAGCCCTTTCTGCATGAGTTTCTCAAGGATGAGGTAGATTATAGAGCGGGCAATCCCCGATCTCGCAATTACTTTCCATCATGTTTTAGAATCGCGTATGAATCTTTACAAAGCTTTGATGATTCTAACGAAATTCCTTTTTAAGTGATTTTATTAGGATAGCATTACGCTGTCTTTTCTTAGCTAAAGTTCTATCAGAATCAATAAGCACTTAGATGTTTTGATAATTACTCACTTATTCCTCTCAGCCTGCCCTAATGTGATATTGAGAGAGATGTCGTATCCTTCGCACTGCTGAGTTCCGCCCTTGCCGAATATAATTTTCTCGACGCTCATGACTGCCTTCAGCTCTGGCATGAGTATTAAGAGCAGCTTCTTTTCTTCCTCACCGCAAGTTATTATTAATTCAGTCACAGGTACTTTCAGCGAGACCTGCGCTATTGACTTGTGCTTCCTTATCACATTCACTACCGAAACAAGCAGCGCTCCCGCTCTCTCTGCCTCTTCATCGATCATACCATTGTCCGCTTTAGGCCATGCGCTGATATGGATGCTCTTCACGTTCTCTTCCTGAGAGTATCTCAGCCTGTAGACCGCTTCAGTTATGTAAGGCATTATCGGCGCGAGCAGCTTCAGCAGCGAGAGAAGCGCTGTGCGCATCGTGTAGCGCGCGGAGAGCACAGCATCATCATCGTAATTATTGGCATTATTATATATTCTGTCCTTGACCATCTCTAAGTAATTGTCGCAGAACACCTGCCAGAAGTATCTCTCAGTCTCCATGCGCGCGTGTGAGTATTCGAATTCCTCAAAGTTTTCAGTGCAGGAGGTTATCGCGCGCTGCAGCAGCGAGAGCGCCCACCTGTCAAGAGGCATAAGCTTTTTCGGGATAGTTCCGTCATATCCTTTCAGGTGCGAGAGGCACAGTTTGCTCGCGTTCCATAATTTATTCACCATCCTGTTGCCAGTGACCAGGTCTTTCTCCTGGAACGGCAGGTCTTCTCCAAGCTTTGAGCTGGCGCACCAGTATCTCAGGCAATCCGCCCCATACTTCGTGATTATGGCCTGCGGTTCTATCACATTGCCTTTGCTCTTGCTCATCTTCTGTCCTTTAGGATCTAGAGCCCATCCTGAGATCATCGCGTTCTTCCAGGGATTCCTGTGCCAGTGCAATTGGCTTTTCACCATAGTGTTGAACAGCCAGAAAGTTATTATGTCATGCGCTTGCGGGCGCAAGTCCATAGGGGATAGCTTGTCATGCAATTGCGGAACCAATGAAGCCGCTATCTCAGGAGTCAAAGAGCTTGTCGACCAAGTGTCAAGGACGTCTTTCTCTCCGATGAATTCCGCGCTTCCGCAGACGCATCTCTTTGAAGGCCTGTCCTGCAATGGATCTATCGGCAGCTCTGATTCTTCAGGAAGGATTATCTCTGAGCACTTAGCGCAATACCACACTGGAATGGGCACTCCGAAATGCCTCTGTCTAGAGATGCACCAATCCCATTGCAGACCGTGGATCCAGTTATCATATCTTGTGCGCATGAATTCAGGATGCCAATTCAGTTTCTTTCCTGCTTCGAGCAGCTGGTCTTTCATATCAAGGCATTTTATGAACCATTGGGTAGTCTGAAGTATCTCGACATCAGTGCCGCAGCGTTCGTGCGTCTTGACAGCGTGTTTTATCGGTTTCTGGGAGAGCAATAATCTCGCGTTCTTCAGATCCTCTATCACTGCCGCGCGCGCCTCTTTTATCTTGAGCCCTTCATAGCCAGGAGCTTGCTCGTTCATCTTTCCATCTTTTGTTATCACGACTTTGAGAGGGAGATTGTGCGAGAGGTACCATTCCATGTCTGTCTGATCTCCGAAAGTGCAGCACATAACAATTCCTGTCCCTTTCGAAGGATCGACTTTCTTGTCCACCAATATCGGCACTTCCTGATTGAACAATGGCACTCTGCACACCATCCCTACATTGTCCTGGAAGCGCTCATCTTCAGGATGGACGAACACTGCGACGCACGCAGGAAGGAGCTCAGGCCGTGTTGTCGCGATTATCAGGTCTTCCTCTTTTCCATCATTTTTCAGCAGCTTGAATATTATGTCATTGAAGAACGAGTCTTTCTCAGCGTCATCAAGCTCTACCTGCGCTATCGCCGTCTGGCAGTTAGTGCACCAGAGCACTGGAGACTCTTTACGGTACTCTCTCCCTCTCTTGTAAAGGTCTATGAATGACCTCTGCGAGACTTTCCTTGAGTGGTCATCTATCGTTGAATAGAAAAGCTCGAAATCCGCGCTCGTCCCTATGCGCTTCCAGTCCTCGACATATTTAGGCCTTAATTCCTTCAATGTCTCTATGCAGAGCGCGATGAATTCCTCCCTCTTCATCATGCTGCTCCTCACTTTCTTGGTCTTCTCGACAAGTATATTTGTGGCCAATCCATTATCATCAGTGCCGAAAGGGTAGAATAGCTCAAAGCCGCTCATGCGCTTGTATCTCGCTATGAAATCCATCTGCGAGAAAGAGAACGCGTGCCCGATGTGCATCTTGCCAGAGACTGTCGGAGGGGGAGTGTCTATGCTGTATATCTTCTTAGCGGTGCGAGGGTTGAACCTGTAGATCTTCTCCTGCTCCCAGAACTGCTGGATCTTGAGCTCGTCCTCGATAGGTTTGTAGTTCAGGGATTGGATATCGTCATATCTATCTTCCATAGGGGCGGTTTCTTGAGTATTGATTTAAATATTTTCTCTCAGTATAGGCTTGCCTGGAGAAGCGAGATTATTCATGTTAAGAAATGCTCTTTAATGCTCACTTCGGCGGCTTGCCGATTATGAAATATCCTTGTCGGGAAGGACCGATCCTTGGCAGTGCTTCTTCAGCAGGCAATTGCGGCGGGCTTGGGAGCGTTGGCGCACCTGAAGCGGCATTTCCTGAAGAAGCGATAGCCATCCCTGTAGTCTTGCTTCCTGAATCGTCCATTATGAACACTGAGGCTGTTATGATCGCGAGAAGCACTATGAACATTATCCCCGCAGTCAGGTTGAAAGAGGGCCCGGTCTTAGGGGTTAAAGGCGTCACTGGCTTGTGCCAGGTTAGTTTCTCGAACAATTCATGCTCCCTGTCAGCCTCTTCATGCTTCAGCTGAGCCTCGAATATCTGCCCGTTATAGCTCTCTATTATCTGTTCAGGAGTGCGGCCTTTGAGCATCGATGCAAGCAAAGACTTGTACTCTGCGAGAGAGATCGCTCCTGAATGGTATTGCCTGCCTGAGTCAGCAATCTTTTGCGTGAATTGGTCTCTGGAAGCCCTAAGCTCAGAAATCCTGCGCGCTATCTCAGCCTTCCTTTCCTGCTGTTCTTTCATCTTGTGCCGGATGTCCACAGTTCCCCCTCTTTTGCCATTCCTTGCTGCGCCATAAACCTGTGGGCTTTGGCGCGTCGCAATCGATTGTGAAGGATATTGAGTATATATAGGTATTGGTTTCTTCAGGCGTTGTCCTGAATCTTTAGATGAAATTTTTTTGCCGCTGCCTTGCATCCGAATATCTCTTGTGATTAAGAATAAGCCATAAGGGGCGGCGGCAAAAAAGGACGATCTTGAACAGAGACGGTCTTAGTATTGTCCTGAGATAGATACCTGTTCAGTCCATTATCCCGAACCATTGCAGCAGCGTCTTGTCCGCGGAGCGCAATAGGTCAGTGCCATTCCCTTGAATCCTCAGGCAATTCTTCTCCGTGATTATCTTTGGATCAGGCGTTATCTCAAGAGAAAGGACTGGGGCGCTAGTGCTTTCACAATTCACTATGGCTGCTGTTGAGCAGCCGCGCGTTTCATTCTTAGTGCAGGCAGCATGCGGCAGTATCCCCAGCACTGAAGCCAGATTGATAGTGATCTCTCCGCTTGTGAGAGCAGTGTATGAAAGCCTTTTCTCTGAAGGGTTGAAAGTTATGAATGTCTCATTATATCTCAAGAAGCTTTTCACGTCTCCGAGAACGGTTATGTTCTCCACTTCCCTAGGCCCATAATGGAACTGCAGGTTGTAGATATCTGATGTCCCTGTCCTCGCTATCTTTGTGAACCACATATTGTTCGCTCTCACGAAAGAGAACCCTCGATAGGTGTATCCTTCTTCAGGATCAAGCTTCCCTTTAAGGTTCCTCTCATGCAGCTGGTCTATTGTCAGTCTTTCCGGAGTGATGAAGAACCTGTAAGCCGTGAATATCCCTGCGAAAAGCAGCAGGATGACAAGGCAGATGAGTATGGCTACTTTGTTATTCCTGATCCCTGAAGCATTCTCCTGTTCATTGCTCGAGAAGAAAGGGTGCTTGCTCGCTTTATCTTCTTGGTGTTTCCCTGCCTCTTTGTTTGTTCTTGTCTTATTGCGCGCCGCCATCAATTCATCACTCCAAGAATGGTGTACATTACCCTGTCGCTCAACCTTAAGAAATCATAAGGTGTTGAGGCCTGCAGTCTTAAGCATCCATCATTGTATTCAGTTCGTGTCTCATTGCCTGTGCTGAAATACAGTATCGGCAGGTCAGCAGTTGCGTTTGCGCAGGACAGGATCATCTTTCCATAAGTGTTGTTGGTAGTGAAGGCGTATTCCGCGAACATCCCTCTCTCTTCAGCCAACTTTTTCAGGTCGTATTCAGCCTTGCCGATGAATTCAGAAGCGGTATTGTTCACATCGCTCACAAGGAAGAACGCTCTGGCAGTCTTCAGCATTGCCGTGGCTTCAGGGCTCATGTTTATGTTCTCGACATTCAACGGATGATAAGCGAATGAGTATTCTTTGTCTTCAATTGTCATGGTCCAGGAAGTGCCGTCAGCGCTCTCGAAATCAATGCCATTGAAAGACTGGGAAGTGGATGACTGATTGCGCAGGTCTATGAATCCTATCACGCTGAGGCTCATGAGCGCTATTATCGCGATCGCAAATATCATCGGGCCATTGCTTTTCTTCTCCTTGCTTAACGGAGCTCCCGCAGACCCGCTGCCTTTTCCGAAACGCTGCCGTCTCTTGAATCGTCCCATAAGCTTAAGCCGTTCTTATGATTATTTAAAGCTTATGGTGTTTTCTTCGCTGTTTTGAATTGGGCATATCTGAAGTTTTTATATCTTACTCAGGAGTAGTAGTCTAATCGAAACATTTATATATACCTGTCATTCGTTATTTCAATATCCATAAGGTTAAGGTGAAATCATGTCAATCGATGCTGTTGTTGAGCGAGTGAGTGAAGGAGGCAATCTCTTGGCGAGTCTTGCTCTTATTGAACCTGGCACTTGGCAGACTTCTCAGGAAGTCTTTAGGGATTGGCAGAACGGCGCTCCTGTCCAAGGAGTGAACACTGCTAATCTTGGCATTTACAGAATCGTCAATGTAGAGGTCGTGTTTGATCTTCTTGGCAGGGAAGGCAATCTTTTTGTTGATGAACGGTTCAGGAAAGACACATATAAGGGCATTTTGAGTAATGATCTCTTTGTCCTTCCTGAAGAGATGAGAGCGCATGTCATGGACACGATAAAAGGTGGGCATACCGTTTCTGTGCGGTATTCTGGTCTGAGGACCATGACCAAAGGCTGTGGCGATCATTACTGTTATGTTAAATCAGGTGAGGGAAATACTGATGGGGACAAGAAGCTATTCACTGGAGTCTATGGCCTGGAAAATCCTGGCGAGGGAAAGAAAATCTTTCTTCTGCGAGAGAAGGTTGTGAAATCTCAATTAAAAAAGAATAAAGATGAGTTCATTGCGCGGGCGTGCTGTTTCTACGGCAATCGGGATTTCCTCGCCATTTACTTGGACATCGACTATTATGGCGCGGTTCGTGGGGCACGTCGTGTCGCCGAAGGCGACGCGCAAAAGGATAAGGTTATGGGTGCGTATCAAACTTTGATTGCTACTCCTCCTCATGAATTAACTAAACTGATGGTGGAAGGATTGTCAAAATTAGTAACAAATTATTTAGGTAGTAATAATGATGTCTAGTTAAGGTGAAATCATGTCAATCGATGCTGTTATTAAGAGAGTGAGCGAAGGTGGCGATCTTCTCGCGAATCTCGCGCTCATAGTTCCGGCTACATGGCAGACTTCTAAGGAAGTTTTCAGGGATTGGCGGAATGGCGCTCTTGTCCAAGGAGTGAACACTGCTAATCTTGGCATTTACAGAATCGTCAATGGGGAGGTCGTGTTTGATCTTCTTAGCAGGGAAGGCAATCTTTTTGTTGATGAACGGTTTAGGAAAAGCGCCTATTGGGGCATTTTGAGAAATGATTTCTTTATCCTTCCTGAAGAGATGAGAGCGCATGTCATGGACGCGATAAAAGGTGGGCATACCGTTTCTGTGCGGTATTCTGGTCTGAGGACCATGACCGAAGGCTGTGGCGATCATTACTGTTATGTTGAATCAGGTGAGGGAAACACTGTTGAGGGCGAGAAGCTATCCACTGGAGTCTACGATATGAGCAATCCTGGCGATGGAAAGAAAATCTTTCTTTTACGAGAGAATGTTGTGAAATCTCAATTGAAAAGGAATAAAGAAGGGTTAGTTGCGCGGGCGTGCTATATCTACGGCAATCGGGATTTCTTCGCCATTTACTTGGACATCGACTATTATGGCGCGGTTCGTGGGGCACGTCGTAAAGTCGTCGCCGAAGGCGACGCGCCAAAATCCGAAGATAAATACTTAACTTCGTTCAACACCCTATTGAGAAATCCGCAGGAAGCTGCGCAAAAGATGACTCCTGATATCGCGGCAAGAATAACTAGATTGCTAACTGCATATAATAAGAGGAATCGTTAGTATTGTGAACCTGTGCAAGGAACTATTCTTTTCTTTAATATTCAAGCAACGCCAAAAAAGTTTTCATTCGCAGATTCAGGACATCGCCTTCGCATAAGCAATATTTATATATCTCTTGCTTTTTTATAGTATTATGGGTTCGAATGATCGTGGCACTGTTGTCGTGTGCAAAGGGTGTGGGCAGAAAGCTTATTCCAGCGAATTCTCTATGGATTACGAGAAACGCCTCATGGTCTGCCCTCGCTGCGTCGGAGCCCGCAAAGTCCGCACTGAAGCAGAGCGTTTAAGGACTAAGAATAAGGAAGCTGATTCTAAAAAGCAAGTCGAAGAGGCTGCGGAGCTGAGGATGAAGCCCGCGGGATGGGACGCTGAGGACGCGTTGCTCGAGCGCCTCTCGAAGAACAAGGAGAAAGTCAGGCCTCAGTTGGCGCCTATAGCCGGCTCTCAGATGTATAACTGCACTTGCAGGAAGTGCAAATATAAGTTCAAGTATGATCCGGGCATAGACAAGCCGAAATCCTGCCCTTACTGCGCGACTCCTGTCAAGAGCAGTCTTTCAATGCCTTCAGGGAAGTGGTAGGTTTTATATTCTTGGCTTTGTCTTAGATTCATCTTGCAGCAGTCTTCCACAGATATTCAAAATAATTCTTATATGATTTATAGACTGTCTTATGCTCTATCAATATCCCCATAGGATTCTCTACCCACATTATCAACGCTACTTTTCCATCAAATATGTAGGTTGATACTGAAGAATTGAATTCAGAAGGGACATATTTTATTGTTGTTAAAGGCAGAGTCATTGGCTTTATTCTTATATTCGCAACAATTCGCATCTTAATCTTCTTTTGCACCCTTTCCTTATCCCATTTAGGATAATCATAAGGCAAGTATTCTTTTATTTTATACTCCGCTCCAAAGTCAAGAATTTCTGTCTCTGATTTTATTATCTCTTTAAGTATGGTCTTTATTCCTGCAAGTCCTTTGAAGCTGTGAATTTCTTGTTTTTCTTTAGCCATCTTAAAATCTAATAGAAGTTCTGGCACGATGTTCTTTGCTTCTGTTAATCGTTCTTCTTTTTCATGAATCATATCCAGTATCCTTTCAGGAGTTCCCGCTTCAAATAATAGCTTATTCGCTTTAGTTATCTGGCTCACTAATCCTTTTTCTGCAAGACCGCGTAATGCATCATATACTGAAACCCTATGGACTCCTGATCTTCTAGAGATTTCATTAGCTGAAGCTGATCCGACCTTCAAAAGCGTCAGATAGCATTTCACTTCATTAGGGCTTAATCCTGCCTTTTCCAGTTGATCTTGCTTCATAGCTGTTAGATTGATTGCTTTCTTTATAAATCTTTCTAAATGTTGTAAGGGGGCTTACTACAATCATTTTTATACTATGAGTAGTACCACTACATAATAATAAAAACAATAAGGTGAGAAGAATGAAACTAAAAAATGCAATTGGAATTACAGGAATTTGTCTATCTCTAACCCCTGGATGTCAAGTAGGGGAAGAGCCACATCAACGAGCGACAATTGTAGAGAATTATGCTCCTGCTAATGGCTATGATGTAAAATTTGGACCAACGGTTAGAGGATACAATTTAGCAATTGGAAATTTATCTAATAATGGCTTTTCCGATTCATACATTCTAGCTAACGATTTTGACCATGATGGTAGCATTGATCATTTTGAAGTATCAGATGAAAATGGTATATGCTATCAATCGGGCAATCCTCCAGGACGTTTAAATTCTTGTCAAATCAATCAAAATCTAAGAGAGCTAGCAAATACCGCCCGCCTAAACCAATTAGAAGAGGGCTTGCTCCATGAGCATAGATAAAGCCCAAGTAATGGCTACCTCTTCTTTAGGTGAAGCAGTAAAAGAATTGTTTGGATTAGACTTAGAGGGGAAACTTTGTATATTTACAAAAGAAGCAATGAGCGGTTGTGTTGCCATCGAGTACGATTCTTTAGGAAAGAAAGATAGGCAGGAGACATACAAAAGGATAGCGGAAGATTTCAAGACAAGAACTGGTTGCTACGGGGTAAATCATCCAACAGAAGGCATGGATGTTGGAGCTATCTTAGAAATAGGTTGCGGTTCTGGATTGTTAACTCTTGAGATTGCCGAACAAACAAATAGCAACAGGATTATCGGTATAGACATTTCAGAGGATATGGTCGCATTAGCTAACTCTAATCTATCAATGCGGTCAAGAGAAAGAATCAAAGAAATGATGGATTTCTGGAGAAGATTATCAGAAAGTTATGGGCTCAGTAAAGAAGAGTATGAAAAATTGGAACAAAACCCCTCTCTTATTAAGAAGGTCAGTTATAAAGTCGGAAATGTTTATTCCCTGTCTGATATTGTTAGTGGCATAAAAGATATAAACTATATCATTTGCAGAAATGCTTTGCATAGATTTCAACATCCTGAAAAAGCGTTAAAACAAATGTATCAAGCTCTTTTACCCAACGGAAAAATTTATATCCGGGATTTGAGGAGAGACGCGAATTGGAAAACTTTGCTTGAAAGAATAGGCGAGAGACGTTGGCAGACTCAAACTTTAGTCAAAGATTATATCGGCGCAATGGCATCTATGTTCACAATACCTGAATTAGAAGCCACTTTAAATTCATTGGGTATGACCAATTTTGAGATAACTCCTGGTAGTTATAAGGATTATTCTGCTAAAAGTTTAAACAACATCGAAGAATTTGAAGAAGAGACAGAGTATGTATGCATAATTCGTAAATAACTTAATTCTTTGTCAATATTAATGGTGAGAAACAATCTCCTAGAAATCGAGAAGGTCATTAAGTAATTCTTTTAATTACCAATCGCAACAATTATAAAGCAAGCAGTATCTTTATGGCTGTAAGTGACTCAATGGCTTCAGCAGCAAAATCTATAACAGCGACTCATTCTGGGCATGTGAAGAAGACCGGCAAACCAGTCATAGAGCTAAGGGATGTCTGGAAAGTGTACCGGATGGGTGAAGTCGAAGTTCCAGCGTTGCGTGGGCTCACGCTCACTGTGCGCGAAGGAGAATTCGTCGCGATAATGGGCCCTAGCGGGAGCGGCAAATCGACATCGATGAACATGGTCGGCTGCCTTGACGTCCCTACCAAAGGGAGCGTACTTCTAGATGGCAATGACATCTCAACATTGCAGGAGTCAGACCTCGCTCAGATACGCGGAAAGAAGATAGGGTTCATCTTCCAGCAGTTCAATCTTGTCATGACCTTGACAGCTCTTGAGAATGTCATGCTTCCTATGGTATTCCAGGGAATCCCTAAAGAGGAGCGCGTCAGCAAGGCAGAATCCCTATTGGCTCTTGTCGGGCTGCAGGACAGGATAAATCACCGGCCTTCAGAGCTTTCAGGAGGGCAGCAGCAGAGAGTTGCTATCGCCCGCTCTCTAGCGAATGATCCTCAGATGATTCTTGCGGATGAGCCTACAGGAAATCTTGACTCGACAACTGGCGAATCAGTCATGTCTTTCCTTACAGACCTTAACAAGAAGCGCGGAAAGACTATAGTCCTTGTCACTCATGATGAGCATGTCGCAAGCCACGCAGACCGCATCGAGATCCTGAAGGATGGGGCTGTGATCAAGACAAAATACAATCCCAATCATAAGAAAGCGAAGGTGGAGAACGCTTAGAGTGAGAATCGGCAAAGCTTTTTAAAAGCAATATGTTTTTATCAAGGCTGTAAAGACAGAAAAATAACAGTCAGCAGAACAAATCATGTCAAAGGGGAGTAATGATGAAGATATCAACTCAACACAATCCAAGGCAAGCAGTCCTATTTCTGGCAATGCTCTCAATATTGCTGTTCATGCTCCCTTTAGCAATCGCAACTTATACCGATTCTGGCAGTGTCGCGATCAAGAGCACTAAAGGGACGCAGAACATGCAGGTCCTTATGACTAAATACGAGCCTTTCCCAGCAGTTCCAGGAGATTATATCGATGTCTGGCTGAAGATCGGGAATGAGGAGAGCGCGGACATTACTGATTTCTCTTTCGAGCTTACTCCGATATATCCGTTCAGTATCGATACGAATGAGAATGCTTTAAGGCATTATGGCAGGATCTACGCGAATTCAATACAAGTCATGCATTTCAAAATCCGCGTTGATCCTAAAGCGGTTCCTGGAGATAATCCTTTGAAGTTCAGATACAGGTATACTGACAGCGATCTGAAATGGGAAGAAGGGCAGGTCATGATCCGCGTCCAGGAGAGAGAAGCGATACTCTCAGTGCAGTCTGTAGAAGTCATTCCTGAGACATTCATTCCGGGAAAAGAGTCCACTGTGAAGATAAGACTCAAGAATCTTGCGCAGTCAGCCATACGGGATATAGGGATCCATCTTGACCTCACTATGTCAACAATAGCAAAAAATCCTTCATCAACAGCGCCAACAAGCACAGTGATAGACTCTTATTACAATGCGCTCCCTTTCGTCCCAGTGAGCTCGACTTCTGAGAAGCGCGTGGCGAAGATACTTCCAGGAGAGGAAGCGGTTCTCGAATACTCATTGCTAACTCTTCCTAACGCGAAGACCACAACCTACAAAGTGCCTATAACAATCGATTACAAGGATGAGCTCGACCGCAATTACACTAAATTCGACGTTCTCGGATTCACGGTAGAGGCGCAGCCGGACATAATGGTGCTTCCTGACGAGAACACCCTCTACTCTAAAGGATCAGCCAGTGTGAGATTCCGCGTAGTGAACAAAGGGGTTGGAGACCTCAAATTCGTCACTATAACCCTTGCGAAGAGCTATGCTTTCGATATAGTGAGCGCAGAGACGTACTATATCGGCAATGTGGATTCTGACGATTATGAGGTCGCGGACTTCAAGATACTAGTGAAGAAGCTTGATGACAACACTGCGACTTTCCCGTTAGAATTGGAATTTAAGGACGCGAATGGTAAGATATTCTTAAGACAGGAAGAAGTGAAGATCACCGCCTATAGCGCAGCGCAAAGAGGGGATGGGAATGGCTGGGGCGCAGGAACAATAATATTGATACTTGCGCTGATGGTTGCCGGATATTTCCTTTACCGCAGATGGGAGAAGCGCAAGAAGCAGGCAACGGCGAAGAAGCAATGATATCTCAGTGATATCTCTTTAATCTTTATCATATGATGAGTGCGGGGTGAAGCGGACAGGGTTTGTTCTTGCAGCCATGATCACTGATTATTTCAATTACGCTTTCAGCCATCTCACAAAGCGCAAGCTGCGCTCATGGTTGACTATGATAGGCATATTCATAGGCATAACCTCAGTAGTCGCGCTCATAAGTCTCGGGCAGGGCATGAGGGACGCGATAAACGCGCAATTCTCAGGTCTGGGATCCGACAAGATAATAATCCAGGGCTCAGGGGGGGGTTTCGGCCCTCCTGGAAGCTTCACTGTCGATCCCATAACTAAAGATGACAAGGAAGTCGTCGATGGAGTGGCAGGAATCGATGTGACTATCGGCAGGCTTATGCGCGCAGTTAGGATTGATTATGGCGATGAGACTGATTATGAGATGGTTCTCAGTGTCCCTCCTGACAGGAAAGCGATAGACCTTATAGTTGAAGTCAACAATATCAAGATGCTCAGCGGCCGGATGCTCTCTCCAAGCGATAAGAATAAGGTGATAATGGGCAATGCCTGGATCGAGAAGAAGATAAAATTAGGAGATACTATATTCATCAATGACAAAGGATTTGAGGTTGTCGGCCTCATGAGAAAGACAGGGCTCCCATTCATTGATGGCACAGTGATGCTTCCTGAAGACTCATTAAGGGATCTGATAGATGTGAAGGAAGTCTATGATATGATCGCTGTGAAGGTCACAAATCCCAAAGACCTCAACATCGTCACTGACCGCATAATCAAAGCTTTAAGGAAACACCGTGATGTCAAGGAAGGAGAGGAGAATTTCCAGGTACAGACCCCTCAACAGGTATTAAAGACTCTTGATACTGTGCTGTTGGCAGTGCAGGCAGTAGTGATAGGCATAGCGGCGATCTCACTCATCGTTGGAGGTATCGGCATAATGAACACGATGTACACTGCTGTGCTTGAACGTACTAGAGAGATAGGGATAATGAAAGCGATAGGGGCAAGGAATTCTGACGTGCTGACAATGTTCCTTATAGAATCCGGGCTTCTTGGCATGGCAGGGGGGCTGATAGGCATAAGCTTGGGAGTCTGTCTAGGCCTTATTGTCGAATTCATCGCTGTCAATGTCAGCGCAGTCCCTGTGAACGCGTCTTTCTCCTTATTCTTAATACTCGGCGCATTATCTTTCTCATTCCTTGTCGGAACGCTTTCAGGAGTGTTTCCGGCAATGCAGGCGGCGCGCATGCATCCTGTGGAGGCGTTGCGGAAATGAGGTTTGAATATCTTGGAATAGCTTTGAAGAGCATAATGGAGAGAAGGATGCGTTCCTGGCTCACAATGATCGGGATATTCATAGGCATAGCTGCAGTCGTCGCGCTCATAAGCTTAGGGCAGGGATTGCAGAAATCAATAAGCGACGCATTCGCGGCTTTGGGCACTGACAAGCTTCTGATACAGCCGAAAGGCCAGATTGCAGGTCCTGGAACGCAGACAAGCACGATACAGTTCGATCAGTCAGACCTTGATGTCGTTAAGCACACTCGCGGAGTCGAGGAAGCCATAGGATGGAACGTCCGCATGGCTGAAATCAGATTCAATGACCAGACAAGGTTTTTCTATATAGGGGGGATACCCACAGAGGACAACGCTGAGAATAAGCTTTATACTGAGATAAGCGATCATAAGATCGAGGAAGGGAGGGATCTGAAATCCGGAGATACTCTAAAGATAGCCGTAGGATATTCTCTCGCGCATGACAAAAAATTCGACAGGAATATCCGTGTCGGAGACAGGGTGTTGATCAACAAGAAAGAGTTTGAAGTGATAGGGATTTATGAATCTCTGGGCTCCCCTCCTGATGACACAGCGATATTCATGTCTCGCCAGATACTTCAGCGATCGCTTGAGCTCGGAGACACTATAGACACTATCGCGGCTAAAGTATCTGCAGGAGAGGACATAAGCATTGTTGAGGAAGCGGTAAAGAAGAAACTGCGCAATCACAGAAAGGTCGAGGAGAACAAGGAAGACTTCTCTATACAGACCCCTGAGCAGTTCCTTCAGGCGTTCATGACTGTCTTAAGCATTGTTCAGACAGTTCTTGTCGGCTTGGCAGCGATCTCTCTTGTTGTCGGGGGCGTCGGGATAATGAACACCATGTATACTGCGGTTCTAGAACGCACTAAAGAGATAGGGATAATGAAGTCTGTCGGGGCGAGGAATTATGACATAGCGGTGCTGTTCTTGATCGAGTCCGGATTGTTAGGGATGTTCGGAGGGATTATCGGAGTTCTCATCGGGATGGGATTGAGTAAGCTTGTGGTCATGGCCGCAAAAGCCGCAGGCTACGGCATAATCCAGGCATTCTTCCCACTATGGTCTATTATAGGTGTGTTGTTCTTCGCGTTCATAGTCGGCGCGTTAGCAGGCGCGTTGCCAGCGCTGCAGGCCTCGAAGCTGCAGCCAGTGGATGCTCTGAGGTATGAGTAATAAATATCAGGATGAATCATCTTGCGAACTTCTCATAAGCAGGGAAAAGCACACTCTCTTCGATCGCAACCCTATTCTTTACGCTGCTTATTATTGCCTGAAGTTCGTCAGAGGATTTCTTCGAGCCTCTTAACTCATCGATACTTTTCTTTTCATATTCTGTGAAGAACATCATTATCTTCTTCGCTATCATCAGCATCTCTCCTGAGAATCTTTTTCCTAATTCTTTCAGTTCTTTCTGTTTCGCTCTTGTGAACACTGGGTAGAGCAGCTTATCCTCAAGTTCCAGATGCGCTGTCAGGACTTCGTAAAGCTCCCTGAAAAGGTCTGTGATCTCTTCAGTGCTCTCTTTCTTATCAGCTATCCCGTCATGTATGCTGACGAATAGCTTCATTATTGTGCGGTGCTCTTCTTTCAGTTGAGGTATGAGGTCCATGGCTGGAGATTATCATTCAGGGGTATATTCATTTTTCGCTTGACCATGCAATCACTATGGGTGTGAATTAGGGCGTAGCCTGACTCCTGAGAACACACTCCCAGAGATGCCACGCTAGCCCGGGGTTTCACCCTAAGGGATTGCTCGACGCTTGTGTGGGACGTTCCTTCGGAAGTCCCACGAACCTATACTATGCTTGTTTGAGTATACAAAAGCATCAACTGCGACTGACCCTGCAATCACGACGAGTGTGTGCCAGGGCGAAGCCCAACTCCGGAGAACACCAGCGCGAAACCACTCGAAACCCGAGGAAACCTCAAAAACCTGCAACAAATAGTACAAATAATCCTGGTCACAAATAAAAACTTCCTAACAAAACCAGTAGGAAATTTAAGCCACCGAAGGGATTTGAACCCTTGACCTGCTGATTACGAATCAGCTGCTCTACCGCTGAGCTACGGGGGCAGAAGCCTCTTTCATAATTTCTTCAAGACATCCGATTTCTTAGGATGCTTGTTCTGACATTTGGCGCACACTAAGTGCCGCTTCCCTTTAGCGTCCTTGATAAAAGTCCCAATGACTTTCTTGAGGAAGGTCTCCCCTACCTGCTGCTTGCAAAGCTCGCATTTCATCCCTTCCTCCCCCTTTATTGGCTATTTAAATATTTTGGAAATATTTAAAAGCGCTGCCTGCAGCCAGTATAGTGGCTTAAATCCATTATAATCAGAGTATGAGGCATAATGACACGCATAGCGGTTATAGAGAAGGATAAATGCCACCCTTTGAGGTGCGGGAATTATCTCTGTATTAGGCTGTGCCCTGTCAATCGCGCAGGCAAGGAATGCATAGTCAAGGGCGAGGACAGCAAAGCCAGGATCATCACTGAGCTCTGCACTGGCTGCGGCATCTGCCCTAAGCGCTGCCCTTTCGGAGCGATCCACATAATCAATCTTCCAGAGATGCTGAAGGATTCTCCCATCCATCGTTACGGAGAGAATGGTTTTCACCTTTTCAATCTTCCCTCTCCAGTGTTCGGCAAGGTAGTTGGCATACTAGGAAGGAACGGCATTGGTAAATCTACAGCGATAAAGATCCTTGCGGGAGTGCTGAAGCCTAATCTTGGCAAGAATGATCATGAGGCAGACCTGAAAGAGCTGATAACCCGTTTCAAAGGGACAGAGTCTCAAGTCTTTTTCGAGAAGCTCAAGAGCGGAGCGATAACTGTGAGCTACAAGCCGCAGGCTGTAGAATTGATCCCTAAACACGCGAAAGGCACTGTCGAGAAGCTTTTGCGCAAGGCCGATGAGCGCGGAAAATTCAGTCAAATTGTTGAGGCTTTAGAGCTTCAGAACATTCTTGATCATGATATCACTGTTGTCTCAGGGGGAGAGCTTCAAAGAGTGGCTATCGCAGTCTCAGCGCTCAAGAAAGCTAACCTTTACATCTTTGACGAACCGACCTCTTACCTTGACATCAAGCAACGCATAAAGGCCGCGAATTTCATTCGCAGCCTTGCGGATGATAACACCACAGTACTTGTTGTCGAGCACGATCTCATAATCCTTGATTTAATGGCAGACATGCTGCATATCATGTACGGCGAGCAGGGAGCTTATGGGGTAGTCAGCCAGATAAAGGCCGCGAGGGCAGGGATCAATTCTTACCTTGAAGGATTCCTGCGCGAGGAGAACATGCGCTTCAGGCCT
>DATDYN010000014.1:0-9819 GCA_035289005.1 Candidatus Nanoarchaeia archaeon
CTCTGTTGAGGGGGAGAAGAATTAGCCTTGGCTGAAGGCCAAGGCTGGGCGGTTTGAGAATATAATATTGAGTATGACTCGCCACTAAGCCAATACTATAATGATAATAGAGAACATAAAATCATACGCCCATCAGATTGAATACTTGGCTCTGGACTGAATAACTATTTTACATATTCAGGACATCGCCTTAAGACCCTAAATATTTATTAATTCCGGAAGCTAAAGGCTCTTTATGAAGGAAGCGCTCCAGTATTCTAAAGAGGAGAATGGCATGGTGCACTGCCATGTCTGCCCTAAAGAATGCCTGATAGGTTCTGGAGATAGAGGATTGTGCTTAGTGAGGAATAATAAGGAAGGAAAGCTTGATGCTCATGAATACGGGAAGAATCTTGCTGCTGAAACGCTGAACATAGAGCAGGCTGGATTGTTCCACTACCTTCCTGGAAAGAGATGTCTGAGCGTAAATGTCCGTGAACAGCCAAAACCTAAGCCTTCATTGATCAAAGGGCCGAAGCAGCGCGTTGAAGATAGATATAACCCAAGCCAGATAGGCAAAGCATACGCTGAATTGATGCCTGTGCATGTGATAGAGCGCGCTTATGCGGAAGATCTCCAGACTATCGCGTTCCTAAAATTACCTCAGACTTCCCAATATGAATATGTCATAGATGCTGCGAGACTGACCTCTCAGGAAGGCTTGCGTTCTGCGCTGATAACCGATGGATATCTAACACAGTCCGCGCTTGCAGGGATAGCGCAGCACATTGACGCCGCAGTCATAATCATCCCTTCGAATGATGAAGGCACTGTCCCTTCTGCGCAGAGCGCGCTGAACTCCTCGCTGAAAGCGCTGAAATTCTTCTCATCGCAGAACATATGGGTAGAGGCGGCTCTTCCTTTGCGGCAGGGCGCTGATTCTCACGCGATAGTCCAGCAGATCAGCCAGTGGATAGTGAAAAGCATCAATAAAAATGTCCCTCTCCATCTCTCTCTTCCACTGCAGCAGAGAAACCGCAAGAACCCTGATGAATCAGTAAGCCTAATGGAATTGGCAAGGAAGTCAGGATTGAACAATATTTACTTCCATAACAGTCATAATGACAAAGCGCTCTACACCTATTGCTGGAGCTGCAAGAAGCTGCTTGTCGCGCGCACAGTGTTCGGGATATTGAGCAATAACATACGCAATGGGAGATGCGCTTACTGCAGGCAGGACATACCCGGAGTTTGGAAGTGAGTGGAAAGATGTTCAATAAGAAGAATTTAGTTCTTCAATGAGATTTATTTGAGAATGTGATTCAGAAAAATCAGTTTTTTCCGGAAATGCTGCGGAAGGAAGGCATTATATCCGGAAATCTTACGCAGAACTCAATCATTCTTCCGTATTCCTGACAGAAAGCAATAATAAAACACCGGGATTATCAAGAGTCATGCTAAATACGAAATACTTTCCTGGAATGTCGCTCTTTAAGAGATTTGCCAGAAGCAGAACGCTTATCTGGATCGCCGTCTTGCTGCTAGTCATAGATTTCTGCGCCGCATACAGCATCAATGAAGTGATGTACGATCCTGACGGCAATGACAACAACAGGGAATTCATCGAGATATCTTTCGCTGCTGGAGACAGCCATGACCTGTCAGGATTCGTGATCTCTGACAGCTCTTCCAATGACACGCTCTATCTATTGAACCCTTCAGGGAATATAAGCGAGAATTACGCAATCATAGTTGAGGAAGGGTTCAATTATTCAAGCATCTCAGCAGCAGCCTATGGTGTAGGAGCGACCATAGGGGATAATCTCAACAATGACGCTGATGCTTTGACATTGTATGGCATCCAAGGAATATCTGTGGCTTCAGCGTCTTACTCCGCTGCTGAAGGTTTAGCCATTGGGAACTGCAAGAGCATCGAACGCAATAATTCGGGAGCAGCAAACTACTGGGCTGAGAGCATGCTTTGCGGAGGGACTCCTGGCAGGCAGAACAGTGTTGATCTATTGCCTGCTCAGAACACATCAATAGAAACGAACACGACCACCCCAATAAACATCACAGGAAATGCTACCGATCCTGCAAACACGACATCAAACCTCTCTGGCAGCAATTGCGGATTCTCTTTCGCTCTCTTTACTGACAAGCAGCTTTATTCTCAAGGAGAGACCGTGAAGATCTCTTTCGCTCTTGAGACAGAGAAGACTTTCAGCATAACCTACTGGGCTGAAGGGCTGCATGGAGAGATCGCGAAAACCCCTTACACTGCGGCAAACACCAATCAGAAATCCTGGACTCCAGACATAGATCTTCCTGACCAGTCATTCTTTATCAAAGCTAACTTTTCGATAGATTGCGGTGACGGAATTTTCGCCAATGCGCAGAATTCTTCGCTGATAACTGTCAAAGGCGCAATGAAAAGCGATACTCCTTCGATAAACATAACAGAGATATATTCAGGGAGCGACGGCAGCTTTGAGTTCGGAGAGATGCTTCGCGCAAGGATCAATGTCTTCAAAGGAAGCTCTTCCTCGAGCACTGTTGAGGCCTGGGTTGAGGAGAGCAGTGAAGAGAAGATAAGCGAGACTGTCAGCCTGCAGGCTTATGAGAAGTACACTGATTACGACCTGACACTCTCACTGCCTCTGAAGCTGAACTGCAAAGGAACGTATGATGAAGGCGCCCATATCCTCGTTATACAAGGGTTCGGGATCGAAGCAAGAAAAGAAGCCATTATCAGAGGAAATAAGGATTCCGCGTGCGCTGTGGGCGCGGCTGCCGCAAGCACTGCGCAACCAGGCGCTGCGGCATCACAAAACGTCCAGCAATCCACGACCAGCAGGGTTTCTTACTCATTGACATCGATTCCTGAGACTGCAAGCATAATGGAGGATCTCAAGACGCAAGTGACTATCAAGAATGATGACGAACCCCATGATTTTGAGGTATGGAGCTATGTCTACCGCGGCTCTAAATCCTACTCCGGAGAAAGAGAGCAGAACAAGAAACAATTGCATCTTGAGCCTGGA
This sequence comes from Candidatus Nanoarchaeia archaeon, assembly GCA_035289005.1. Classification (GTDB taxonomy): domain Archaea; phylum Nanobdellota; class Nanobdellia; order Woesearchaeales; family UBA12501; genus DATDYN01. The sequence goes on from DATDYN010000014.1 coordinate 3,024, forward strand.
GAGACCGCTGATATCGAACTGCTGAACAGGATAGATGACGCTGAATCTGGAGAGTACAAATACAAGGCGCGCATCAGGAAAGACAGCCAGAAAACTGTGAATGAGATCACAAAGGATATCTTGCTTGACAATTCCCAGAACAAGAATGCGGACAAGGATGACGAAACTGAACCGATAGTCAATCCAGTTCTTGAGGCGGCACTTGAGATAAGCGCGAAAAGAAAAGATTCTGAAGGAAGCGCCGAAGAGATCACAGGGAACTCTGTGCTTGACGGAGGAGAGGTATTCAGCTCAGCGAGCGCGCGAGCTGCTCGCCTTGCGCCCTGGATTTTCGCCATAGTGTGCCTGATCGGCGCAGTTATAGGCGTCAGGACATTACTGAAGAAGGATAATACGCAGTTATCTGAAGCGAGCGCTGACGATGGCATGATGATTTCGAATAAAGGCATGGCTTCTCATCAATCAATGGCGGGATCCGCTTTATCGAGGAGACAGAAATCACGGATCAATAGGGCTGAGCAAGAGCATCGTCCTGGGCTTGAGACGATGCTGGAATCTTCACCTAGCAAGAAAATCAGGATATCAGAAGATAAGAGGAAAAAAGCTGAAAAGAGGCGCGCGATCATTCGGCAGAGAATTTATCAAAGACACCTGTCGCGCTCTGCCAATCGACAACCGCTTTAGTCACCCTGGCCAGAGGAGGGCCTTTCCTGCAGTGCTCAAGCAGCTCTTTCAGCAATGCCTCTTCGCCTTCCGCGATGATATCGACAGTGCCATCCTCGTTGTTCTTCACTTCGCCTTTAAGATTCCTCTTTCTCGCGTGCACAAGGACAAACCATCTGAAAGATACCCTCTGCACATTGCCGTGCAGCTGGAGACGCAATTGCTTTATCATTATGCTGAGTAAGCAGGCAGTATTTATTAAACATGCGATAGTCTGATGCACAAAAGAGCCGCAGACATTGAGGCAGGACTTATAAACAAGAATTAGGCTTCCCAATGGTTCTTCATCGGCTCTGTCACCCAAACATTTAAAAACATATCCGCTCTCGTCTGCTCCATGAAAAAAGGAGCGGATAAAGAGCAGCTGCTCAGCAAAAACCAGGTAGACGAGTATCTCTCTAAAGGGTATATCCATTCTCGCGCCATAATCGAGATGATGGGCGCGCCTAAAGAGCATCTTGTCGAGAAGCTTAAAGGATACATGCTTTTCCTGAAGAGCGCGCAGAACTCGAAGATGATATCCTCGTCGATAGCTGTTCCGCGCAAGAATGAGAAGGACAAGAAGCTTTTCACGACTTACGCGGAGCTTGAGATAATGTTCAAAGACGCTTCTGCGCTCGCGTTCTTCTGCTTCGATTATATGCCTTCTTCGATAGAGATACTGCAGCCTACCGAACTGTCTTACAGAGCAACTGATTTCGCCGCTTTCTTCAATGACATGCTTGAGAGGATCTACCGCCTTGACCTCCTTCTGAAGAACCTTAAAGCGACTAATGCTGTGCTTGAGAAGAACGCCGGACTGCTGCTCAGGAACAATATAATATTATCTCTGAAAAACAAAGACAAGACTATTTCAGAACTGTCAAAGAACACAGGCATACCTGAGGATCAGCTTGAGAAATTCATCAATAATAGGCTCTTGAGCGATGGATGGCTACTTAAGAAAGGAGATATTTTCTCGATAAATCATAAAAAAGTGAAGGTGAATAAGGACTGATGGAAGAGAGGCTTAAACGGGAGGTTGAAGCGCTGCTTTTCGCCGCGGGCAGGAAGCTGACGATGCAGGAACTGATACATCACTGCAAGTCTGACAGGAAAGAGGTTGAGGAAGCGCTGCTTGAGCTCAAAGAGGAATACGCTTCTAGGGATTCTTCACTGTTCCTGATTGACGAGGCTGACGGCTGGAAGATGACTATAAGGGATAAATATATTGGCCTTGTCAGGGATGTCGCTCCGCACACTGAACTGAACAAATCGATGCTTGAGACTCTCGCAGTCATTGCCTGGAAGACTCCGGCGCTGCAGTCAGAAGTCGTGAAGATGCGCACGAGCAAGGCATACGAGGACATAGCTCTCCTTCTGGATATGGGATTCATCTCTAAAGAGAAGAAAGGGAGAAGCTTCGTGCTGAAGCCAACAGGAAGATTCTTTGATTACTTCGACCTGCCAGGCAAAGAGAAACTGCATGAGATGTTCAAGCAGATACAGGCAGCGCAGCAGGGAGAGACCCAGCAGCAGATAGGGGACGCTGCCAAAGAATCGCAGAAGCTCGGAGAGCTTGAAGTCTTCAAAGTCCCTAAAGAGCATCTCAAGGATGAATCTAAAGAATCTCTTGCAGGAAAGGATGTTGAGAATTTCGGAAAGCTGGAAGTGTTCAGCGTCCCTGAAGAGGATGGCGAAGAGAGTGATGAGGGAGCAGGAGAAGAGCAGGATGAAGATCTTCCTGCTGAAGATTTAGGAGAGAATGCAAAAGATAATGCCGAAAACCTTGTCAAAAGACTAGGCCTTGATGAGGAAGAAAAAACAGACCAGGAAGAAGCTGAAGAGCCTGATGATGAGGATGAACCATCTTCAAGAAAAGCAAGGAATATGCTTGAAGAGATGCAGCAGCCAAAGAAAGAGGTTGCGAAAGAGAGACGGAAGATGCCTAAAGAGCTTGAGGATTTCGCAGCTCCTGAAGACAAATTAGGCCAATGATCAGGGAGATGTCAAATAGACGCGGATAAACACGAGGCTACAATGTTCTTATTGCGATGCCCGAAATGCAGGCACTCGATGAAATATCAGGGGCGCACATCAGCCCTGAAAGGGAAGCGCAAGAGCTGCGTGTACTGCGGAAAGAGCTATCTTGTGAAGGATGCGATAGTTAAAGAGATTGAGAAATAGATATTTCTCGCATGAATATCAAGGATTGAAAACGTAACGGATTTCTCAAGAAATGCGATGCGAAAAAGCGGCATTCTACCGTCGTAAAAAAGGGGCTTTTGAGAAGCAAAACCTTTATAAAAGAAGTCGTGCTTTAAATCACCGTCATGACAGCCGATAATGCCCCTCAGAACGCTCCTGAAGAAGATGCAGAAGACGTAAACACGCCTGAGGACACTGTGGAAGAAGATGACCCTAAGGAAGAATCAGCTGCAGAAAATACTCCTGAGGGAAGTTCTCAAGACTCTGCTGAAAGCAAGGATACTGACTTTTCGCAGACTGCGGCGCCTTCAATGCCTGAAAGCACTGCTGGCAAGAATATAGTCATGCGCGAGATCGATGAGGAGATGCGCAATTCATATATCGATTACGCTATGAGCGTGATTGTCGGAAGAGCCCTTCCTGATGTGCGGGATGGACTCAAGCCAGTCCATAGGAGAGTCCTCTACTCGATGCTTGATATGGGGCTAGTGCATAACAAGCCTTTCAAGAAATCAGCAAGGATCGTTGGAGAATGCCTTGGTAAATATCATCCGCATGGAGATTCCGCAGTCTATGAAACGCTTGTCCGCATGGCTCAGGACTTCTCGCTCAGATATCCTTTAGTGCAGGGCCAGGGCAATTTCGGCTCTCTTGATAGGGATTCTCCGGCAGCAATGCGCTACACGGAAGCAAGGCTCTCTAAAGTGGCTGAAGAGCTGCTAATGGATCTTAACAAGGAGACAGTCCCTTTTGTCCCTAATTTTGATGGCTCTCTCACAGAGCCTTCATTGCTCCCTTCCAGATTCCCTAATCTTCTCGTGAATGGCTCTAGCGGAATCGCTGTAGGCATGGCTACAAACATCCCTCCGCATAATCTTAAAGAGATCTCTTCAGCGATAATAGCGACTATCGAAAATCCTGAGATAAGCAGCCAGGAATTGATGACGTATGTCAAAGGCCCTGATTTCCCCACTGGAGGAGTGATTTATGGCGTTGAAGGGATAAGGAGCGCTTACCTCACTGGAAGGGGTAAAGTCGTGATAAAAGCGAAAGCCGGTTTCGAGCAGGCGAAAGAGCGAGTGAAGATAGTGCTTACAGAAATACCTTACCAGGTGAGCAAAGCGCAGCTTGTCGAGGAGATCGCTACGCTTGTGAAAGACAAGCGCGTCATGGGGATATCTGACATCCGTGATGAATCAGACAGGGATGGAGTGAGAGTTGTAGTCGATCTGAAGCGCGATGCCGATAAAGAGGTCGTGCTGAACCAGCTTTTCGCTTATTCCTCGATGACTTACGCTTTCGGAGTGAACATTGTAGCTCTTGTCAATAACGAGCCAAGAACGCTCACGCTCAAAGACCTGATTATATTGTTCATACGCCACAGGCAGATAATGGTGAGGAAGCGCACAGAGTTCGAGCTCAAGAAAGCGCAGGAACGCTCTCACATCCTTGCAGGGCTGATAATCGCGCTTGATGCCATTGACGCTGTCATTGCGGACATAAAGAAAGCCAAGACTGTCGAAGACGCTAAGAACGCGCTCATGAGAGGATACGACCTCACTGAGACGCAGGCGAAGGCAGTGCTTGACATGAAACTCCAGAAACTCTCCTCCCTGGAGCAGGAATCCATCCGCAAAGAGCAGGAAGAGATCACAAGGCAGATCGCTGAATATGAAGACATCCTCGCTTCAGAGAAGAAAATTTTGGGGATAATAACCAGCGAGATATCGATAATATCTGATGAGTACGGAGACGCGCGCAGGACTCAGATAGACCATTCAGTGATAGAGGAAGCCGCTTCTGACATGATCCCTGAGGACCTGATAAAGGATGAGGATGTCGTAGTCACTCTCTCCCATGAAGGATATGTGAAACGCATCCCTCTCACTGAATACAAGCAGCAGAACAGGGGCGGCAAAGGGATGGTCGCTTCAGGCACTAAGGAAGGGGATTTCATCTCGCATCTTTTCATAGCCTCGACGCATTCATCACTGCTGATATTCACTAACACAGGCCAGGTGCACATCCTTAAAGTGCATCAGATCCCTGAAGCCTCAAGATACGCGAAAGGCAAGCCTCTAGTCAACCTTGTCTCTCTGCCTGAAAAAGAGAGAGTCTCAGCTGTAGTGCCGATAAAGCAGTTCGATGACAGGCATTACCTTGTCCTTGCCACAAAGAACGGCACTGTGAAGAAGACCTCGCTTGATGAATACTCAAGGCCGCGCCAGGGAGGTATCATAGGGATAACTCTTGAAGAGGGAGATGACCTCGTGAACGCGGTGCTCACTGACGGGCAGCAGAACATAATGATCGCTACTGCTGAAGGGATGGCTGTCAAATTCCATGAAGAGGATGCAAGGCCTATAGGCAGGACTTCTAAAGGGGTGAGAGGGATACAGCTGCGCGAAGGGGATAAAGTCATAGGCATGGTGATAGCGCGGGATCATGAGACTCTTATGACAGTCACTGAGAACGGCTTTGGCAAGCGCTCTCCTATAGAAGATTACAGGCTGATCTCCAGAGGGGGCGTAGGAGTTATAAACATACAGTGCACTGAACGCAATGGGAAAGTCGTGAGCATTGACGCTGTGACTGATGAGGATGAAGTGATGTTCATCAGCAAGAACGGGATAATCATAAGGACACCAACGAACGGAGTGTCAGTGATAGGGCGCAACACCCAGGGAGTGCGGCTGATGAAGCTTGATGATTCTGACAATGTTGTTGCTATGGCGAAGATAGCAAAGGAGTGATAGCATGAGAAGTTCCGATTGGTTCTAAGATGTTCCGGGAAAGATTGATATGCTGTTCCGGGCTCTTCCATAGAAGGATTTAATGCGCATTCCCGCAGTGCTTTTTCCAATGGATACTCAGGGTATAGCGAGAAACTGTGCATATTACCACTATCAAGTGGAGAAAAATAGAAACATTTATATACTAGGACGAATAAATAGATTCAATAATAAGTCTTTTAAGAGGAAAAATGGGAAAACTTGAAGAGACTAAACGGATCAGCACGAAGCAACCAACAACTTCTCAGACTGCTGCACCGGCGCAGACTCAAATTCATGCTGAGGAAGAGCTTGAAGAACTAGAAGAGCATGAAGAAGTGCTTGAAGAATTAGAAGAACATGAAGAAATTAAAATGCCTTCATTAGAAGAGATTGCGAAAGGCATGGAACAAGAAGATAAGAAGATAGAAAGTTCAATAATCGCAGGAATGAACGATCTCGTATTTGTCGAGCTCCCTTATACTTATATTATGGGTCTAGCCGGAAATGCGTACCGTGGATTCAGGGAATTCAATCACGCAATAGAAGTTCAGAGAGAAGCGCTCATGTCTCCTGAATTCATCAAAGCGAGTAATCTTCTGAAAAGTAGAGGCATAGAGAGCAAAGGCCTGATTGAAGACAGGATCAAAGGCAGAGAGAACCTGGATAAAGCGCGCGGAAGGATGGCAACATTCTACCTGCTCGATGCTGCGAATCCAGAAATGCTGAAAGAGGATCACACTATCAAGAAAATGATAGAAAGCATCGAATTGACACCTAAATTCATCTCCAGATATCAAGAAAAAGTTCTTCCTAAAGGACAAGCGGAACTTCCAGACCACTTGCTTATCAAAGAAGATGAGATCCTGACTTACACTAATTTCTCCTGCGATAAAGGCTTTAATGATCTTAAAGAGTCAGGAAGATTGACAGATATGATGCTTCAGGTGCATAAAAAAATGCAAGAAGCTGTCACTGGCTCAAAAAGGACACTTGAAACACCTACAGGAGATTATGAACCAGAACCCGCAGCGCAAGACACAAAACCAGCGAATAGTGCAAAGAAAACACTCGCGGATATCATCCCAGAGAAAAGAACGATCAATATGCTTATC
>DATDYN010000015.1:0-30565 GCA_035289005.1 Candidatus Nanoarchaeia archaeon
TCATCAAGATCCGCAGCGAATGGTATAATGAGTTTAATGCTTTAGCTAAATCACGCGACAAGGAGAAGATAATCGCGTTATTGGACAAGATCGAGCGCAGGCTTAATCGCCTGTTCCGCACTGAGAGGGATGTCTTCGGCAATACCAATTTCCGCAACTTGAAGCGCGAGAAGGGCGGCACTAGCAAGATAATCGATGTGCTGAAGCAGAATGATAATGACCCTGTCGATGTCTATCTTGAGAACGCTCTCATCAGCTGCGGCAGGATACGGGACAGGATAGCGGGGATGTTGTGAGAGTCTGAGCGTTAGTTCTTTCTTGAAATCTCTGATTTCTTCAATTAAAGCAACCTTTATAAACCCATTTCCCGTCGGTAAAAGCATGGCAGGAGAGAACATTTCCCAGATGGCCAGCGAAGCGTCGATGACGTTCTTCAACATCTTCAGCTCAAGATTCGTGATAGCCATACTGCTGCTCCTGATAGGCCTTGCTATAGGCAAATTCACTGAGAAGATCGTGCGCAGACTGCTGCATGAGCTTGAATTGGACAATATACTCTCAAGAATCTCAGGCAGAGAATTGAAGATCGAGAAAGCGCTGTCATTGATAGTCTCGTTCTTCATCTATTTCATCGCAGTCATAATCGCATTGAATGAGCTGGGGATAACGACAAAAGTGCTGTTCATCATCGCAGCGGCGATACTTGTGATAGCGGCAGTCTCTTTCGCTCTCGCTGTCAAGGACTTCATCCCTAATTTTTTCGCAGGCCTCTATATCATGAAGAACAAAGTGATAATCAAGGGAGAGCGTGTGAGATTGAGAGGGATGGAAGGAGTCATAAGAGAGATAACTTTCCTTGAGACAAGGATAAAGGCGGATTCAGGAGATGAGATCCATATCCCTAACGCGTCAGTCATAAAGAGCGAGATTGTCAAGCTTTCAAAGAATAGGTCAGCTAAGAAGAGAAGATGATTATTCTGGGATATTGAGAATCAGCAGCTTACGCGCCCACAGACTCAAGCATCGAGACTATGTTCCAGATTTGCGTCCTGGCGAAAGGCTCTATGTTGCCGTCATCAGAGAGCTGGTCGAGCTTGTCCAATGCCTTGTTGATCTTGATGGAATCAGCATCCTCATTCTGCAGTATGATGCAGACTTCCTGAAGCCTTGTCTTGACGCTTTTAGGGAGCATATTGTCTTCCTGAAGCTCATTGATCACGCTGACGATGCTTGATACCCCTTCTCCCATCAGGCTTCCTCCTTCAATAGCGCGAGAACGTCTTTCTGCAGCGATTGCGCTTTCTCTTTCATCTTCTCTTCCTGTTTCTCTATGCTTTTGAGGCGCATGTCAGCCATCTTCTTCTTGCTCTCAAGGTCTTCTTTCAGCTCTTCAGGCTTTGATCTCACCATTATGCTGCCGACTATGCGGTAAGCTTCATCAGTCTTTCCCAATTCTGTGAGCGCATTGTCTATCTCAAGGATCTGCGTCTGCAATCCCTGCTTCTGGACAAGGAAGCCGTGCACATTCTGCTCTATCATCTGGAGCTGAGAAATCTTGTCCTGCGCTTCTTTCTGGTCTTTGATCGTCATAAAGGTGTCCCTTCCTGTCTTCAGTGAATCTCTTTTTTACAGCTGTTAAAGAATGTCTATCTGGCCTTTATCTTTTTCGCCACTGTCCGCGCCTTGTAAAGAATCTTGCTGCCGCAGTAAAGGCATCTCACTTTCTTCCTGAGCTGGTCAGGGCTGATCTTCTTGTCGCATGTGAAGCATTTGTATTCTGCCATGGGCGCACCTCTACTGCTCCTCTTTATATGTCTCTTCACTCTCTTTCTTGACTCCTGCAACCTCGACTATTAGCTCTTTTATCGATTTCTTCTTTGTGACAGTGTAAGCCTTGCCTGTGAATTTTATTCCACATTTCTGGCAGTGCCATATTCCAGCTGCGAGCCTTTTCACAGCCATCTTTGAGCAGGAAGCGCATTTGTAGGCCTGGCGCTGCATGCTCTCTATCATTCCGAATTTCTGCTTGGTTATGTTACCATAGCGCGGGCCGAATCTCTTGATTGAAGATATCTGTCTTGGTACTGGCATAAAAACCTCGATAATGCTTTTGTCGATCACGAATGGGGCTGCCCGGACTTTCGCAACGCATCTTCCGCGTTAGTTCGAACCGGGGTCATCTGGATTCCTTCACTGACCCAAGCCAGAAAGGCTAGCCAAGCTACCCCACAGCCCCATGGCTTCGAAGGATTCTCGTCCTCAAAAGCGCTTTTTACGGAAAAGGCGGCTATTTATAAAGCTTTCTGTGAGGTGTGTTGCGCGCGTGCCTTTGAACGGTTGATTTCTTCCGCTAATATGATGCTATCTCCTTCAAGACTGGCTCTGTCCTGAACCATACTCTCTTGCCTTTGCTCCAGTGTGATTTGTTTCTTGCTGCGAGATGATTGGCCACTGCGCCACAGCAAAAGCTTTCATTCACATATCCAGTGCATCACCATCAGAACTGGCTTAGTAGCAAGTCATGCTCAGCATGACATAGGTGGATGAAGAATAAACAGCATTAAAGACTCGCTACTAAGCCATCACAACTGGCTCTGTAGGGAGTAGTTTGCTGCTGTCAGTCGCCGCGCCTAAACTGCTGTTTAGACAGATTTTCCTCCCCCTCGACAGAGTCAGGGGGGAGGAAAATCTGTGTAGCGAAAATCTTTAGATTTTCGGTATTTTGAAAATCGCCTTGATGATTTTCAATATTTGTGTAACAAACCCGCGGCGACCTCATTGCAGACAATTTTTTAAGAATTCAACAAGAATCCTTTATTTTCTACTAAGCCATCACAACTGCAAACTTTATAAACTCTCATTGATAAGTTTTTCTCATGGCAATCACTGGAGCACAGAAATTCAAGCTTGGAAAACTGATAAGGGAGCTTGAGACCTATCGTGGAAGGCACACTGAGCTAGTCTCAGTATATGTCCCTGTGGGCTATGATCTTGTCAAGATAATGCAGCATCTCGCCCAGGAGCAGAGCACTGCCTCGAATATAAAATCAAGCTCTACCCGCAAGAATGTGATGGACGCTCTTGAGCGCATGATCCAGCATCTCAAAGTCATAGGCAGGAATCCTCCTAATGGTTTGGCAGTGTTCTCTGGGAATGTAGCTGAGCGTGAAGGGCAGAGCGATGTCAAAGTATGGAGTGTCGAGCCTCCATTGCCTATCAAGATCCGGCTTTACAGGTGCGATAAGGAGTTTGTCACAGCCCCTCTCGAAGACCTGTGCCAGACTAAAGAGGTCTATGCATTGATAGTCCTTGACCGTCGCGATGGGCATATCGCGCTCCTTAAAGGAAAGACCATAATCCCTTTAGTGAAGACCCATAGTGAAGTGATGGGCAAGTTCCGCGCCGGAGGGCAGAGCGCCCAGCGTTTCGCGCGCATCCGCGAAGGAGAGGTCAATGATCACCTGAAAAAAATAGCTGAGCACGCAAAAGAATCATTGCTCCACCTCAGCGAGCTGAAAGGGATAATCATCGGCGGCCCTGGCCCTACAAAATACGATTTCGTGAATGACAAATATCTCACAGACCAGTTGCAGCGCAAGATTCTCGCGATAAAGGATCTGGGCTACACTGAGGAATTCGGACTGCAGGAACTGCTTGAGCGCAGCCAGGACATCCTTGCCAATGAGGAAGTGACCGAAGAGAAGCAGGTTATGCAGAAATTCTTTACTATATTATCAACAAAGGAAGAGATGACCGCTTACGGGTTGGCGCAGGTGAAGAAGTGCCTGGAATTAGGCGCTGTCGAGACATTACTGCTCTCTGAATCACTGGATGACAAGACTATAGAAGAGTTCGATGAGCTGGCCAGGCAGTTCAATACTGATGTCAAGATTATCTCTGTTGAGACCCGTGAAGGGGTGCAGCTCAGGGACATAGGCAAGATCGCGGCGATATTGAGGTACGCGATTCATCAGTAAGATATCTATCCAGTATTGATGTCAATGACTTCTGTAATCTTCACCACTTTAATATGGTGAAGACACAGTAAACTTTATAAAGGGGGACAGGCATATGGTTCTGAACGCATAGGGGAGAGGGTTTACTTCATGAATCGCGGGCATTCCTATGACAGATGAATCTACAATCGGCAAGAACGAGAGAGATTATCTGACCACGCTTGAGTCTTCGCTTATCGCTCCCAGAAAAGAATACCTTGAATCGTTCTTCAGAAAGAACAGCCAATCATCGATCAATCTTCTGTATCACAAAGGGGAGGATCATTTCGGGATTCCTTCCTCGTATGAAGGATTAAGCCAGCTTTATCATTCTGTCAGGGCGAAGCAGCACAAAGTCCCCTCTCTCACGTTCTTTAAGCCAGAATTGACTGGATCCAGGGATATCCATAAACGCAATCTGCAAGCTATCAATTCAAAATATATGCTTTCAGACATGGTGCGGATCAAAAGCGAAGGGGAAGGGCGCACGCTATATATCGGGGGCATCGCTGTCGTCGGATTCTCTCCAGTGATGGATGCGCGCACTGACGCATACATCCTTGAGAATGATCTGGATGGCGCTTTCAGGTTCAATACAGACTTTCTCCAATGCCTTGATCCAGGAAAGAAGTTCGGGACGTCTTCTGAAGCGCGCAATATCGCGAAAGGATTCTTCAAAGTTGAAGATAAGAAGCATGTCATCATGGTGCAGTATCTCCATGAATCAGGAAAGACCAGCGAGCATTATCATACCCTTCCAGAGATCATAGCCCAGCTGGCCGGGTGTAGCATTATTGAGATGAGGCATATTGAGAATGATGTCGATGTGCAGAAAGTATCTCTCTATCCAGGACAGAAAGTCATGATCCCCCCAATGCATTCTCATATCCTTTATTCTGATGGCGGAGCAAGCATCACTGTTCCAGTGAAGAAGACTATCTCTAAGAGATTGGATCATTTTTATCAGCAGAAGAGCGCCGCAAGGATGAATGGCGAATTACGGCAGATCATGGATATCCCCCATTATGAATCAGGCACTGCTATGTTGGTGACGATAGAGCAATACCGTGCAGAGCTCACTCCTGAAGAATCGCAGGCATTCAATAAGCTAATGGCTGAGATCTCTTCATCTGAGAAGAATCCTAATCTCGCAAGAGTCCTGCAGGAACTTAAAGGATTGACTTTTTAATGAACACCCAGCTGCTCTTGTTTCTTCGCAGAGCCGACATGTCCTTTATCACGGTATTTTTCTCCAACAATCTCTTTTGTCTTGACTATATCTGAAGAGGATATTCCTCCTGCAATCGCGTATTTCTTCACAGTGCAAGTTTCGTTATTCCCTATGCTGTATTCTTCTTCCCTGCTGACAACTCGTTCTTTAGGCACACGTATAGTGAATGTGAGCATGGCTTGAGGATCCCGCACCTCTTCTTTGCCGACATAGTCCTGGAGTCCAGTCCCCAATATTGTGCGCGCCTGTTTGATCTCAAGGCCTTCAGGCAGCTGCTTCTCGACAAAGAAAGCCCATCCTGTCTTATCCTTGAACAGGATTTCTTCATTGCCTGATTCAATAGCGCGTTTTATCTTGTTGTACGCGTTGCTGCTTGTATAATGTGTCATTCTCAGCTCGATCATCCTTGTCTTCTTGCCACCTATAGGGGCATAATTGTATAGTCCTCTGTCTGGAAGGTCTATGACCCCTTTGTAATGATGCGGCAGCTTGAAGAAATAATCTTCTCTCCTGTCTAGAGCGTCATTCCATTTCTCAAGTCTGGTTCTTATCGCGCCTTTTACCCAGGGATTTCTCACAGTGTTGAGCTCTAAGATGTCATGCCGTATTTTCTCTTCAATATCCTTCAGTCCTTCAAGATATTTAGGGTTTCCGGGATGATGCTTCCGTTTCTCCTCTATCTTCCCATAGAGATGGGCGATTATGTCCTCTACACCTTCTTCAGCGCTTTGAGCTGCTTCGCGCGCTTGGGTTATGAGCAGCAGCAAAGAGGACGCTAGGAGCATAACCCCTGAGATGAATCTGAATCCTGAACTATCACCCTCTAGACCGATGATCGCTCCAGTGATGCTTGTCACAGAACTTATCATCAGAAAGCTTCCTGCGATAAATAGCATCAAAGAAAGCATTCTCATCTTATTGAAGCGGGTCATATCTTGCATTGTTGGATTATCAGTATATAAAGTTACTTTCTGATTGTCATTGCAATCTCTTTTTCTGTCTCATTCAAGGCGGCTCTGTCCTGAATAGTCCTTTTTTGCCGTTGCTTATAGGTTTTCTGGAATCAATACCTCTCGAAGTCCAGCTATTCAAGCAATGTCAAAAACCACCAATTATAGGCTGGTGGCATGGAACTATGCGTCTCTTGCATCATGGTGGTTTTTGAGCATCCCGGAAATCTTTGATTTCCGCGACGTCAAAAAAGTCTCATTTTACAGATTCAGGACATCGCCGCTCAAGGCAAAACATTTATATCTCATTCGCAAAATCCCAACTTATGAGCATGATCGAAGAATCATTCAAGCATCTGTTCCCGGATAAGGAATTCCCTTATGACGCTCGAATAAAGTTCACTGACCACTTCAGCGACTATAACGCGAATGTCAGGCTGCGCGGCAATCTCCTCGAATTCAGGCTCAGCAAGAAGTTCAGGGAAGTCTCTCCAGAGATAAGGATGGGCTTGCTGCAGGAGCTCATGCTCCGCCTGTTCAAGCGTTACCGTTATGACACTTCAGGCATAAATACGATGTATATAGACCTTTACAACAGTTTTGTGCGCAATCTGCATATAGCTATCCCTAAGACTGATAATGACCCTGTGCTCGAAGAGTCATTCAACAGGGTGAACGCGAAATACTTCTCGTATCAGGTCGAGCAGCCCAATCTCTCCTGGGGGAGTCTCTCTTTCACGCAGCTTGGCAGCTATAATTACAAGAAGGATATCATAATCATGAGCTCGGTCTTCAAAGAGCTTGATCCTTTGCTTCTTGATTCGGTCATGCACCATGAGATGCTGCATAAATATCATAAGTTCAAGAGCAATCTCGGAAGGAACCATTTCCATGATTCAGCATTCCGCAGGAAGGAGGGAGAGTTTGAGAATCATGAGGAAGTGCAGCTGATGATGAAGCAGGCGCTGCGTTCTGCGAAGAGACGGCAGATGTTCAGGATAGGCGGCAGTTCAGGGATTGGTCAGAGAGAGCAGCGGGCAAGACAGCCAAAGGCTAGAGGCCTTAGGAAATGGTTGTTCGGGTAGAGTTTCTTAATGAGATTCAGGCTTCGTCTCGTGCTCGGCTCCGTCCTGAATCATTCTTTTTTGCCGTTGCTTCAGTGTTCTGTGTTTCTTGTTGCGAGATGATTGGTCACTGCGCTACGGCAAAAAAAGTCTTCCCCTATAGATTCAGGACTTCGCCTCGCACTGCGCAAACTTTATAAACCACCCGTTCCCTCACAAAATTCATGAGCGAAACTTTAGGCGAGACTAAACCTATCTCAGTAGGCATGCTGCAGAAAGGCAGCTATGTAGTGATTGACGGAGTTGCCTGCCGCGTTGTCGATACTCAGACTTCCAGGCCGGGAAAGCACGGCCACGCGAAAGTGCGCCTTCAGGCGACAGGGCTTCTCGACGGCAGAAAGCGGGAGATAGTCATGCCTGGCCATGACAGCATCGATTCTCCTATAATCGGCAAGCGCAACGCGCAAGTCCTATCTATCAGCGGCAATATCGCGAACGTCATGGATTCTGAATCCTACGAGACTTTCGATCTTGAGATCCCTGAAGAGCTGAAGGCGGAATGCAAGGAAGGGAAAGAGATAATGTATTGGGTGATACTCAATTCGAAAGTCATGAAGCAGGTAAAGCTTTAAGCGGAGAGTGAATCATTATGGTCAAATTCCCGGAAGCGCAGAGCAGGATGCAGCGCAATATGTTCGTCTGCCAGAGATGCAAGACCAAGGTCAGGGCGTCTTCCGCGAAGATCACTGAAGGAAAGGTCAAATGCCGCAGATGCAATTCAAAGATGCTCAGGCCTGTGCGCAAGAAGTGATTCCTTAAGTCTTCAGCTTTTTCCATCTTTTATCTGTCCTGTCTTTCCAACGCACTGGTGCTTCATGGATCTTGAGACTATCTCAGCGATATTGTTCGTCATAATCCTTTGCGCTGTCCTTTTTCTCGAACGCAAGAAGCTCCATCTCCAGAAAGTGCTCTTTCCAGCGATATACGTCCTTCTCTATAAGACAAAGGTAGGGCTTAAGCTCATGGATAAAGTGTCAGCGAGAGCCCCTCGCGCAGTGAGATATTTCGGCATAACCGCCATAGTCCTCGGATTCATAGGGATGGCTGTCGTCTCTTACTCATTGATCGATAATCTCTTGACTGTGCTTTTCGTCTCCCCTCAAGCGTCAGCGGTCGCTCTTGTGCTTCCTGTGAAAGTCAAAGGCACGTTTTTCGTCCCTTTCTTCTACTGGATAATCTCTTTGTTCTTCCTGGTCATAGTGCATGAATTCTCTCACGGGATGGTGAGCAGGCGTTACGGAATCCCTGTCAAGTCAAGCGGGCTAGCGTTCCTTGGGCTGTTCATCCCTCTGATCCCTGCAGCTTTTGTCGAGCCTGACGAGAAAATTCTCAGGAAGAAATCGGCTATTGAGCAGCTCTCTGTGTTCGCCGCAGGCTCTTTCGCCAATTTCGTCCTTGCAGGCATAGCCATCCTTTTATTGGTATTCGCTGTGAATCCCGCAGTCAATGCAGCGATAGATTACAGCGGAGTGAGAGTCAGCGGAGTGATACGCGGAAATTCCAATGAATCGCTAGCTGCTGAGGCAGCAGGCATTTCTGAAGGAGAGATAATAACCTCTGTTGATGGCATCCCTGTCCTTGTTGCGGAGAATCTTTCCGCGATACTCGCAGCAAAGAATCCGGGAGATAATATATTGGTGACTACTAATGAAAGCTCTTATTCTTTCGCCCTATCGCAGAACCCTAAGAACAGCTCTATGGCCTATATGGGATTGCAGCTCAGCCAGCACACAAGGATGAATCCCGGATTCGGAGAGAGGTACGGCAAGTCCGCGTTCAGCATCCTGATGTGGATCTCAGGCCTTGTGATGTGGCTTTACATACTCAATCTTGGAATAGGCATGTTCAATCTTCTCCCTCTCCCGATATGCGATGGCGGAAGGATGTTCTTTGTCGCGGCTTCCTCATTGTTTGAGCAGCGCAGAGCGCAAATGATATGGCATGCAGTCTCATTATTGTTCGTCATAGTCATAGTCGTCAATCTCGGCGCAGGATTCTTCAAATAAGGATGGTCAAAGCGTGATCAATGATATCTGTAGTGCTTGTCGGTGTTGAGAATCAGGGAAATCTCGGCGCAGTCGCGAGAGTCATGGCGAATTTCGGCCTGCAGGAATTGCTGCTGGTGAAGCCTGCCTGCCAGATAGGCAAGGAAGCCCTTGACCGCGCTTCTCACGCGAAAAGCATCCTTCTGAGATCCAAGCGCGCCGATTCTCTTGAAGTCCTGAAGAATTTCGATTATTCTGTCGGAACAACCTCTAAATTGGGGACAGATTATAATATCCATCGCTCTCCGCTAACTCCAGAACAGGTATCAGGGGCGATCCCCCAGAATAAGAGAGTCGCGCTTGTCTTCGGGCGCGAAAGCAGCGGCCTCACGAATGATGATCTTGAGCTCTGTGACATGGTTGTCACAATCCCTTCCTCAAAGAAGTATCCAGCGCTCAATCTCTCTCACGCCTGCGCGATACTTCTCTATGAGCTGTCAAAAAAGCATCTTGGCGCTGAATCAAAAGTCGGCATGCACATAGTCGCTGCTGCAGAAGTTGATAAAGAACAGATACTCAAGATGGTCGATGGCATGCTGGGAGAGCTTGATTTCTCGACTCCTCAGAAGAAAGAGACTCAGCGCGTGCTCTGGAAACGCGTTATCGGTAAATCATTCCTCACACGCCGTGAGGCTTTCGCGCTCATGGGTTTTTTCCGCAAAGCGTTGGCGCGTATCAAGAGATGAGACATCCTTCTTGCATGATACCAATCGATTCTTTAAGAATTCTTACGCTCACATCGTGTTCAGCAGTGCAGGGACAAGGAAGAGATAGATGAGTATCCCGATTATCACGAACATTATCGTGCCGATAATTACGTCCAGCAGTAAATGCCTATTGGGGGAAGGGGCATCGATCCTCTCAGGCAGAAGCTGCTGAGTTTCCATTGGCGGAAGCAGGTCAGTCTTCTGCTGGACCTGTTCAGGGCTTTTTTGATCAGATTCTTTAGTTGATTTCCTTATCGCGCTGCTGTCAACCCTGACATTCTTGACTACGACTTTAGAGCCGCTCCCATTCCTTCTCTGCTCAACTTCCTTGAAAGCCTGCTTGATGGATTCCGGAGAATATCCTTCGAGCTCAAGAGATTTTCTGATAAGGTTGTCGGGATAGCCTATGCGGCGTCCGCGCTCGATCTGAGTCAGTATATCTTCGCTCATTCTTTTACTTTTAGCGCAGTCATATTTAAATCTATTGGTTTTTAGTTTTCACGGTTCCGTCAGAGAATCCAGGCTTTTCTTCATGTTAAATCCTGGAGGTATTTCTTGGTTCACGGCCTCTCTTCCTTGATTTCGCAGCAGCGGGCATTTGCGAGCTTGGTCTGGCTTCAGGGCCTAGCGAGAAATAAGTCTTCTGGGAGGTAGAGCCCCAGCTGTAATTCCCTTCAGAGCGTTCAACTCTCGCGATCACAAATTCTTTCGTTATAAGGCCTTTGCGCAGATGATGGTAGATTGAGCGTTTCGTGACAGGAGTGAAGCGCGCATTATACTGGCGCGCCAGGTCATAGCCGTAAGCGCTTCCGAGTTCAGCAAGAAGGTCTACAATGTGCTGCCGTATTTCGCTCTTCAAAGGGCGTCCGCGAGGCATAAATGCTGTAGCGTCTCTATGTTTATATTTCTTTGCAAAATCCATCTCTTTGAAATCATAAAAGAAGCAGTATTATCGCTGTAATTGCGATTACAGAGATGTAGGGCAGAAGCTCTAAGTTAGGATCCGCTTTCCTATCCGCGAAATAATCCTCTGAGAATCTCCTGTCATACCCTTTCATCAGCAACAATTTATCTGGATGTTATTAAATCTTTTGTTTGTAATGCTTAAAGGGGTATTATTGATCCGGGTGTGTCGACGCTTTCTCTCTGATCGCCGCTTTCTGCCGCGCCGCGTCTTTCTGAGCGGCGTTCCAGGAGAGCAGTATATTCTTCGCGCCGTGACACTGAATCACTGAAGCCGCGTTAGCGATGCCTATGCGCAACGCCTGTCTGATGTCCTGCTTGCGCGCGAGCGCAGCCACGAACGCTGAAGCGAAAGAATCTCCAGCGCCGGTAGTCTCCACAATCCTGACTTTCGGAGGGGTTATCGAGTAATGCGCGATCCCGTCGCCGCATATCGCCCCTTTCTTTCCGTCAGTGATGACGACTATCTTAGGTCCTAGACTTCTTATCTTCTCGAGCATCTCTTCAGGAACAGCATAGCCTTTCCTGCCAAGGAGCGCAGCGGCTTCCTCCCTGTTGAATATCAGCACATCAGTGTTCTTCAGCATAGGGGCGAGTTTCTTTATTCCCAGCTTGACCTCGTAAAGGCTAGGATTGAACGCTGTCATCGCTCCTTTCTTTTTCGCGAAAGCCATCAGCTTGACTGTTGCGCCGAACGCTTTTCCCAGAAGCGCGGAGAAATAATACCATTTTCCAGACAGATTGCGCTTATCTATCTTCCTGAACTCAAGATTCCTGCTCGCGGACTTATAGTTCAGTATTGTCCTGTCTTCCTCGATGCTGTCCAAGATTATGCTGCAATCGGTCTTATCTCTTGAGCGCGTCCCTATGAACGCGACTTTCTCTTTCTTCAGCTCATCTATTATCATCTCGCCGTTGCTGTCCTTTCCGATGTTGCCGAGATACGCTGTCTTCAGCCCAAGCCGTGAGAAGCTAACTGCTGTGTTTGTACCTCCTCCGCCGGTGAGGAATTCCAGTCTGTCGATAAGTATCTTCGCGCCTAAAGGATAGCAGGCGAGAACCGCTCCTGTGCGTCTTTTCTCTTCAAGAACATCTTTCTTGTTGGTGTGCACGAACACATCAGCAGTCGCTGAGCCAACAGTTATGACGTCAAATCCTTGCATGAGGCCTCTTTTTCTTAAAATTCTGAATATTTATGAGACTTTCTCTACTATCCGTCCCATCATTTCATCCTCTCAATATCACCAAAAGAAGCTTGCCGCGTATTTAAATGTTTGTGCGGCAAAACTTTTTTCTTGTGAGTTTTTGTCTTTTTCTGTCATTTTATGCTTTTCAATTTTTTCTTGAATTCATCATATCTGGAATATCTCCTATATCTGCGTCGGTGGATCTTGTGCGGCAATGATCCGTTCTTCCATCGTTTTCATGCCTAAATACAAACTTTTTTATACAAACCGCGGAACACCATGCCAGAATGGCATATGAGCTCATTATAACCGAGAAGCCGCAATCAGCGAAAAAGATAGCCGAAGCTCTCGCTGATGGCAAGCCTGTGAGGAAGGAAGATAACGGAATCCCTTATTTCATGATCTCTCATGGCAATCGCGATATCATTGTCGCTTCAGCTGTCGGCCATCTTTACGGTCTTGAAGAGAGCCAGGATGTTCCTGAATCCGGCGGCAAGAAAATCTCCGCTTCACGGAAGAAGCTTGATGAATCTGCGCTTGTCAAATCAGCAGTCAAGAAGAAATCTTGGACTTACCCTGTGTTCGCGGTGCAGTGGGCTCCGATCGTAGAGAAAGGGAAGAAATCCTCTTCAGCGACAAAATTCATCAATGTCATCCGCAAGCTCGCCAAAGACGCTGACGTGATCACTGTCGCGACAGACTATGATATCGAGGGAGAGGTCATCGGCCTCAATGTAGTGAGGTTCGCCTGCAACCGCAAGGACGCGAGGCGCATGAAGTATTCCACATTGACTAAGGAAGAGCTCACTGAATCCTATGAGCACGCCTCTCCAAGACTTGATTGGGGTCAGGCGAACGCTGGAGAGACAAGGCACATCCTTGATTATTATTACGGAATAAATCTTTCTCGCGCGCTCATGCTCGCGATCCGTTCTATAGGTGGATTCAAGGTTCTCAGCGCAGGCAGAGTCCAGGGTCCTGCCCTTAAGATACTTGTTGAGCGCGAGCGCGAGATAAAGGCTTTCAAGTCAGAGCCTTTCTGGCAGATAGAGCTTCACGGCAATGCTCAGAGAAGTAAAGTTATTGCTTTGCATGAAGAGGATAAGTTCTGGGACAAGAAGAAAGCTGACGCAGTGATGAAGAATGTCAAAGGTCAGCGCGCATTTGTAGATTCTCTTGAGCGCAAGCAGTTCTCGCAGCCCGCGCCAGTGCCGTTTGATCTCACCTCTCTGCAGCTTGAGGCTTATCGCAGTCTCAGGATCTCTCCTAAAGACACTCTTGCTATTGCGCAGACTCTTTATCTTGCCGGGCTGATATCCTATCCGCGCACTTCATCACAGAAATTGCCGTCAAGCATAGGTTACAGGAAGATACTCTCAGCTATATCTCTTCAGGAATTCTATCGTGGATACGCGCAGCAGCTTCTCGCGCTCCCTGATGATAAATTAAGACCTAATGAGGGAAAGAAGACCGATCCAGCGCATCCTGCGATCTATCCTACTGGGATAATCAGTCATATCTCTGGGAGAGAGGCGAGAGTGTACGATCTGATAATGCGCAGGTTCTTAGCCACTTTCGGAGAGCCAGCGATAAGAGAGACTATGACTATCACAATCGATGTGAACAGAGAGAAATTCATCGCGCGCGGTACGCGCACAGTCAAGAGAGGATGGCATGAGTATTACGGTCCGCATGTCAAGCTTGAAGAAGAAGAGCTGCCTTCAGTGAGCAAGGGAGAGGAGATAGGCGTTGAGAAGATAGCCCTGCTTGACAAAGTGACGCAGCCGCCGAAACATTACACTCCTGCGTCAATAATCAAAGAGCTTGAGAAACGCGGCCTCGGCACAAAATCCACAAGAGCGGCTATAGTCGACGCGTTATTCCGTAGAGGTTACGCTTCAGAGAGCACTGTCGGAGCGACAGAGCTCGGCATAAGGACTTTTGAAGTCCTTGAGAAGCATTGCCCTGAGATCCTTGATGAAGAGCTGACGCGCAAGTTCGAGGATGAGATGGATTCTATCCGCGAAGACAAGAAGAAGCCTCAGGAAGTCCTTGATGAAGCGAAAGATGTTCTCACTCTCCTGCTCACCAAATTCAAGAAAGAGGAGAAGCAGATCGGCAAAGAGTTGTCTGAAGCGATGGTCTCTACCCGTGACGCGCTCAGCTTCCTTGGCAAGTGCCCTGTCTGCGACAAAGGGGATCTCCAGATGCGCTCAGGAAGGTTCGGGCCTTTCGTCGCATGCAGCAATTATCCTGACTGCAAGACAACGCTCTCACTCCCTCAGGGAGCGAAGATCGTCTCTGTAGACAAGACCTGTCCTGCGTGCAAGTATCCCATGATAAAGATATTCAAGGCGAAGAAACGCCCTTTCCAGTTATGTCTTAATCCTAAATGCTCGACAAAACGGATCGATGAGAATCTCGCGAAGAAGTATGAGAAGCCCTGCCCGAAGTGCGGTGAGGGACGGTTGATATTAAGGAAGTCATTGTATGGAGCGTTCCTCGGATGTTCGCGCTATCCGAGATGCAGGACTATCGAGCGACTGACAGGCGTTGAAGGTTTGGGAGTTCCTGTCGAAGGGACTGAAGGCGAGGAAGGGGAGAGCGCTGGCAGTGCAGCCGAGGGAGACAAGAGCATAGATCCGAGCGAAGGAAGATATTCTGAGACAGACTCGGAGTAGCTGCGTCTATTATTATAGCGCGTTTCTCGAGCAATATCCGTGCCGTTATGATATCGTTATGCTATTATTATATTATTTTCTGCTTTTTATAGCCCAGTACCCTAAAGTCTATACGCATATATACATTAATCGTAACATTTATATAGTAGCTCTCACAACCAGTATACTATTCCGTAGACTGGTACGTTTTTATCATGTTTGTGAGGGTTTCAGGAACAGGGTGATGCGGCGTAAGCCGCAGAGCAAGGTTGGAATTATGGACTTGAAGGGGAAAAAGAGGTGCATGGCGGGCAGTACGGCGCTGCTTGCTATAGTTCTTTCAATATTGCTCTCTTCAATCTTTGTAGCAGCAGAGCATTCAGCCACAGTAGCTATCACTCCTACAGAGATCTATGAGACCACAAGAGCTAACTTCACTTTCACATTAAGCAATGACATCTTAAGCAAGCACTCAATAAGCAGAGTCAATTTCGATGTTGATGATCTCACTATCATCTCTCTCTACACCCCTACAGGATGGGTCACTTCCTTAGCAGCGAGTTCTGTCGAGTACTTCACTGTCTCTTCAGCGATAAGCAGCTGGGGAACGCAGAATTACCTGCTTGAGCTCAAAGCCAAGAAAGTTGACTCGACAATCACTTCAGGATTGGACATAGTGACTGAGGATTCTGACAATGAATCAACAACAAATACTGTAGATATCACAATACTCAACGACGACACTGCGCCATTGCTCGCAGACTGGTTGCCGATTGACGGAATGTATCTCAAAGAGGGAACTGATGGCCAGGACACTCACATAACAGCAGAGGACAACGAGACAGGAGTCGAGGCAGTGTTCTTCAATCACGCTGACTGCAGCGCGCTCACTGACGTCATCTCAACAAATCTTTCTGTCAGCGCGAACTATTACAGCACACTTTCAGACCTTTCACGCTATGCCGACTCGACCCATGTCTGCTTCAGCTTCAACGCCCTTAATTACGGCGGCGAGCTAGGCACTGTCAGCGGCGAGCTGATAATCGACGGCAAAGCCCCTGAAGTCTCTCTCATCTCTCCAACCAACGGAAAGCTGATGAACGCATTGTCTGAATTCGTGTTCAACGCGACAGACAATCTCGCCCCTGAACTATACTGCGACCTGATCGTTGACGGAAATGTCGAGTCCTCAGTCAACGCAACAAATGGCTTCCCTTTCTCGATCCCAGTGGCCAATGTCTCTGAAGGAGAGCATTCCTGGAGCGTAAGATGCGCTGATCTCGCGGGCTGGCAGGCCGAGAGCGAGAACAGGACTTACATCCTTGACAGGACTCCACCGCAGTTCACTCTTATCACCCCCGCGAAAGTCATAATCAAGCAGGGAACTCCGATAACGATAGGTGTTACTGACAATAGGCAGCTGCAGGACGCGCAGGCAGATGTCACTCCCTCGCTTGGCGACAGGATAATCTCTCTCACTCAGGTCAATATCTCAGGAATCTCAGCACAATTCGAGTTCGCTAACACAACCTGGTGGGCTGAAGAAGTCAGCCCATATATAATAACGGTCAATGCGACAGACGCGGCAGGCAATATAGGCACTGCGGAATTCGCGTTCTTCATCGATCAGACAGCGCCAAATATAACGCTGCTCAGCCCTCCGGATGATTCTGAGAACACTTATGACGTGCACACTAATTTCACTTTCAATGTCTCAGAGAACTACGAATCGATAGACCCGATCATAGCTTGCGGCCTGTATCTGAACGGCACTCTCAGCGGAGCGTCAGTCAATATCAACACCACTTCAGGAATCCAGGCGCTCGAAAGAGTGCTCGCTCCAGGAAATTATTCATGGAATGTGCGCTGCGCTGACAGCGTAGGCAATGAAGGGGTGAGCGAATCATGGGCGCTCAATGTCCTTGACCTCACAGGGCCTGATATGGTCATAAATCCCGCGCAGACTACAGTCCGCGGAACAGATATTGGCATAAACGCGACTATCACTGATGTGAGCGGGATAGATGAAGATTCAATAACAGCGAATGTCAGCGACGCTTCAGGAACAGTGCTTCCTGTCATTCTCTACCGCAGGCCAAATAATGAGTTCGTAGGGATGTTCTCAACCACAAAATATTCTCCTGTCGGAGATTACTTGATAAATATTTACGCTGAAGACAGTGTTAATAACGGGAACAATGTTTTCGGAATGCAGAGAGTGACTTATGCGTTTGTGATATATCTTGAGGACATTGAGGATATGAACACCGCTAAAGAAGTCTTAGTCAAGGGAACAGTCAGATATGATAATGGTTCTGATGTGCCTTCAGACCAGAACGTCACGCTCGAACTGTTGAGCAGCACTGTTGTCGTGCCAGTCCATGAATCTGGTAAGTTCACTTACACATTTCCTACAGTAGGCACTGCAGGAGATTATACAGTGCATGCCTCAGTCATCGCGCCGAACGGCCTCACATTCACCGACAGCGAGTCGTTCAAAGCTACAGTACCTGGCAATAGTCAAGAAAGTGTTGTCTCTTCTAGCAGCAGTTCAACTTCAAGTTCATCATTCGATTGCGGAGTAAATCAGCGCAGGGTGAACGGCAGATGCGTAAGTGATGGAGTGACAAGCAATCAGCCAAATCTTGTGCGAGGTAGTACACAGTCCACTACAATCGTCAATAATCCACCAACTAATGATACTATAGTGCAGCGTAGCCCACCTGTTATCATGTGCAAGAAAGATAATAAATGCGACATCAGTATTGGCGAGACTTGCAGTAATTGTGAAGCTGACTGCGGCGCATGTCCTTTAGCGACCGGCAGCGCGACAGGATTCCTGAACATAATCTCTGAGAACATCAACGGCTTGCTCTGGGCTCTGCTCATACTCGCTTCAATAGTGCTGATACTGGGTTACACCTCAAGAAAGGTACGTGCCACGAAGAACAGCGCTGATCTCGGCATAGATTCTTACCTTGAGCAGCGCAGCAAGCAGAAGAAGGAGTGAATGCCGTATCCTAATCAGTGAAGAAAAGCGTTCTTAAAAGCCTTTATTCTAATTTAGTGGACATATTTTGCGGCTATCTGTCATAAATATATCTTTTTGCATCCAGATTTTCCTCTCCCTCGACAGAGTCAGTGCGAAGGAAAATCTGCAGCGGAAATCAAGGATTCTCGCTGCACGGCGACCGGCAGCAGCAGATTGCTCGCTAAAAAGTCTTAACGCTGAAAACTTTATATATCATTGGTGAATTCTCTGTTCTATGGTCCTTGAAGGTTTGAAGAGCGATCTTGTCGAGCGCAGGCCTTATGTCGCGTTCTTCTACGGCGTTTTCGCAGCGCTTGTCGGCTATGCTGCCGCGAGGATATTCTTTCCATTGCAGAGCTCTGTCGCGATGCTTTTCCTCTCGACATTGCTGATAGTGCCTTTACTGATGAAGCTTCTTGACAATGAGGAATTGCGGGAGCGCACTTTCGGGATAAGCCATTTCCTCTCTAACCATAAAGACGTGCTTGAATGCTATCTGTTCCTTTTCTTAGGCCTTTTCGCAGGATATCTGACATTAGGAAGCATAACTGGTGAAGGCTTTACTAACGCGTTCTCTTTCCAGGATAGAGTGCTTTCATCGCAGATGTCAAGCAGGACAATCGATGATTTCTTCAACAATCCATTACAGCCCTCTCTGCAGCAGGTGTCTTCCATACTTGAGCGCAATATCCCTGTGACTGGGATATTGTTTATACTCTCGTTCTTTTACGGCGCAGGAGCGGTATTCCTTATAGTCCTGAATGCGAGCGTGTTCTCAAGCTTCATACTCTCATTGACGCGCTATCTCGATCAGACCGCAGGAAAATCAGCGTTATTGCTCTCGTTCTTCGCTATCCACATGATCCCCGAGATCTTCGGCTTCCTGCTCGCGGCGATGGCCGGAGGAGTGATAAGCAAGGCTTTGCTGACAGAGAAATTCATGAGCGGGCATTTCCTGAATGTGCTTCAGGACTCTCTTATACTCCTCATGGGCTCTGTGCTGCTGATAATCCTGGCGGCGTTCCTTGAAGTGTTTGTGACTTCTTCGCTGTTCCACGCTTACGCGTAAGGATAAGGCAGGTTCTTAAGACGAATCCCGGAAAAACGCCCAATAGCAAATATTTTTAAAAGGGGCATCTTTCCGTCGGGATATGGGCATCTCAGTATCTTCCTCAGGCAGTAAACCTTTCTTTATCAAGAGATCATCGCAGTATTCTCTCTTCCTTACTATTATCATTCTTTTCTTCATGCTTTCCCTCCAAGCTCTCGCCCAGCAGGGCAGCATCAAGCTTCTCGCGGTGAATGAAGGCACTGGCAATCTCTCAGGATCGATAGCGGACCTATCTCTTGACATGGTGCCTGGCACAGGCAGGGTCTTCATCGATACTATGCCTTCTGCGAAGATAGACACCCAGCTCTCGACAAGGTTCGCGAAGAATGTCGCGTGCAACTATCTCGATATCGACTGCTCAAACCTTGATTTCTTCTACACTATAAAGGCGGATTCGATAATCGTTGGCGGGCCTTCGGCAGGAGCCGCGTCAGCGATACTCACTATCTCATTGCTGGACAATTTCAGGCTTGACAATTCCACAGTCATAACTGGAACAGTGACTTCGGGCAATATGATAGGTATGGTCGGAGGCCTCAAGGAGAAGATCGGCGCGGCGGCGGCTTCAGGATTCAAGAAAGTGCTCATCCCTTATGGCTCGCGCAATTACACTGTCGAGCAGCAAGCGCTTGAACACGCAGATAAGCTCTTGAATGATTCTTCTTTAGTCTCTATAGACCTTCAGGAGTACGGCGCTTCTAAGGAGGTAGAAGTGATCGAGGTCAGCACTATCGACGAGGCATTGTACTATTACGCGCACAGGCCTCTGCCTCGCGCTGAAGAGAGGATAGATGTGAGCGAGGCTTACAGCTCAGTCATGGGCGGTGTGGCGGAAGAGCTGTGCAACCGTTCCTCATTCCTTGCTGAATCTCTCGAGCGCGCAGCTGCCGATAGAGAGATTGACCTCAGTGTCGAATCAGTCAGTGGAAACTCAAGCAGGCAGAATATTTCCTTATTCCAGAGAGGGGCATTGAAGGCAGAGAACCTCTCTCTTGAGAGCGCAAAGCTTTTCGCTGAAGGCAAGTATTACTCCGCTTCAAGCTATTGTTTCGGCGCGAATAATGAGTACAGCTTCATGCTGCTGAAAGCGACAGACCTTAGCAGGTATTCAGAGGAAGAGAGATTGATTGAGCGGCGGGACAATCTTCTATCCGACCTTAGCGAGCTTCATGAGAGACTGGGCACTTTCACTATCAAGACAATAACTGATCTTCAGGCTGTAGTCGTCACTAAGGACCGTCTGCTTGAGGTTGAGGCAATAATCAATGATTCTTTGAACAATAAATCTTTCAATCTCGACTCTAACTTCAGCGATGATGCCTTCCTAAGAGATCTATCTTATGCTTCTGAACGCATGCTGTCAGCGCAGCTCTGGGCAAGATTCTTAGGCCAGGAAGGGAAGGAGTTCTCTATCGGCAAAGAGGATCTTAGAGGAGCTTGCCTGAGCAAGATCTCAGAAGCCGAAGAGCAGGAGCAATACCTCTCTTACATATATGACAATAAGATCCCTTCTATGACTGAGGAGATCTCTCTTGCGCGCGAGCAGTATTTCAAGGGCAATTATGAGCTGTGCCTTCATGAGGCGTCATTGGCGAAGGCACGCACAGGCGTGATAATGAGCTCTATAGGCTTGGAATTCGCGCAGTATAATGACCTGCTCCATCGCAAGCTTGACGCTGCTGGAAAGATCATCATGCGGCAGCAGAAACGAGGAGTTTTTCCTATAGTCGGTTACAGCTATTATGAATATTCTCAGGCTCTTGAGGAGAGGGATATAGCTCTCGCGCTGCTTTACTCTGAATACTCTCTTGAACTTAGCAATGTCGATATGTATTTCGACGTGAAGAAGAGGTCTCTCAGCAATGGCAAGTCTCCTATAGTGCTTTTTCTCGCAGGAGTGGCTGCTGGGATCTCGATATGCCTGTTCGTCATGCTCGCTCTGAAATCGCGCGAGGCTCCTGTCAGGCCTTCAGAACGTCCTTTCAAGACTTTTATCAGAAGGAAGAGAAGATAGCTCCGCATGAGATATACTGAGATATGATGGTGGCATCATTTCTTGCCGCAGAGAAAGATGATATTATAGAATTCTTCTTTGAATTGCTTTGCGAACAGGTCAACTTCAGGATTGACATGGACGTCTTTCTTCTGATCTGCCCTCAATCCGCACTTGTAAAGCCATTCTTCAGCAATTTCCGGAGTCTCCCAAGAAAGTGTGTGTACTGGCACCAATGGCCCGATAGGCAAGGACAGGATGAATCTTGAGTCTTTCCTTGCAGATCCGACTGTCTTAGACAAGTATTTCTCTGCACCTTCCACATGCTCTATTGAGTCCTGAAAGATATAGCAGTCGGATTCTCCGATTAATCCCTGAGTGTTCATGTCAAGATGCCTGAAAGAGATGAAATCCCTCCAAGAGGGTTTCCAGTGGCTCAGTAATACCTCGGCAAATCTGAACGCGGAATCATATAAATCTACCAATGACAATCTGGTTTCATTCGCTATCACGAATTCTTTAACGTATCTTGCCGGAGTGCCAAATCCGAGATCAATTATTGATTTAGGAACGGTCTTTCTGATCATCTCTAGAACCGTTTCTTGTCTTTCCTGATGCCAGCTGCCTTTTAAGAGGTTATGGAGGTATAATACTGCGCGCATAGGTAATGACTCATAGATCTCATTTTTATACGCAAATATATCTAGGTCGTAATTGACATAGGCCTGGATGACTTCTTCCTTAGAAAGACGCAATCCTGATAAGACGCATTGAATCTCTCCTTTCTTTTCAGGATAATCAAGAACTGATTGCGCTAACGCTCTGAGCCTCTCTTCCAGCGTCTTTTCCATGTTTTCCGGAGCCATGATGTTCCTGTGAGAATCTTTAGACTGCAATCAAGCAGCGAGTATAAACCCCTCCAAGGCACCTTGCGGCACCTTGAAGGGGAAAAAGAGGTGATGAGGAACTGTCTGAGATCTTGAATCCCAAAACCTTAAACTTCATCTAATTACTACCTTATAGTGCAACTTATATATAAATGTTTCGTTTTTTTGAGCATTATATAGTAGTCACAGAGTGACGATTATCATTAATAGCGATATCTTTATAAATCTGCCTATTGCAGTGCCGTCATGGCAGCTGACCCTTCCTATCTGACGATAGACACATCTTATGACCTTCTCTCAAGGATAAAGGATTTCCTTGCAGGGCTCGGATATGTTGACACGTCTGAAGAATTCTCAACCAAGTCTTTCAAGCATCCTGTCCTGGTGTTTGAGCACAATAAGGATCCTATCAAGGCAGTCTATCTCGAGATTGAGCGCGCTCTAGGATCAAATCCTGAAAAAGACTCGGGATTGCGCTACCGCTTAGGGGTCTTAGGAGGAAATCCTCTCAGGGAGATATCCGAATGCGTAATGCGGTTAGAGGAAGAAGCGTCAGGAATCAATGCTTTGTCAGCATAAACCGGGGTGGCGATAATCAGCAAGTCAATGATCCGCAGAGCGATGCGCAAGTCCTCAAGAGCTGCGCGCGCGATATCCATCACTGTCTTTCTCATATTCGTCCTGCTCTATTTCCTGAAAGGTTCAGGCCTGCCTGGCAGTGATGCCGCGGAGAGCATTCTAGGGCTTGCTGTCCTGAACATCAATTCAGCAGCGGATAAGGCTGGTGGTGTTGTGGCAGAAGCGACAAGTTCTCTCCCGATAAGCGATTCTGGCGTGGAAAATGATACCGGGACGGGGAGCAATCCGGAAGCGTATAAAGTTCAAGATCCATCTCAGTCTCAATCTTCTCAGAAAATCATCATCGAGGACTCTGCCCTTCCATTGATAGCTCTCTTCTGCCCTGAAGGCCATTGCGCAGAGAATCTCGAGCACATGATCAATGCTTCAGAGAAAGTCCATTGCGCGCTTTTCGATGTGAATGTCGAAGGGATAGTCAAGGCATTGAAGCGCAAGAACGCCTTGCTCGTTGTCGATGACAGCTCTTATGAGCCTGCGATCTCTTTCGCGAGAAAAGACACAGCTGCGCAGCTAAGCCATAACAAGTTCTGTGTGTTCGACGATAAGATAGTGTGGACCGGCTCTTTCAACCCGACTGCAGGAGGGAGCGCGCGCAATGACAATAATGTCCTGATAATGTTCTCAGAAGCGGCAGCGCGCAATTATGAAGCAGAATTCCAGGAATTATGGAATGGCCAATACAGCAGCGGAGCGCAGACAGAGCATCCAGTGCTCTCGCTGAACGGGACGCAGGTTGAGACGTATTTCTGCCCTGAAGACTGGTGCGCTAATCGGGTCCTGAAAACGCTCTCGATGGCTAATTCCTCGATAGAGTTCATGACTTACTCTTTCACTCATGACAGCATAGCAGATATGCTCTTGAAGAAGCACGCGGAAGGCCTTGCTGTCAGAGGAGTGATGGAAAAGCAGCAGAACAGTAAGTATTCAGTCTTTCCAAAGCTTAACGTTTCAGGGATGGAAGTGTATTGGGATAAGAATCCTTTGCTTATGCATCACAAGGTGTTCATAATCGATAATAGGATAGTTGTCACTGGGAGCTTCAATCCGTCCTCTAATGCAGATACTCGCAATGATGAGAATCTGGTTATTGTAGATGACCAAAGGATCGCGTTAGCATTTGAGAATGAATTCGCAAGGGTCTTTCCAGGCAGATGATGGTCCAGGAGGAACAGCTCTCAAATTCCTATCCTCGACCTTATTTATAAGCCGGCTCAGTAAGATTTATATATAAGCATATTTCGGGGGTTGTAGGGTCTAGGGTATTGTTTCCGGCAAGGCCGGAGACTGCGGGCATATCCCGCAGCAAGCCTTTCATATTCGTCTATTTGGCAGAAACGACGAGGTGCTGAAATGAAACCTACAAAGCCGCACAAAGAAGAAGTCATTGACGATGATGATATTGAGGATGATGATGACTTAGAAGAGGCAGAAGATGACGAAGATGATGATGACGATGATGATGAAGACGCTAAGAAGGATAAGGATGATAATGACGAGAAGGATGATTTCGAAGAAGAGGATTACGGCAAGTATGTAGAGGACGTCGAGGAAGACTCTACTGAGTGAGCAGCATATCTTTTCATATTTCGTCATTTTTTCTTTCTTGTTAATGTTTTTGGCACAGCCTATCAAAAACCTTTATAAACCGCATCAGTTGTTTTGCGCTTTATGCATTCTCAGAGAACACAGACGAACAGCAAGCATCTAGGCAGCAATCCTGCGGCAGGCAGCGCAGTCATACCCCGCAGAACCCATAGCATCGGGAGAGCCGCCAAGAGGGCTGCGCGCGCCTCCCGCAATCCTTCGCAGCTCAGAGCGCATTCTTCAGGAGCGCGCGTGATAGTCCCTGACACTTCAATAATAATTGAGGGGATTGTGAGCAAGAAGATCAGTAGCGGAGAGCTCAGGCCTGGAACTGTGATAATCCCTGAGGCAGTCCTCAGCGAGCTGGAGCATCAGGCGAACCAGGGCAAAGAGACAGGTTATCTCGGCATCGAGGAGATCAAGAGATTAAGGCAGCTTTCTTCTCAGAGGAAATTCACTCTCTCTTACCAGGGCAAGAGGCCTTCAGAGTCAGAGATCAAGCGCGCCAAAGCTGGAGAGATAGACTCTCTCATACGGGAGATCGCGCTGCAGGAGAATGCCACTCTGATAACAGCTGACAAAGTGCAGGCTCTAGTCGCCGAGGCTAAAGGGATCATAGTCATACTTTACGAGTTCGAGCAGGCAAGGAAGATCACGAAGATAGAGGCTATGCTTTCCAAAAACGTCATGTCCGCGCACCTGCGCGAGAACTCAGTTCCTTTACTGAAGAAAGGATTTCCTGGAAGAGCGCAGTATGTCCCTTTTGGAAGCAAGCAGCTCAGCCATGACGAGCTTGAAGACATCGGTAAAGAGATAGTCGAGGAGGCGAATCTCCGTGAGGACAGCGCTGTCGAATCCCAGCGCAGAGGAAGCACGACAATCCGGCTTGGGGAGTGCAGGATAGTGATCTCAAGGCCTCCGTTCTCTGACGCTTACGAGATAATCGCTGTGCGGCCTGTCAAGAGGCTCTCATTTTCAGATTACAGGATGAGCGATAAGACATTCAAGAGCATAATCGCTGCGCAAGGGATGCTGATAACAGGCGCTCCAGGAGAGGGCAAGACGGCTTTCGCTCAGGCATTGGCGGAGAATCTTCTCAAGCAGCGAAGGACTGTCCGGATAATAGAATCTCAGAAAGGTTTCATTTGCAATATTCCTCATTATTCATTGAATCAGGGAAGCCCTGAAGAGCTGAAAGAATTATTGCTCATGGACGCTCCTGACTGCGTGTTTTTCGACGAGATGCGCGCCGCAGCCGATTTCCAATTGTTCGCGGACTTGAGATTCGCGGGGATCAGGGTTTTCGGGACAGTGCATGCTGAGAAACCTGTCGAGGCGATGCAAAGAGCTGTCAAGAGTTTAGGGATGGATTCAGGGATCATTGATACTTTGATAGCGATCAGTGAGGGGAGAGTGAGCAAGGCGTTCAGCATCTCTATCGAGGCAGGCGATCAGAAGCATGAAAGCAGCGCAAGGCCTGTCATGAGGATGGCTGACATTGAGACAGGTAAGCCAGAGTTCGAGATACGCTCTTACGGAGAAGGGGTTTTTGCAACGCGAAGTTAAGCTAACTTGACTATCTTCCTCATCTGCTCAACCATCATATCGACTTCTTCAGGAGTGTTGTACAGATACAGCGAGGCTCTCGCGCTCCCTTTCAGCCTGTTCGCATTGAACCAGGAATGCACGCAGTGCATGCCTGAGCGGATCATTATGTTCTGCGCGTCAAGCATTAGCGCGACATTGTGCGGATCGAGATTCTTCACATTGAAGCTGACTATGCCTGACCTTAGTTCTGGCTCTTCAGGCCCTAATATCTGCGCTCCTAATCCGGTTAATCCTTCAGAAAGCTTTGCGTTCAGCGCGTGCTCATGCTTCTCGATATTCGAAAGTCCTATTTTCTTGAGGTATCTCACTGCTTCAGCAGCGCCTATGATCCCCGCGTAATCCTGTAATCCCGCCTCGAACCTTTCAGGGATCTTTTCAGGAGTGAAGCTTGAGAAAGTTGTATTCGTCACAGTATCTCCGCCTACAAGGAACTGATTCAGCTGTTCAAGCGCCGCAGTCTTTCCGTACAGCAATCCCATCCCTGAAGGCCCGAGCATCTTGTGGCTTGAGCAGGCCAGGAAGTCGCAATCTATCTTCCTGACATTGACCTCTTTGTGAGGGGCTGACTGCGCTGCGTCGATAAGGACAAGAGCGTTATTGTCATGCGCGATCCCTGTCATCTCTTTGATGTCTTGCGATGAGCCATCGACATTGGAAGTCTGCACTATAGATACGAACTTGATTCCTTTTATCTTCCTTTTGAAATCCTCTATATTTCCGAAAGAGAAGATTTTGTGCCGCATCCCTCTTTTACCTGCCTCAAGCCAGGGCACGAGGTTGGAGTTGTGCTCTTTATCCGAGCACAGTACGGTGTCTCCTTTCTTTAATCGCAAAGAATTACAGACAAGGTTTATCCCTTCAGTGGTGTTCCTGGTGAATATCATCTCGCTCTCGCTCTTCGCGTTGAAGAAATCAGAGACAGTCTTGCGTGCCTTGAGCACTTCTTCAGTGACTCTCTCCCCGATCTTGTGATGGCTTCTTCCGCCGCAGGAAGGGTATTGCTCGTAATACTCTCTAATCTTCTGCAGGACTTGCGCAGGCCTTAAAGTTGTACAGGCATTGTCGAAATAGACCGGAGACTTCTTCTGGCAGAGAAGGGGGAAATCTTTCCTTATGCTCGCAGTGTTCAGTGCCATTATTCTGCAATCCTCATCTTTTCTGAAAGACTTGCGCCGCAATGATCCGCATCATCTATTCATCAAGCGCGTCGTTGATAATCGCTCTGAAAGTTCTGTATTTCTGAGGGCCTACAAGCGAAGCCTGGCCTATGAAGAACGTCGGAGTCCCGTAGATCCCGATCTCAGCCGCCTGGGCGAGCGTATTGTTGAATGTCTTCTCAAATTTATCGCTCGCAAGGCATTCGCTGAACTTCGCGGTATCCATTCCTGACTGCTGCGCGAAATCAATATAAGGGGAATCTATCAGCGATTCCTGATTCTCAAATATGATATCATGGTATTCCCAGTATTTGCCTTGCTCTTGCGCGCAGAGCGCTGCAGCGGCTGTCTGCCTGCTCAAAGGATGATTCTTGAGAGGGACGTCATGGAACGCAAGCCTTACTTCAGGGAAGTCCTCAAGCACTTGCCTGACTATTGGTTCGGCTTCTTTAGTGTAGGGGCAGCTGAAGCAGCCGTATTCTATTATCGTGACTTTCCCTTCAGGATTCCCCCTTATCTGCGCGCCATCGACAGAGGCTTTCTCAGGGTATAATGACTGTTTCGCTCCTGTGACAGAGCAGATTTCAGATTCTGGAGTCAATGCGTTGAATATGCAGAAAGCGTTGCTGTCAGGACCATTGCAGTTCCCATAAGCCGCATAATAATAAAACCCTCTTCCTGCATAGAACGTGCTTGCGAATAAGAGTATGATGAATATCCAGGAAAGTATAGTGAAATGCCTGTAGATCCCTCTCGCGAGCGCGGGCCACCACATGAATCTCGCTGTGAACTTGCTCTTTATCCGTTGGTCAAGGCCTGTGTCGCAAGGCTTCAGCGCTATCGTCCGGAATATGCACCTGAACGCTTCCTTAGTCATCTCCCTGTACTTCAGGCTGAAGATGCTGAGAAGAGCGAATATCGGGAGAGCTATGATGCATAATACCATGATTGACGCTTATAAAGAGCGCCATTTAAATATCTTATGGAAAATTGGAGTGGGTGAGGTTTATAGAAGTCACATATGTGTTTTGCAGTTAATTGCAGAAGCCAGATAATCACACTTTCATTGATTTAGGAGTATTATCAATACTTAAAATCTCGTTTTCTGTTATGATTATTCCAAGGCGTGGTATTCTGAGAGAGCGCCCATTACGGGTCGCTTCTTCCAAATAAAGCACTGCAAGATGTTTTCTTTCAAGATTTCTTTGATAAATCTCTTCCGCGAATCCAGCTCCTTGCTGGATAAGCTGCTGATAGCTCGGATTCTCATGATTGAGAGGGTTCTTTATGAGCGTTCTCGCCGCTTCAAGAGCATATTCTCTCCGAGATTTCTCCTTAAGATCGGGATGTGTTTTGGCCAGCGCTAAAGCGATATCATCAATCACTCTATTTGGGCTGTTTTCTATGATACAGATACCAGTCTGCAGGTTTATTAATATCATTAAAAATTGCGCTGGGTATGATACCCCACCATTTATGGCGCAATGTCGGAAATGTCTTGCATTTCCGAGCATCCCGAAAATCTTTTGATTTTCGCGATTTTTAATTCCGAAACAACAAAAAAATCCTAAAGGATTTTTTGTGCACCAAAAATCGTTTTTACGATTTTTGTGTGATCCGCCGGTCATAACGAGGGGCGTAAAACCTCGGGCTCGCGAAAATGTGCGCATTTTCGGGATGCTCGGAAATGTCGAAAACTGCGGTTTTCGAGCATGCTCGGAAATCGCTTTGCGGATTTCCGACATTTAGCCCGAGGATAACGAAAATCACCAACAGAGATTTTCGGAATAGAAAATCGCTTTGCGGATTTTCTATAGCCCCGAGTGGCGGATTTTCGTTATTGCAGTCAATAAGCTAGGTTTAAGAAGCCTGCGAGAAACTCGTTATCTCTGTAAGCGCGTCATGCTGCGGCGCATCCAATCTACACACCGCCGGCTCTGTCCTAAGTCTCTCTTTTTCGAAAGAATTATAACCCAAGACAGCCTTTCGGCTGTCGTTGGGGGTAAACACGGATGAGGTGTTTGCCAATGAAGAAAGAGGAGAGACTGGTACATAAAGTTAAGCGTTTGTTAAAGCGTCTGGGCTGTCCTAGATGGCTTCATCGCTTTGGTCCGAAGACTTATGAGTTTTTGGATCATTTGCAGGCATTGTTATTGAGAGCTTTCTGCCGATTATCTTACAGAAGAGTTAAGCAACTTTTCGACTTGCTGGGCATGAAATGCCCTAGCAAGTCTGCTTTGCAGTACACTTCTGCAAAGCTAAACAGTGGTTTTTGGCAGAAAGTCTTGAGAATAACAAGTGGGAATCCTTATCTTGTAGCGATTGACAGCACAGGCTTGTCAAGGACAAATCCGAGCTACCATTATCTTAAACGTATCGACGGTGGAATGCCTAAAGTTCCGATAAAGTTAAGTGTTGCATTTGACACAATGAAAAAGAAATATTGCGCAGCAAAAATTCGTGTGCGTCCCGCACACGACATCAAAGATGCTAAATCATTGATTAAAAAAGCAAGTCCTAAAATGATTGTTGCTGACAAAGCTTATGATGCGAATTGGCTGCATGAATACTGCAAATCAAGAAATATAAAAGCAGTCATCCCGATAAGAAGATGGGGAAAACCAAAACATAAGAATTTCAGCATTAGGATGCAAGCTGCCAAATGTTTCAAGATAAGAATTTATCATCGAAGAGAACTTGTCGAGTCAGGAAACAGCAGTAACAAAAGAAAATATGGAAGTAGCGTAAGCTCTAAAAAAGTGCGAACAATCCGCACAGAAGTCTATGCCAGACTAGCTTGCCACAATCTATTTTCTTATCTCGCAAGACTCTTAGGACAGAGCCCACATCGCCAAAACCTTTATAAAACTCCGCTGCCTTCTGAGCAGCATGCTTGACATCAAACTTTTGAGGGAAAATCCTGATATCGTCAGGAAAGACCTGAAGAAAAGAGGGGATGCAGAAAAGCTCAGACTTGTTGATGAGATCATAGATCTTGACGCCAGATGGCGCCAGGTCAAGTACGACTTCCAGACGACAGTGCACAGGAAGAACGACATCTCTAAAGAGATCGCGGGCCTGAAGAAGCAGGGCAAGGATTTCTCATTATTGCTGAAAGAGCTGGAGCGCATCCCTGAGACCATCGATGTCTTCACTTCAGAGCTTGAAGTGATGGAGCGCAAGATAAAGAATTACCTAATGAATATGCCGAACATCCTGCACGAGTCAGTGCCTGCAGGAAAGGACGATTCCCAGAATGTCGTCGTGAGGCAATGGGGCGTCCCGCAGCAATCCTCTTTTCAGTTGAAAAGCCATGTCGATCTGTTAGCAAGCCTTGATCTCGCGGACATAGAGAGCGCGGCGAATGTCTCAGGAGCGAGATTCTACTACCTGAAGAACGAGCTTGTCCTTTTAGACATGGCATTGCAGAAGTTCGCGCTTGATTTCCTGCACTCTAAAGGATTCACTCTCATCTATCCTCCGCCGATGATGCGCCGCGCCCCTTATGAAGGAGTCACTTCTTTAGGCGATTTTGAGGATGTCATGTACAAAATAGAGGGAGAGGATCTCTATCTCATAGCGACAAGCGAGCATCCTATGGCCGCGATGTTCATGGACAAGACTCTTCCAGAAGATAAATTACCTATGAATTTCGCTGGAGTTTCTTCCTGCTACCGCAAAGAGGCAGGCGCG
>DATDYN010000016.1:0-4176 GCA_035289005.1 Candidatus Nanoarchaeia archaeon
TTGGTAGCGAAAATCTTTAGATTTTCGGTATTCTGAGAATCGCCTTGCTGATTTTCAATATTTGTGTAACAAACCCGCGGCGGCCTCATTGCGGGCAATTTTTTAAGAATTCAACAAAAATCCTTTACTTTCTACTAAGCCTCGGCTCCCATAACATTTATAAGTCAGTCTTTCTTTCCGCAAAGTATGAAAAGGAGGAGCATCGATCTTTTTGCATCTCTCATAGTTCTCATAATCATTTTTTCCTTCATCATCCCTTTCTCTCTCGCTATAATCCTTCCAGCTCCCCCTCCCGTTCCGCCGCCCAGCTCTGAAGCAGGGCTGCCGCAAGAGCCTCCTGAAGCAGGCATTGATGAGACTCCTGAAGACGCTTATGTTCCTGGAGTGGATGAATCCCCTTACACCCCTGATGTTCCTTCTGATTATGGCGGCTTTGGCGCCAATACTGGTAATGGGACTGATATTGGTACCAATGCTGGTGCAGGTAGCGGTTCTGGTTCTGGCAGTGGAAGCTCCACAGGAAATTCTAATGCGACTGCTACTGTAACTGCAATTTCCGGCAATCAAAATAATGAAACCGTAATCTCCGATGAGTTTGTCCAGGAAGAGCCAGTCATTGAGCAGCCGCGGACTATTGCTGAAACGCAATATAAAGGGACTTCTGAATCTTTCTCTCTTGCAGGCATTCTAGAGCCTGAGAATACTCAAGCCCCTGCAAATAAATCATTGCTTCCCTGGATGATCCTTGGGATCACCTTGATACTTATCGCTGGCGGAAGCGCAGGCGCTTTCATCTATCTGCAGGGCAAGAACAAGGAAGAAGAGCAGAAAGTAGCGCCGCTTAAAGAATACATCGAGAAATCCAAAGCCTGCGGGTTTGAGGAGAGCAAGATTCGCGAAGCCGCGAAATCGCAAGGATGGGAAGAGAAAGATCTCAAGTTCGCGTTCGGTCATTAAAAAGGGGTAAATCATGGTTTTTGAGAGATTGTTCAGCGCAGACTGGGTCGAGCGCAGACCGACTTATTCTTTATTGCTCGGAGTCGTCTTCACCCTTATCGGCTTCGGGACTTCTATGGCTTTGTTCCATCCTTCAGGCCTGGATCATCTTGTAGGGATATCCACAATACTCTTCACAGTGATAATCACGATTCCAGGGATAGTCAACCTTTTCAATATCGAAGAGGAGATCGAGACAGAGGAGACCGGCTCGTATTTCAAGAATTTCTTCAAAGAGCACGAAGGAGTGATAGATTTCCATCTCTATTTCTTTGTCGGAGCGTTCGTAGTGCTGTTCGTGATATCGATGATCTCTCCTGAGCTCGTGTTCTCCCAGGAAAGGCTTTACAATCTTCCTTTAGAGCAGAGCGAGCAGGGCGCAGAGATAATTGTTGACAGTTCGCAGCTCCCTCCATTGCTCTCCCCTATAACTATGCGGGAGACTGTCAGCATAATGCTGAACAATATGTATGTCATGCTTCTCGCTTTCATACTCTCATTGTTCTATGGCTCGGGAGCTTTATTCCTCATCACTCTCAACGCAAGCGTCTTCGCATCATCATTGGCCAGAGTTGTTACTGCGGACATAATCCACGGAACAGCGCTCACTGCAGGACTTATCGCTTCCTGCCATCTCAGCATAATGTTCCTGCACGGCATCCCTGAAGTCCTCTCTTACTTCCTGGCCGCGATAGCCGGAGGAGTGCTTTCCAAAGCGTTCGTCCAAGAGCATTTCATGTCCTGGGGTTTCAAGCGTGTCTTGACTGACGGACTGATACTTATGACTGCGGCATTGCTTGTAGTGGCTTTCTCTGCCGTGATAGAAGTCATGATCTCGAAACGGCTATTCTTCTCAAGAGTCTGCACTGCGGTAGTCGTTCCAGCAGTCATTATCGGCGCTGTAGTGTTCTTCGGGCTTGCATACCTTGAATTCCACAGAAAATACAAGCTGTGAATACTGACAACTGAAGCATTCAGCAGCAACATTTAAAAACTCTCTTTCTTTTCATAAACGAAAATGGTGATAAATCGCGCATCCTCAGTTCTTATCGTTGTCTTCTCAGCTTTGATGCTTCTGCTCTCCTCCTGCGCTCCTCTAGGCCAAGGTTTCGGTTACATGAACGCTGGATCGATCCCTCCGGGATTCGCTCCTCCCTGGGATGTCACATTCACAAGCAAGCCGATGATGCTTTCAGGATCCCTGATCAAGAACAATTCCGCTAACTACACTTTGCGCATACATACTCTCAGCCAGGGAAGCATAATATTCAATAAATTCTATATCTTGGGCAAGAACAGCACCGGAAGCCTGGCATGGAAGCCTTACACGTTTCCGCAACAGACAGCCCAATGGCTGGGGACATCGACTAACTGGATCCGAGATGCCGCAGTAGCAGACATCTCTCTGCCAAGAAGCGTCTATACTTCAACATTCAATAACGGAGAGATCTATTTCCTTGCGTATGTCTGCAGGTCTGCAGGACAGGGAGAATGGAAGTGCGGCTGTGTCTCGAATTCAGCGAGCTGCACTGAAGTCGGTAATTGGCATGTGAACTACGCGAAGATCTCTGATGGAGTCAATGCGCCTGCCTGCTCTTCAGACGCTCAGTGCGAGTCAGGGCTCATCTGCGAGAGCAATCTTTGCGAGATAGGTGTGAGGACAGCTACTGGGGGCGTAGGTATTGGAACTGTCGCCGTATGCGGAGATTCTGTCTGCAGCTTGGGAGAGACGATAGCTTCCTGCCCTGAAGATTGTGATATTGGCACAGGATTAATAATTCCTTGCGGTGATGATGCTGACTGCTCTATAGGGGAGATATGTTCATTAGGGGGCGAGTGCGTTTCGGATTCAGGCAATAATAGCCTTCTCACCCCTTGCGCTGATGATACTGATTGCGCTGATAATGAAGAGTGCTCTCTTAATGACGAGTGTGTTTCTATAGGAACTCCCACTGTTGATTCCAATGCAGGTTTAGAAGAATTGTGCGATACTGATGCTGATTGCGGCGCAGGCCGTTCCTGCGTTGATAATCTATGCACATGATTGATGTAATTTCTCTAGATTATCAATTTTTCTCAGCAGGTTAAAGACATCGCCGCAGCCTCAGCATTCTTTATATACTCCTTCTTCTTCTCTCAGCCAAAAGAGGTGTTTTGAGGCATGTCTGCAAGCCAGGACCAGCTTGTCCCCTACATTCAGGACCAATTGCGTAAAGGCTACACTTCTGCGCAAGTGCGCACATTTCTAGTGGCTAATAATTACTCTCCTGAAGACGTCGATCACGCGATGAACACGGCATTGAAAGACCGTCTCTCTTCACTTAATTCTTTCGCTAAACAGGAAGCGGCAAAAGGCACCTCTCCAGAGCAGCTGAGGCAGCAGCTGCTCTCTTACGGCTATTCTCCGGGAGATGTCGATCAGGCAATCTCGCATGCAATTGGCAGAAAGCCTATCGGCGCATTGATCGCAGTCATGCTTGTCGGCGTGCTGATCCTCGGAATGGTCTGGTTCTTCGCTCTGCGCCAGGCAGAAGAGCCCTCCGCGAATGTTCCTGTGACTGCCCCAATCAAAACCTCCCTTAATGCTTCTGTAAAGATACCCAGCGCAGTCAAGACCCCTAAGATCCCTATACTTAATATCCCGATCGCTAATAAGTCTGCAGCTGAGGATATCCCTAAGAATGATACCCCTACTCAGCTTGATACTACAGCAGTTCCTGAGAAGAATGTCTCTGAGATTCAACAGCCAACACAAGAGCAGCCGGCCTCTCAGGCTGGTGATCAGCAGCCCGCAGCGCAGAAAGTCATCAACGCAACAGCGCAACAGGAGAATGTCCAGCGCGCAGCTAACATCTGTAGAGAGGTCGAGAACCCGATATACCATGACGCGTGCTTTGATCAGGTCTCTAAAGCATCAAATGATCCTGAGTACTGTTTAAATATAGTCAGCGCAACCCTGAAAGATGACTGTTATATGCGTTTCGTCCTTAAAGACAACAATATCTCTTTGTGCGACCGCCTTAGCGATGTCTCAGGCCAGGACGCCTGCAGGCAGTCGCAGAAATGATAAGATTAAGATTCAGAAAAGAATAAAATAGAAAATAGGCTATTTAGGTATTTTCTCAGAATAAATCGTCTGCAGCAAGGTCGTCGCGATTGTATTGCCCACAATCAGATTTT
>DATDYN010000017.1:0-63860 GCA_035289005.1 Candidatus Nanoarchaeia archaeon
CGAGGGCAGGGATCAATTCTTACCTTGAAGGATTCCTGCGCGAGGAGAACATGCGCTTCAGGCCTGACGCAATAAGATTCGTCCCTAAATCCTCGATAAGGAAGAGAGGGGAGACAGTCCTTAACCAGTGGAACAATGTGCGCAAGAAGCTTGGCAATTTCTGGCTTGAGACCGGAATCGGCGAGATAAAATTAGAACGCACCTGCGGCATTGTAGGAGAGAACGGCATAGGGAAGACCACTTTTGTGAAGATACTCGCGGGAGTGATCGCTCAGGACAGCGGCACTGTCGCGAAAAGCATCAAAGTCAGCTACAAGCCGCAGTATCTTGAGTCTGAAAGCGATAAATTGGTAAGTGAGCTATTGCGGGACGCAGTCTCGAAATATGGGGTCTCGATAATCAATCCTTTAGGCGTTGACGAGCTCATGCTCAAGCGCTTGAATGAGCTGAGCGGCGGAGAATTGCAGAAAGTCTCTATCGCGCTTTGCCTTTCCAAAGAGGCGGACCTTTACCTTCTTGACGAGCCTTCAGCATTCCTTGATGTAGAGCAGAGATTGACAGTCTCGAAAGTCATTCGTGATCTCATGGAGCAGCGCTCGACTTCAGCATTCGTTGTTGACCATGACTTGCTGTTCATCGATTATCTCTCTGACGACCTTATCGTTTTTGAGGGCAAGCCAGCAGAGCATGGCTCAGTCACTGGGCCTTTTGCCGTTCCTGAAGGTATGAACAGGTTCCTAACGGGCCTTGACATAACCATGCGCAGGGACGAGGAGAGCCACAGGCCAAGGATCAATAAGCCGGACTCGCAGATGGACAGGAAGCAGAAAGCTGAGAATAAGAGGTATTACTGAGAGCGAGATATCTTCTTCATCTGATCATCTCTGATTCCAATGCGATTTTATTGTTCAGATCTTCCTCAAGAATGTCAGGAATCCAGTATGCCCTAACCCTTTGAAGTCAGGCCTGCAGCGCTTGCCTTCCAATATCCATTCTCTCTGGAATATCTCGACGCTCTTCAGCACCAGTAGCCCTTTCTGCCGCGCGGCGTTCACAGTCTCTAAAGCCTGAGTTATGTGCGGCGAATAGCAAACGACAAAAGCTCCAGGAATGCCTATCTTCTTCGCTGTGTCAAGAGCGTTCCAGGGCTCTGGAAGGTCCATAGTTATCACTTCAGCATTCTTTTCAGTGATAGCTTCCGGATCATAAGCGTCAGCTTTCTCGATAGTGAGATTCTTCAGTTCCAGCAATTCGATGTTCTTCTTGCCTGCGGCAATGCTGCGGTCATCGACATCATAAGAGACCACTTTCTTAGCGACAGAAGCGATAGAGCAGCAGAGCGCTCCAGAGCCTGTGCCGAGATCAACAACAAAAGAATCCTTAGTCATCCCTGTCTCAGCGATTATCAAGCCGATATCTTTAGGGGTTATTATCTGCGCGTGCCTGTTGATCCTCTTGAACAGGTCAGAGAATGAAGGCTCGACAAGAGTGAATATCTCCCCTTTTGTAGTCGCGACAGTGTCTCCTGGCTTCGCGTCTTTCATCTCTGCGGCGCGGAACATCCCGTTGTTGGTGTGAGCGTCTTTGGATATATCAGCTATAAATACTTCTTTGCCTTCTTCAGATAATGCGAGCGCCGATCCTTTCATTGAGGCTTCCTCCGTGATGATTTAGCATTTGCGATTTCATGATACCAATCTTTTAAAATGTGCTTAGGCTTATCTGTTTATCTTCTGCTCAGTCCAGGGAGCGTTTTTATCAGATCCAGATTCAAGAGGCTTCTGGTTCGGAGTCTCGTAAGAGGTTTCCTTCTCCGCAGAGGCTTTATCAATCTTTTCTTCAGGCGCAGTCTCGCTAATATGCTTCTGTCCTTTAAGCAGCTCTGCAACTATCGCCTCTTCCCATCCAGCGCTTATCAATGCCTGCTTTATCTGCTCGTCAGTCATCCCGCTCTCTCTTGCCTGCTTGAGATACTGCTCGACTTCTGAGATCTTTGAAGTGAAGCTCACAGAATATCTCACCCCAGCTATGAGAAGCGCTGCGGCTATGAGTATCAGGGCTATCCCTCCGACCCATTTCAGCACAGTCAGCCCTATCCTTCCTGCCGCTGTTGCCGCGTTCCTAACACTTTCAGGAATGATCGAAGGTTTCTCTTCAGAAGGCGCCATCTGTCCTGCGTCTGGAATCGGCGTCTCCGTGACTTCAGGGGCGGCCTGAGGCGTCTCATCTGTCTTTTTGCCAAGCGGTTCGACATTAAGCACTGCTTGCGATCCCCTTATCTCTTTAAGGGTTAAGCGCAGGTCAGCGCTTCCGTCATTCCCATAATCTATCTCTTTGCTTTCGTTGATCCTTAGCTCGAAAGTCTGCGGCTCTGACCGCACAGTTATCCTTACCTTGTTGAAATATACCTTTTCAAGGGTCATGTAATGCTGTTCATTGTTTATTGAGAACTCCATCCTTGCATTTAGCGATAATATGACTTCAGGATTCTGCGCTAAATCCTGAGTGAATGCGCTTGACTGCGTGAATCCTGCCCCTCCGCCCCCTGAACTGCCCCCAGTGCTGAAGCTTTTTGCAGCGCACACTCCTCCTTCATCGATGATGCCATCACAATCATCATCGAACTCATCGCATCTCTCAGTCGCTCCAGGATAGATCTCAAAATTATTGTCATTGCAGTCATAGATTGTGAAGTATCTGTCGCCATCCTTGTCATCGTAAGGCTCACTCAGGTTGCCGCAGCTTCCAATCACCCTATAACTCAGATTGATATCCTGATT
Source organism: Candidatus Nanoarchaeia archaeon (assembly GCA_035289005.1). Lineage (GTDB taxonomy): Archaea > Nanobdellota > Nanobdellia > Woesearchaeales > UBA12501 > DATDYN01. Next base: position 2,781 of record DATDYN010000017.1, read on the forward strand.
GTAATAATTCCCGGTGTTATTGACGCAGAATGAAGAGGCAGTCCCAGAATTGTTGACTCCTCCGCTGAGGAAGTTATTCGCCCATACATTTGTGCTCTCTGCAATGCTGCTGATGAACAGGTCCTGTCTTCCGCTAGATATGTTGCTGAAGCTGCTTCCTGAGATGTTCGTATTAAGCCCATCTATCCGTACATTATCTCTCGAAGATGAACCAGTGAATGAGGAATTCTCTATTATCATCCTGTCTGAAGACAGGTTCACAAGCAAGCCTTCGCGGACATTCGCGGACGAATTGATGTCATAGAATCTAAGCCAGTAAGAGCTTATCAGGTTTATCCCTCTCATGGAGGAATTCGTTATTTTCATATCCTTGAAAGTGATATTTGATGAGTTGTAGACTAGCAAGCTGTCTCCGGCGCTGTCTGAGAGATTTATGTTGCTGAAAAGGCTGTCATTAATAAGGAAGAGATAGATCTCATTGGTGCTGCTGAGGAATCTCGAGTCTTTCACGGTATTGCTTGAAGAATTCGTGAAGTTCAGGCTCACGCTGAAGTCGCGAAATACGCAGTTCTGGACAGAGGAGGTGTTGCGCTGCCTTGAGAATATCCCTGTCCCTGTGTTTGTCCCGCTGATCTCAGAATTGGCGCAGTCTATTGTCTGATTGGAGGCGTTCATGCTTATCGCAGGGATCATCCCTGAAGGAGAGATCCTGTACTTATCCTCTCTGGCGAACGTATACTTTTTGTTCGCGTCTATGAGAGTTATTGTTATTGCTGTGTTGTTCTCTCCATCAAGGGCGGAGGTTATTGACGCATATTCGCATGCTGAAGCGTTAGAGCATACCTGCTCATTGTCGACGATGCTGAAATTCGCGTCAAAAGTCAGCTGATTGTTAGCTGTATCATTGACATACACAGTATAGTTTATCTCTCCCATATCCGCAAGATTATCATTGGCAGTGAAATTCATCTCCCAAGTGCCGTTATTGCTGTTTCCGTCAAGGAGGCGTGTCTGTCCATTGATTATTATGCTGCCCGCGCTTCTAGTTGTCTGCCAGACAGTCAGACGCACATCGCTTATCCCGCTTATGACATCAGTGATGTTTGCCCGTATGGTTATATTGCTCCCTGCGCGCGCAGGATTTGAAGGGGTGATCTTCGCGTTATCACTCATTGTCTGATTGAGCAATGTCAGTGACGGAGCTGTATTGTCTATCCCGAACAGGTCGCTCGTGTCATTGGTGGCATTGTATGATGAATCATAAGCTCCGAGCAAGAGCCTGTAATTGTTTGATTCAGGCAAGGCATTCACTGTCCAGGTGTAATGCTGATTGGTTGTCGATCCTATATCTGTCCAGAAATCTCCATCTGTGGAATATCTCAGGAAGTAGCTCATCGCTGTCTGGCTTGACTGGTTCTTCCAGGCAATCCTGATCTGGGTTGTGTGGTTTGTGTTGATTGTCGGGAAAGTTATGTTTGCGGCGCCGCAGTCATTCAGCGCATTGAGCATGTAACTGGCGTTCAGCGCGGCAGCGTAGAAGTTTCCTCTATTCTCCCCTCCCTGAGCGATGCAGAACGCCGTATTTGTGCCGCTGTTGTTGACTCCTAGCGAATAGAACCTGTTCAGCCATACTGTGTTGTTGCCAGAGGAAGAGCTGTCAACCGATAAATCATCATATCCTGAGTAAGTGCTCTCAATGGCATTCCCTGTGATGTTGTTCCTGTCTGAAGCGGTTATTCTTATCCCTCTTGTATTGTTCAAGGTATTGTTAGCCACAATATCCTGATTTGAGTTGTTGAGCAATAGTCCTGAAGCCTGCGCGTTCTTGATGCTGTTGCCGCTTATTGTGGTGTTAGTTGTTCCATTGATGATTATAAATGCCGAATTCGCGCTGCCAGTCATGTTATTCATAGTGTTGTTTTTTACAAAGCTATTGTGCGCGCTTTCTAGGAATATTCCGTACTGTGACGCTTGCGTGACTGTGTTATTAGTGAAGTTCAGCTGGTAAGAGGATATCGCGTACATTCCGATAGTGTCATTAGAGACATTATTTGTTATCATCCTGCTCTCATTGCTGTTGTTGAGGAATATTCCGTAATTGTACTTCTGCACATTGCAGTATTGTATGGATGCATTATTCACGTTCTCAGCGCTGATCCCTTTGCTGTCCGCGAATCCTGCGCCGATTATGATCGAACTGTTGCAGTTCAGGGTTATATTTGAGGCATTGAGTATTATCCCTCTCGGATTGGAGATATTGTATGATTCTGCTTTCAATATGGTGTACGTGCGGTCATTGTCCGTCAAGGTTATGTTCTTCCCTGTGCTGTTCTCGCCATCAAGCGCTGAAGTTATGTTCTGGTATTCACAAAGCGCGCTGTTGGAGCAGACGAGCTGGTTGATCGGATTTATCGTGAATACGCTTCTGCTCCTGTTCTCTGTCGCGTTGGCAGTTGAGTCGAAAGGTATTATGCGGATGAGATAGTCGTTCTCTGCCGGAAGAGAAGCTATGTTCCAGGAATAGTTCGCCGCGCTCACTGTCGCGATATTCGTCCATGAAGTCCCAGAGTCATGAGAATAGGACAGGTAATAAGAGATGCTGTTCTGGCTGCTCTGAGGCGTCCAGTTTATCTGCACTGTCGAATTCCTCAGGAATGTTTGGCCGTTGCTTGGAGCGGTTATGTTGATCGGGCCGCACTCTCCAACTCCTTTGCTGAAAGTCACAGCGCTCGCTAAGAAATTACCAATCCCTTCCCTGCAATAATTCAGTGAAGAATCCTGTCCTGTCATGTTAGCGTTGTAATAATAATTGTTGAGCCATAAGACAGCGTTTGTCCCTGCCAAATCACTAATGAATCTTACGCTATCTCCAAGCTCATAAGTTTTGTCAATGAAAGTGTTTCCGCTGATGTTGAGCGAGAATCCAGTTGTCTGGACAAGAATATCCCCGTTATTCTTCTGTTTCGCATTCCGCACATAAGGCGGATTCACATCACCTTGCATAACACTTATGGTTTGGTTAGTGACGTAAGCAGGATTGATAGTGTAATTGCTACCCCCATTAGCGACCCAGTAATCATCCTGATACCCGTAGCAGCTGCCTCCATACGCTGCGCCAGCAGTAGCGCAACTCGTGCCATAACCCATCTGAACATATATAGTTCTTATAGGCAGTCCAGCGGTTGGGGCGTTAACGCTCCACCTGCTGAAATTACTAACCCCATCAAATAAGGCGCTCACGTCAGTATCATTAGCGCTTATCGTTATTGCGCCACCTAAAGCGCTATTGAGAACTACTGGGTTTCCGCCATTCATCAGTGTCCCGCTAACATTAGTCCTGCTGTAACTCGCCAAAAACTTGCTCGCTTCATGGTCATTATACCTGAAAGTGTTATTATAAATATCAACCCTGCCTCCAACATTATGAATCAGGCGCAATCCTTCAAGAGTGTTATTCTCAAAAATGTTATTCTTCACAGTGCTGTTGACATTCAAGAAATAAAGACCTGTGCCATTGATATAGCTGAAACTGCAATTAGTCACATTATCATTACCCCCATCATTCGCGAAATGCAGTCCATAACTCGTGCCGTCAACAAGATTAATATTGCTGATATTGATGAAAGAAAACACGTCATTGCTCACTCCAGAACTAAGACTTATACCATAAGTCGAGATGTTATTAATCATTATCTTACTGAAATTACTATCACCTGCATTAGTAATGCTGACTCCCAAGATTGTCCCATCAAAAATGTTAATATCTTTCACAGTGCTGTTATGACTATTAAGGTAGAATATTGTAGAACTCCCAGTCATGCTGCTCGCGTTAAAATTGCTCAAAGAGAAGCTCTGCCCCACACCAGAGATACTGCTCATCATCAATGGAAAAGCAACATTAACAAAACCGATATTCTTAATCGTGCTATTATGAACGCTATCATCACTCGCCCCACCAACAAAATCAATACCTACGTCATTCACGCCATCATCACCGTAGAATGCTGAGTTATTGAAATCAATGTAGGTGTTATTCACACCATCCTCAGTAAGTTGAACAATATGGCTAAGGAAATAATAGCTTGATGCTGTAGTGAAGTTCTCATTTATCGCCTGATTCACCTGGCATGTGTTCGCCGTGTTGTTCTGCGCGAGCAGGCACGCTTCCAATGAGGTATAATCCCCTCCGCTGCTGTTTATGAAATACTGCGTGAAATGCTCTACTGAGAACACGTAATGCGTAGGGGTTATCTCTATCTTGTTGAATGTCTCATTATTGTTTTTGTACTCAACTGCCGGTCTGAATTCGGTCTCATCATCTTCTTTGATATAAAGCTGTGGCAATGTCCCTATCGCCGGGATTCCTGTGTGGGGTATGCTTATTGTCGCTTCGGTAATGTCTACGCTTGGCGCAGTGATCGTTCCGTTCTCATAAGTGATCATGTTAAGAAGTGAAGGATTTGCCCCTTCAATCGTTATCTTCACTCCCTGCTCTTCCATCTCGATGATATCTTCCCTATTCCCTCTCCTATCGATTGATTCTCTCGGACGCATCTTGTCCTTTGTGAATTCCACCCTTGCATTCAATACGCGCTCTTCTTTTCTTGCTTCCTTCTCTCCTGAGAAAACTCCCTCCGCGGCAGAATTATCGCTTGCGTTTGTGGGGGTACGCAATGCCGCGGAGGAGTTTTGAACGTCATTGGCTTCTTCAGAGCCAGAAGCATTAGTATCCTCCTGTTCAGGGTAATTTCCGGATTCATCTTGGCTTTCCTGAGTTGGTTCTTCAGGAATCTCAGAATCCGTGTTTTCAGCAGGTTCTATCGCGTTTGTCTCTTCCTTAAGCATCTCTTCATCCCCTCCATTTTTGCCGGAAGAATCCTCGACATTGAAATATGCCTTTAGGTTTTCTCTCTCCCCGTTCCTGACAAGTTCGGCATTTATTGTGTACTTTCCGCTCTTGTCTACGAAGAAAGTTATCCCGTTAGCCATCAGCTTACCTTCAGGATCGATGACCTCTATAGTGTAATCTGCAGTGTCTTCCGGAAGAAGCAGCTGCACCATATCCCCTATGATATAATCGTTCTTGTCAGTGCGCACTGAGCCTGTATCTATGACTGCGAAGCCTGTCATCCCTATTATGCCGAGCATGCCTGTGGCAAGTATAATCGCGATTATTCCTGCAGCGATCACTTCAAGGGTTGGGTCTTTCATAGCTCTATGAACGCTCCTTTCTTCTCTTTCTTGTACCTGTCAACAGCACTATCGATGTTCTTCTGGCTGATGCCCGCAGCTTTTGTTTTGCTTTTCAGCTCTTTCAGCACAGGATCATCAGTAAGCAGTTGTCCGTCAGTCATTTTTTTCAGAAGTATCCCTTCATTTGTCAATATAAACATCCAGAACGCGCTTCCTTCCTCTATCCCTAGCTCGCGCCTTATCTCTTTAGGTATGACTATCTGGCCGCGGCTGTCGCACTGCACTGCTCTGGGGTATTTCTTCATCTTGCTCTTCAATCTGTGAATGTCAGCTTATCTGATTATCAGATGATTATTCTGAACATAAGAATAACCTATATAAAGCTATCTAAAATCCACTGAACATCTTTAAATTGACAAACCCCTTAAGGGAAGCTAGGTCAGGTTTTCGTGAAAGAAAGCTTCAAGTTCATTCGCACTCTAAAGAACATTTAAATATCTCGCGCTCTTTCCAGCCTTTATGGCAGCAAAAGATACATTCCTTTTAGTCTCATTGGAAGAGAGCAAGGCGAAAGAGCTTGCGCAGGTCATCTCTAGCGATGCGTGCAGGAAGATCCTTGACCATCTCTCTAAAGCGGCAGCGACAGAGACAGAAGTCGCAGCAGTATTGCAGATGCCTCTCTCTACAGTCCATTATAATCTGAAGAATCTTGTGCAGAGCAATCTTGTCGAGACCAAAGAATATCATTATTCTGAGAAAGGGCGGGAGGTACTGCATTACTCTCTTGCTAACAGGTACGTCATCATAGCGCCTAAAGGAACCACTGAGAACTTCAGGGAACGGCTGAGAAAATTCCTTCCAGTCATTGCAGTTATAGGCGCAATCTCTTTAGTGCTGCAATATCTCCCTAGATTCATTGGCAGAACAAGCGCTCTTAGCTCAGGAATAAGCGCGAGCAAGGCAGCGGTCTCTGAAGCGGCAATAGCTGCGGCACCATCAGCTGCAGATTCAGGGCAGGAAATGCTGGCTTCAGCCCCTTCAGCTTTTAGTGCAACTGCTGATACAACCGCTCAGACAGCCAATACTCTCTCAGGAACCGCGTCCTCTAATCCTTCGATAGGCGTCTGGTTCGCGATAGGAGCAGCAGCGTGCATGCTTATCATGATATTGATTGATCATTTGAGACACAGAAAGCAAGCAGCCAACAATAGCAATCAGAATAACGAATAAAGACAGCATAAAATGGAGGCCAATCATGAAAAAGAATAATTCAATAAAAAGTTTTATGGTTTCGGTATTTATCTTAATGGTGTTATCTGTCTCAATGATAGCTGGTATGGCAGTCAGCGCTATCGCGTCTTCAGAATCTGTCGGCAAGGTCATGATGCCGAGATATGATGACGGCGCGAGCGCGTTCGGCCAGAATCAGTATTACAGTGTCATGTTCGATGAGGAAGGCGATGCAATTGTCGCTGCAAAGCTCAAGATACAGAACACTGGCAAAGAGAACCTTTCGATTGTCAGCATAGAGATCCCTGGCGAGAGCATAAGGATGATCAATATCTTCCAGGAAGTCCAGGGAACGCAGAAATACTGCGCGCAATGGGATGATTTCTGCACTCTGACTTCTGAGAGCGGCAAGTGCACTAATTTCGAGCGGAAATGCGTATCCTGGCAGGACCAGCAGGTATGGCCTCCGTATTATTACTCAGTTGATAAGAAAGAGAACCAGCTTTCTAAATCAGTCCAGTACACTTTCACTCTTCCAGTTCCTCTGGATGAGCAACAGGTTGGGACAATCTTGATGTATTACAAAGTCCAAGGTTACGTGAGCAAAGGCTGGGGAATCTATGATTTTGATTTTGAGAGCGCAAAGATGGATCAGGATGTCGCAAGCGTTCGCATAGCCGTCAATGTCCAGCAAGACCTTATACTTGAAGGAGGGCAGAGCAAAGTCGATTATCGCGGAGATGGTCTGAGTTACGCTGTTGCGGAATCAGCGCCTTCAGCAAAAGCAGTGCAGAGCAATGAGCTTCAACAATTCTCAAGCCAGCTGGAATGGCAGCAAGGCTATGTCAAGACCGTTGAAGGATTGGATCCTCTAGAGAGCTTCCATGTCAAAGGGACTTACGGAACTTCCTGGCTCATGATGCACAAGATATCATTGATTGTAGGGATACTGCTTCTTGTCGCAGTCATATTCGGGCTTGTGCTTGCTATTAAACGCCTTTCAGAAGAAAGGATGAGCAGCATAGTTGTTCTTATCATCACTGGAGTTGCGGCAGGATTCCTCATCCTGCTGAACGTCCTGTTCTTCACATATATTGTGCGCAATATGACTCAATGGGTGGGATATGATTATGGACAGCTTCTCTCGCTGTTGTTAGTGCTTCTCGCCAGCATAATAACTTTGGCGTTGCTGATAGCTCCCGCAGTCTATATCGGGCTGAAGAAAGGGATCGGCAAAGGTTTCCTAGTGCTAGGGATAACGATAATCACTCTGGTGCTGCTCTCGATAATGGTTATTGTCTTCCTGGCGATAGTGAGCAGCAGCGCGATAGCAACCCAGATAGGCACAAGGGTTTATTGAGTTTTATATCTCTATATACCACCAATGTATTCATTGATGGTTCAGTAACGAAAATCTGGTTGTCCGATTTTCGGAATATCGAAAAGCTTCGCTTTTCAATATGGTATATAGAGATGTTCGAAAACGAGCACCCCGAGCCCTCAAAGGGCGATATCGGAAAACTTCGTTTTCCGGAATATTTTGAGAATATCTATATATTGATAGTGTTTCTCAAAATATCATGCCATAGGTATGGGACCGTTGATTAGCATCCCTCCGATGAGGGATGATAAGCAACATCAAAAACCGAAGTTTTTGATTGATGGTGGGTGCGAGTCTTTGACATTTTTTTTGAAGAGAGCTGAGGAAGAGGTTTTAAGTGAAGAGCCTCAGCTCCCATAATTTTTTATACTCTTGACATTTTCTTTAATGCATGACTAATAAACTTTTGAAAGCGGTGGTAGTCACAGGCACTCCAGGCACTGGCAAGACTGCTCTTTCAAAAAAGCTTGCCGCAGAGCGCGGCTGGAAGTACATTGATGTCAATGAAGTGATCGCTGAACACAAGCTTTCTGTTGGCAATGACAGGAAGCGCGGAGTGGATATCGTTGATGAAGGCAGGCTTGCCAGAGTCCTTGCCCAGATGATAAAATCTTCGCCGAAAAAACTTGTGATAGACTCCCATTTGAGCCATTATGTCACTCCTGCACTCGTCACTGCATGCATAATCACGACCTGCCCTATCGTCGTGCTTGAGCGAAGGCTGAAAAAGAAAGGGTACACTTCTTCTAAGATCAAAGAGAACGTAGAGGCCGAGCTGCTAGGCATCTGCCAGCATGAGGCTGAGGATTTAGGCCACAAGATCATCATTGTTAACACGAGCAGGAAAGTCGATCTGAAGGCTTTGCGTGTTTCTTAATACAATAAGTTTTTTATACTCCGTATTTATCCTTATCATTATTGAAGGCAAGATAATAGATCAATCAAGGGGGTGTTTCATGGCGTTTGAGATCATAGCGAGAGTGGCAGGAATTCTTGATACTGAAGCGGAGATCATATTTGTGCCGTTATTCCAGGCGGAAAGCAAGACTGAAGAGAAGTCTGGCGTCAAAGAGAGCGCGAAGAAAACTTCTGGAGAGAGCAGGCAAGCTCCGCTTCCAGGCTCTGACGTATTGCCCAAGCAGCTGCAGGCAGCTGTCCAGAACGCTGTGAATACGAAAAGATTCGAGGGCAAAAAGAAGCAGGCGTTCGCTTTGTATCTTTCTGAGAAATCAACAATTGTCCTTGTCGGATTAGGGAAGAAGAAAGATTACTCTTCCGCAGCCCTGAGGCAGGCAGGAGTGATCGTCTCAAGAGTCTCGCGCGACAGGAAATCAAAGAAATCAGCGTTCTTGCTGCCGCAGTACGCAGTTGTCAGGAACATGGCGTATTCAGCGCAGGCACTCTCGGAAAGTTTGCTGCTCTCGCTCTACAAGTTCGACCAGCTGAAGACTAAAGATAAGAATAACGATGGCCCTGAGTCTTGCGAGTTCTTATTATCGCAACAGAAAGAGGTCTCGATCGCGCAGCAGGCAGTGAGCAGCGCGAAAGTCATTGTTGAAGCGATCAATAAGGCAAGAGACCTGATAAACCTTCCTCCGAATATCGCGACGCCTTCCTATGTCGCTGAGGCGGCGCGAAAGATGGCTAAAGAATGCGGATTGAGATGCACAGTTCTCGGAAAGAAAGAGCTCTCGCAGGAGAAGATGAACCTTCTGCTCGCTGTCTCGCAGGGAAGCGCTGAAGAGCCTCAGTTCGTGATACTTGAGCATGCCGGAAGCGCTAAAGGGAGCGTTAAAGACCCTATATGCCTTGTCGGTAAAGGGATAACTTATGATTCAGGAGGGCTTAATCTCAAGCCTTACATGGGCAGCGCCGCCACCATGAGGAACATGAAGACGGATATGGCCGGAGCCGCGACAGTTCTTGCTGTCGCAGAGATCTCCGCAAGGCTGAAACTGCCTCAGCGCATGATCGCAGTCATGCCTTTGTGCGAGAACATGCCTGACGCGCGCTCTTACAAGTGCGATGACATAATAACTTCTTACTCAGGACTGAGCGTCGAGATAACCAACACAGATGCTGAAGGGAGATTAGTGCTCGCTGACGCGCTCGCGTACGCGGAGAAGAAATACTCTCCTCAGTGCCTTATCGATGTCGCGACACTTACAGGCGCAGCCTCTGTCGCATTAGGATATCTCGGAGCATGCCTGCTGAGCACTGACCAGAAGCTCGCTGACGGCATCTCTCTCGCGGCAGTTGATACTGACGAGAGATTATGGCAGTTCCCTTTATGGGAAGAGTATGGAGAATTGCTTGACAGCCCTATAGCAGACCTGAAGAACAGCAATGAGAGTTCAGGCCCTGGAACGATAATGGGTGGGATATTCCTCAAGAATTTTGTCAAAGATACTCCTTGGGCGCATCTTGACATCGCTTCTGTCGCTGCTACAGAGAAAGGGCTGCATTACACCACTAACGGCGCGACAGGTTTCGGGATAAGACTGCTCGCTGAGTTCGTGAGACGGGCGAAGTGATAAGTTAAGGTTAATCATAAAGACGCTCTCCACCAGTAGTATCAATAACAATATTTATATACCTCTTTCTGAATTTTTCATTCATGTCAGAGCACAGATTGCAGATTGGAGTCATGGGTTCTTGGAGAAAAGGGCTTCCTAAATGGTCTTATGATCTCGCAGAAGAAGTCGGAAGGCAGATTGCGCAGAAAGGCTACATTCTCCTCAGCGGCGGTAGCACAGGGGTCATGGAATACGCGATGAAAGGCTGCAAGAGCGCTAATGGCGTGAATGTTGGAATAATCCCTGCAAGCGATTTCAGGAAATATCCTTATCTTGGAGAGCATCTTGACATAAAAATAAGCACTGGGATGGATGAGAGCGGCAGAATCCCTTTGCTTATCAATTGCTGTGATGGCGTAGTCGCTATCGGCGGCGGAATTGGGACATTGACAGAGATATGTCATGCATACCATCAAGGGAAGCCTGTTGTCGTGATGAAAAATTCAGGCAATGTCTCAAATCAATTGAGTTCTTTGCTCGATTCAGAAGGGTATCTTGATACAAAGAAATTGGTTAAGATAAGGATGATTGAAACTTCCTCTGGGCATCTGAAGGACATAGCTGCAAATGCCTTAGATACTTTAGTTGAAGAGATAAACAAGAAAGAAGGTAGAGACAGCAATAAATATTCTCCTGAATGTGGTAAAAGAAGTTAGTGATTCAAGATATCTTGTGAATAATTCTTAAATGAAATCAAGAAATAAAAGAATTAAATAAAAAAACAAAAAGACCAATCACTCCAGGTCTTCAGGAGTGAGTATGAGCACGCGCGCCGATTCCTTGTTCTCTGCCTTGGTTCCGACAATGAACTGGATCTCTGAGCGCTCAGCAGTCTCAACCAGTTCTCGCTCGACATTACCGTCAAGCAGCACAGCAAAGACTCCTGTGCCTATGCTTTTGATTGTGCTTAAGAGCTCGGTCACCGGCACTTTTCCCAGGATGTTTAGCTTGTCATCCAGCATGTACGCTCCGCGCGTCCCTACCAAGTCTTCAAGGATGCTGTTGAATTTGTCTTTTTCTGCATTGCCTAATTTAGGCTTTTTGGCAGGAGCAACTCTTTTTTCCTCTCTCGGAGGGGGGAATGGAGGTCTTCTTTCATCCTTGCGTTCCTCCCTTTTTTCTTGAGGGGGTAGCGGTTGCTGCTGTTGGCGCGGCTCGAATCTTGGGGGCATAGGGCGTGGCTGGTTTCTGAAAGCGTTCTTGTTTTCATCACCCATCGGCCTTATCTCCTGTTTTGCCTGCTCGCCGCTTATGCGTGAGCGCAGCGCCTGATGGATCTCTTTCTTCGCGAGCTCTTCCACTTCTTTGCCTGGAGGGGCTTTCGCCACGAAATCGATCTCTCCGACAGCAAGGAGTTCCCTTATTATCAGGTCTCCGCCTCTGTCGCCGTCCACGAAGACCGTCACTTCTTTCTTCCTCGTGAGCTCCGCGATGCTTGGGGGCACTGAAGTGCCGTTAATCGCTATCGCGTTCTTGAACCCGTTCTTGAGCAGGTTCACGACGTCAGCTCTGCCTTCCACGATGATGATATCGTCTGAATCATCGATTGCGGGTCCTGCAGGCAAGCGTTCTTTGCCGTATTCCTGGATCTCCATCACCCTAACAGAGTAAGAGACCTCTTCTGACAGCTCTTGCGAGTCTGGAAGTGTCTCGGTCATCTGCTTGAGCAGTTCTTTGGCTCGATCGATGACGAACCTGCGTTTTGTGACGCGGACGTCTTCGATCTTCTCGACTTTGATCTTTGAATTGCAAGGCCCTATGCGCTGGATTATCTCCATCGCTGCCGCTACTATCGCGGTCTCTGCCTTGTCAAGGGAAGAAGGGATTATGATCTCTCCTGTTGTCTTTCCTCCTCTGGTGTCAGTGTTGACTTCTATACGGCCTATGCGTCCGCCGCGCTGCAGCTCTCTAAGCTCCAGATCCGCTCCAAGAAGCCCTTCTGTCTGTCCGAAAATCGCGCCGATGACGTCTGGTTTATCAACTACGCCATCAATCTCGATCATTGCTGTAATGATGTATTTAGCCACTACTGGGCTGATTTTTCCCATGGTTATTCCTCCGTGTTGGAGATACCGCAGAAAGAACGCGTTCACTCTTTGATAAAGCCAGTGCCGGATATCGGCGCGCGGCTTTCATGAGGTCATAACGGTGAGTGTCTTTCGACGTATCTGTTGTTGTCTCCACGAGAACAAGCAATTCGTCTCCCTTTAATCAAGGGTAATGATGCGATGAATCGGATGATCTTGTCCTGATGGAAATGATGATTATAAGTTGTAGCCCGTAACACTAACTCCCGCATTCATAGCCAGGATTTCTCCATGAGCTCCAGAGGGTACTCTCGTGACGGGCTTGCTTCAGTCTTTGTAAGACTTCAGCGCTTCGGTAAGAGCAGGTAATCACAGCCCCTATTTAAAGTTTGGTATTCTCTCCTTGATATCCTTGTCCAGAAAACGCCGTCGTAAAATCGCTGCCGCGCTCATATCGCGCTGCACTGATGATCTCTGTTGTTTGTGAGTAGGAAATCAAGAAGGGCAGACGCTTGCGCATCTGCCGCTCCTTAATTAAGGGGGTGGTTTGTAACTATGAAGTAAATACAACTACTATATAAATCTTTCGCTTTTACATCACTCTCAAGTGATTAAATTCGCTTTTATCGCCTGTTCCGCACTTTAACCCACTCAACTTTTCTAAATTCTCTGCAGCACCGAAAACGATTTAAATCAGGGCATTCATCTGTCAGGATCAAGGGTTGTCTAAAATATGGTAGAGGGAGATTATGGATGCATACAGCAAGAATAAGCGCAGCAGATTGAAGAGAGAGATAAGTCTTGAGATTCAGGACAGCAATGATGTTTTTGGCAGAATGTCTCCTTTAGAATATAAGGCTCATTCAGGAATGATCCGCTCAACACGTCAAATAGAACATTCTTATGCGAATTCTTCAGAGGTTCAAGCGCTTGAGGGATCTTATGAAGAACGCAAGCATGTTAACTTCAAAGATGGCAAAGAACTGCTTGGAAGGGATATTGTCCCTAATCTGCTGAACCATCCCAGCGTAAAATGGATTCATGATAATCTTGAAGTGAAGAAGGCACTGATGTCATTAGGCGCTGAAAAAGCGATTGAGATACTCAAAGTGTATGCCAGTCCAGGCGGAAGACTGCCTAAACAGGTCATGCTTACGGATAGGCTTCCAGACATCCCTGTCCCTGGAAATTATGCTGATTAAGAATTCATGTCGGTTCAGCATCGTCTTGGATGCTTAAGCGTGCGCTAACTATTTAAACTCTTTTTTATTCATCAGTTCTCATGTCCCGTCCAGCGCGAGAGAAATTCAAGACCTACAAGAACGTCTTTGACAATCATGCAGAACGGATACTTTTCAAGCTCGCGAGCGAAGGCCATTTTGAAGAGCTAACAAGCCCTGTGGCTCTGGGTAAGGAAGCGAACATCTTCACTGCGAAGAAAGGCGACAGCAGCGTCATAGTCAAGATCTACCGTCTGGAGACCTGCGACTTCAATCGCATGTACGATTTCATAAAGCTCGATCCAAGGTATGCGGGTCTGCACAAGAGGAGCAGGCGCATAATCTTCGCCTGGTGCCAGAGAGAGTACAGGAATCTCCTGAAAGCGCGCGAAGCTGGCATCCGCGTCCCTATGCCTATAACATTCAAGGACAATGTGCTTGTCATGGAGCAGATAGGGCTTCCCTCTCCTGCTGCGAAAGCAAAGGATGTCATGCCTGAAGATGTCGCTTCTTTCGCTGAAGAGCTTATTGACGCGATGAAGAAGTACCATAAAGCAGGAATGGTCCATGGGGATCTCTCAGAATTCAATATCCTCAATGATGACGGCCGCCCAGTCCTTATAGATTTCTCTCAGTCATTACCTTACTCAAGTCCCAGAGGCAGAGAGATGCTTGAGCGCGATGTCAGGAATGTCTCAAGATTCCTCACAAAGAAGGGGTATCCTATCGACACTGAGAAGCTTATGGCTGACATTCTCGGCAAGAAGAAATGACTGGTTCTGTCTTAACTCCTCAATTGAAGAATTTCTTTCTGGTCGTAGTATTTCCGTCCTGTCTCAGAATCTTTTTTCTTCTTAATCAGCCTCTACTGAAGAACCACAGTATCAGAGAATAGTTTCAAATCAAATAACAATGAAAACAAATAAAGAATAATAAAAAAGAAAAATTGTGTGGAACTTTGGTTCTCACACAAGATAGCCCAAGTATGCATGCGAAAGGTACCTTTTATAAATCTTTCGTGGTCCTAACTTCATAATAACGGGTAATTAACAGACCAAATTAAAATCAGGGTGTGAATAACCGTCCTTTTATGTATAATCGTAGAACTAACTACTCTCTACCCAAGAACCATCCTGTAAGGTCTATCTTCTTAAGTTTCCCTATTTTCTGCACATTGATGATCTTCTTGTCTTCCAATGACTTGAATATTCTCACTAAAGTGGTTTTAGGGATTCCTGTGCAATTGCGCAGCATGGCCTGGCTGCCCTTGTTCTCATGCTCGATAAGACAGTTGACTATAGCTTTCTCTTTATCGTTCAATGTGGCCATGATATCCCGCGCTCTCGGGTTCAGTTCCTGCTTCTTATCCTGATTAGCCGCAGCAGCGATAATCTCAGGAGCAGGTTGCGTCTTGATTTTCTCAGCTATGGCTGCCTGGACTTCCCTCTTCTTCTGGTCCTTCTTCTCCTGCTCTTTGATCTGGGCAAACTCTTTAGCGACTGCGTGCTTCATCTTTTTAGTCTCATTCTCAAGGCGCTGGAAGTATTTCTTCCTGAAAAGATATCCTGCTAAAGTGAGCAAAGCCAATACCGCAAAGCTTATTGCCAAAGGAAGAGCTGCCGCAGGAGTGAATATCTCTTTATTCAGAACAATCTCTAAAGGGACTACCGTTCCCTGGACGACTGAGACTTCAGCAGTGCCGCTCATATCATTGAATGTGGCTGATCCTTTGCATTTGCCTACAGGCACAGCGTCAGTCTTCACAGTGCCTGAAAGGTCAGTCATCCCTCCGGACTGGAAAGATTTGCATTTGAGGGCGATCTCAGCTTTAGGTATGATCGCTCCAGTATCATCCTTGACGAAGGTTTCTACTGATCCTGCCGGAGAAAGGTACATCACCTCATTGGCTGAAGGCACATTTTCCTCGATCACGAAAGATCTCTCCCCCCAATAATCAACTTCAGGAGTGGAAAAGAGGTCAGCCTTGATAGAGAGCTTCCAGGTTCCGACGCTAAGACGGTGCTTCAGTATCCCTTCCTCATCGATGAATTTTGTCAGATTGATAGAAGTCTTTGTATTCAGGTTAGTCAGCTGCATCTCTACAGGGAGGTATACTATCTGCTTGTCCGTGGTGACATCTTTAATAGAGATATAAATGTCTGTATAAGTCACTAAGGCATGGGCTGGCGCAGAGAATGAAGCCAAGGCTGATGTCAAGAAGAGAAGAGTCATCAGGACATCAAAGGCGGAAAACCTCTTATTTCGGGTCATGGAAGCCTGCAGCCTCTGTTTTCTGAATAGCTGTATACCTACCATAGGATTCTTTAGGCCTTAAGCTTATACCCTTTTTAAAGATTTTGGAGTTTTTGGCAATCAGGCGCGTTCATCATCTTATGATTTAGGCTTGAAGTTTTATGTTATTTTGGAGATTTTAGGCTTAATGTCTTTGCATATCTCCTGCCAAGAGATCCTATCTTCTTGTATTTTGTTAAGAGTTCTTGCCATTTCTTGCCGTAGTTGACCAACCAAAGCTTTAAAAATGGCCTGAGAGTCGTTATTCTTCGAAAAGCCATAAAACATTACATTTTATGGCTTCTATACCTATGACAAAAACCATTCAATCTTTTCCTGAAGGCGAGCCGGAAGACAGCTTCATGCATGAGCTCAAGATCCCTAAAGAGCGCATAGCAGTAATAATCGGGAAGAAAGGGGAAACCAAGCGCCAGCTCGAGGCAGCCACTAAGGCCAGACTTTCTGTGGATTCTATCGATGGGGATGTGAGGATATCGGGCAATGATCCCATAATCCTCATGGTCGCGAAAGACATAATCACGGCCATAGGCCGCGGGTTCAGTCCAGACACCGCATTACTGCTCCTGAATCCAGAATATGGTCTGGAGATGATAGATATAAGGGAATACGCAGGAAAGAGCAAGAATAAGGCTTTGCGCATAAAATCCAGAGTCATCGGCACTGAAGGGAAGAGCAGAGTCAATCTTGAACGATTGACAGAAACTTATTTCTCAGTCTATGGCAAGACTATCGCTATAATCGGCAAGCCCGAGAATGTGTTCTTCGCGAGAAGGGCAGTCGAGAAGTTGCTTGAAGGGGCTGAGCATTCGACAGTCTATCGCTGGCTTGAGAAGAAGCGCAAAGAGTTCGTGCATGGATCATTAAGCGCCGAAGACCTGCAGCTGAGAGAGACTGGCGATAAAGACAACACTTCATCTGAAGACAGCGATGAAGATCCAGATTAAGAAAGCGATTAGGTATTTTTTCATTCTTATATGACATCCTAACTTCTGCGTAAAAGCGATTCTGGACATAACTGCCCTGAATCACTCTTTTTTGCCGCTGCTTCTATACGCCTCGTTTCAGTTCTCTAATCATCTGATTGTAAAGCAGCGTCAAAAAAGTTTTTCTTGATAGATTCAGGACATCGCCGTTCAAAAAGTTAACTTTTTAAACAAATGCCTCTGTGCATGAATCAACGCGTTCAACCTTAGCATTATCCCGAGAGAACGCGTGATAAAAAAAGGTTCAAAGAGTGATATAATAGCACAGACAACGCTTTCTGGCAGCAAGGACAAGAAAGAGAGTGACGATCAGCCTATAGCGCACAAGCTCGCTGAGAAGCAGAGAGAGATCTCAGTAGCGGAATTCTTCGAGAAGAACAGGCACTTGCTCGGTTTTGACAACAAGAAGAAAGCCATCCTCACAGCGATCAAGGAAGCTGTCGATAACAGCCTTGACGCGTGCGAAGAGGCCAGAGTCCTCCCTGAGATCTCTGTCGAGATAATAGATATGCAGAATGACCGTTACAGGATAATCGTAGAAGACAATGGTCCTGGAATCGTCAAGAAGCAGATCCCTAATATATTCGCAAGGCTCCTATATGGTTCGAAATTCCACAGCATGAAGCAAAGCAGGGGCCAGCAGGGGATAGGGATAAGCGCCGCAGCGCTTTATGGGCAGCTCACTACCGGAAGGCCGATAAAGATCGTCTCAAGGATAGCCAAGGATCATCCTGCGCATTATTACGAATTGAGGATCAACACCCAGAACAACATGCCCGAGATACTCAAAGAGGGAGAAGCTCCGTTCTCAAGAGACCATGGCACCCGTATAGAGCTAGATCTTGAAGCTACTTATTCCTCAGGTCCTCAGTCAGTCGACGCATACATGAAGCAGACTGCCATAGTGAATCCGCACGCCACATTGATATTCACAAATCCTAAGGCAGAGCAGATAATCTTCGCAAGAGCGACTGAAGAATTGCCTAAAGAGCCTAAAGAGATAAAACCCCATCCTTACGGGATTGAAGTTGGGATGCTCATAAAGATGCTGAGCAATACTGAATCAAGGACATTGCAGAGTTTCCTCACTAATGATTTTTCGCGCGTCAGCTCAACAGTCGCGAAAGAGATATGCGACGCTGCTGAAGTGCTACCGAACTTCAAGCCTTCAGAAGTCACCCGTGACCAGGCTGAAAGGATGATTCAGGCTATAAGGAAAACAAAGATAATGGCTCCTCCGACGGACTGCATAAGTCCTATCGGCGAGGAATTGCTTGAGAAAGGGCTTAAGAAAGAGATAAATGCCGAATTCTATTGCGCGACAAGCCGCAGCCCTGATGTCTATCGCGGCAATCCTTTCCAGGTAGAGGCAGCTATAGCTTACGGGGGAGATCTCCCTGCTGATAAACCTGTCAGGATAATGAGATTCGCTAATAGGGTGCCTTTGCTCTATCAGCAGAGCGCTTGCGCAATCAATGAGAGCATGATCGAGACAGGGTGGAGAGCTTACGGATTGAGCCAGAGCCAGGATTCTTTACCTGTAGGTCCTGCAGTCATTGTCGTCCACATCGCCTCAGTCTGGGCCCCATTCACTTCTGAAGCTAAAGAGGCTATCGCGCATTATCCCGAGATCATCAAGGAAGTCAAGCTCGCCCTACAGGAATGCGGTCGCAAACTCGCGCAGTACACTCTCAAGAAAAGAAAATACACTGACGAGCTCAAGAAGCGCGGCTATATCGAGAAATATATACCTTTTGTAGCACAGGTCCTCAAAGAGATGCTCTCGCTGAAGAAAGAGAATGAAGAAGCGATCAAGACCGGGCTGAAAGAAATTCTTGAGAAGAAGAGAGGCAAGCTTGAAGATGTCTCTATGGAGAATGAGGAGTACGATGAGGATTTCGCGAAGATCGGCGCTGATGATTCCAGTGAGAAGAGTGATGAAGAAGAAGGCGATGATGGAGAAGATGATGGGAAGAAGAGCGATTCAGGCCATAAAGGCAAGCCGTCAAAGCGGGAGAAGTGACATTCATGGTTGACATGATCAAGAACATCAAGGAGACAGCGGACAAGATCTACAAGACAATCCTCAAGAAAGAGGCTCCAGAGCTTGAGATGCCTTTGCGCTCCTTGCAGAATGTCGATTATGATCCTAAGAAAGGATTCTTTGAGCTGAAAGGGAAGATGGTCATGCGCACTCTTTCAGCAGGCACGATAAAGACTTTCGCACAGACATTGCTGATGATGAACGAGTCAAGAAAGCTTGTCGAGACAGATGACATAGCCACAAAGAGAGAGATATATTACGTCAGCAAGAACTGGGGCGAGGCTATGTTTCACGAGCAGCCAGAGTCTGACACTGTCATGGACGATATAGAGGCGATGTTCGGCGTGAACAGGGAGCAGTTAGGCTATATCGCAGATGAGCATGGCGGCGCAGTCGCTGGAGAGCTCATAGTCATTGACAAGGACCCTAACACTGGCAAAGAGATAAAGATTGACTGCACAAAGTTCGGGAGCGGCGCGTATTCCATCCCCTCAAATGTCGAACATCTCGAGTTCGAGACAAAAGCGAAATTCATAATAGCGATAGAGACCAATGGTATGTTCGAGCGCCTCAACAAGCACGGCTATTGGAAAAGCGCGGACTGCATACTCATCAGCATGGGCGGAGTCCCGACAAGAGCCTGCAGAAGATTTGTCAGAAGGCTCGCGGACGCTAAGAGACTGCCAGTGCTTGTGTTCACTGACGGCGATCCTTACGGCTATCTCAATATCTACCGTACACTGAAAGTAGGTTCAGGCAACGCAGCGCACATCAACCAGTTCTTCTGCGTGCCGCAAGCGAAATTCATAGGTGTTACACCGCAGGATATCCTTGATTATAAGCTTCCCACTCATCCATTGAAAGAAGTGGACATCAAGAGAGTCAAGGATGGGATGAAGAACGATCCTTTCGTGCAGGAGCACAAGGAATGGGAGAGAGCGCTCAATCTCATACTCAGCATGGGCAAGAGGGCAGAGCAGCAGGCTTTCGCGAAGTACAGCCTCAATTATGTCATTGACAAGTATCTGCCTGACAAGCTCAAGAACGAGAAGACATGGCTGCCGTAATATTTCTATAATCTCCCCGCTTCTGTCAGCCTGTGGTTGGAAAAGCAGTGTTTTTAGTGGTTGCGCTATTGCTAATGGCGCAGGTGTCGCTTGCTGCCGAGAATTCTCTAGTCATCACTCTTATCTACGGGAGCGCTATAGTTGAGCATTCATTCAATCTCTCTGAAACAAAAGACGTAAAAATCATCCTTCCTCTTGACGCTGAAGTCGCCGCTATTGACGAGAAGGCCGGCCTGAAAGCTGTCAGGGCAGAGAAAGCCCGCGCTGAAGCTTCAGAGAAAATCCGCACAGAGAAAGAAGTCACTGCGAAATGGACTGGCAGGACTGATGTTGAGTCAGGAAAGCCTGAAGTCGAGAAAGGAAGCAAGGGAAAAGCCAAGTGATGACTTGATTTTTTTCTTTTTTTTTAGATTTTCTATATATTTTTTAGATATATTTTTATATTCCTGCTCTTATTCCTGCTTCATGAGAAAAGATCTCGCGCTGAAGACGATACTTGGCATCTCTGTCATGGGCATGCTTTTCTCTGGCTATCTCTCCTATAATGAGCTGTTCAAGAGCGTTTGCGTCTTTGGCGGATGCGCTTACGTGCTCTGGCTGCCGTCCTGCGTGTATGGATTCATCATGTATCTGATCGTCTTTGTGATAAGCATTCTAGGGCTGAAATCTGGTAAATGGGCGGGTTTCTTGAAGACGATTTAATCTGTGTTAGTCATGGTATAGATCTTGATTGGAGAAAGAATAATCGCAATATTTACATACCATATCTAACTATAGTGTGCTATGGCTACCACTATTCAGATAAGCTCCGAGCTGCAGACAGAGCTTTCCAAGCGCAAATTCACCGAGAGAGAAACCTACGAAGAAATCATCTGGGACTTAGTTGAAGACACCAAAGAGCTGAATGAAGAGACCAAGAAAGAATTAGCTGAATCCCGCGCTGAGATCAAGAAAGGCAAATTCTTCACTTTTGAACAAGTGAAGAAGGACGCAGAATTGTGATGTATTCAGTCATCTTCTCAGACAAATCCCGAAAACAATTCCTGAAGCTAGAGAAAGGCGTGCAGGAGCGCATTGTCTGCGTCCTGGAAAGGATCAAGCTCAGGCCTGAAGCGTTCATCACAAAACTTGTCGGAGATGAAGGCTATAAGTTCAGGGTTGTGGATTATAGGATAATCCTTGATATCGACAAAGGCAGGTTATTGATTCTTGTGATCAAGATCAGGCATAGGAAGAATGTCTACGATTGAGACGGTGATTAAGAGGGAGAATCAGCCTTATTGCTGTTATCGGTTCAGTCCTGAATCGTCTTTTTTTGTCGTTGCTTGAATAGCCATTCTTGAAGAAGCATTGATTGCGGGAAACCTGCAAGCAACGACAAAAAAGTCTTTCTTTAAAGATCCAGGACATCGCCAATGTTCTCACAATCTTTATAAACAGCCCGGATTCTTTGAGTCGTGCACGGACTCGTTGCCTAGCCTGGATAAGGTACCAGCCTTCTAAGCTGGGGATCGTGGGTTCAAAAACGCTCTGCTTAAGGCAGGCATTGGAAGTCCCACCGAGTCCGTTTATGCTTAAAGAGCGAGAAAGTATATGTTCAAAGAAGTCCTTCACATTCATCGGCGGTGTGGCCAAACGGCTAAGGCATTCGGCTGCAAAGTGCAGAATATCGCATGTCAGTTCCCGAAGATCCTGGGTTCAAATCCCAGCACCGCCTTTCATGTTTGTAAGTGAGTTGCAGGGTTGAGCGAAGCGAGTGCTCTGCTGCGGGTACCTCTAGGGTGGCAACCCTGAGGTGAGAATCCCAGCACCGCCTTTCATGTTTGTAAGTGAGTTGCAGGGTTGAGCGAAGCGAGTGCTCTGCTGCGGGTACCTAGTTCATATTTATTGTGCAATTTTGCAGCTTTATTCGGGAGATTCCGAGCATAGCGAGGACATCTCCCTAACGGCGGGATCGAGGAACAAGACCCTCGTTAGGGTGGTAATCCTGAGGTGAGAATTCATGCACCGCCTTCATCGTTGTTCGAGAGTTTATTGTGAGCAATAACATCGTGAGATCATGCCAAGCTGTGACATATGCGGAACTTCAGGACGGCTTGTGAGAGCCCTAGTCGAAGGCACAGAGATGTCTGTCTGCGAAGGATGCTCTAAGTACGGTAAAGTCCTCCAGACTTCGGTCACTTTTGTCAAGAAGACTGAGGAAGTGAAGAAGGTCATCAAGAAGCCTGAAGTGGTCACAATAATCATGGACGGTTATGGCAGGAAAGTCAAGAAAGCGCGTGAGAAGCTCGGCCTTACTCAGGAGGAGTTAGGCAAGAAAGTTAATGAGCGCGAATCAGTGCTGCAGGGGATAGAGAATGAGAAGACAAAACCAGACCTAGAGACCGCGAGAAAGCTTGAGAAAGCTTTAGGGATAACCCTTGTCGAGCAGTTCGAGGATGAAGGCACTGTAGTGCGGGGAAAGCAGACCAAAGAGTTCACTCTAGGCGACATGATCAAGCTGAGAAAGAGATGAGAGTTTCTAAATGCCATAGTCTGTGAATAATATCCTGTAAGGATTCTTGTCAATGCCATAGCCGTATTTTATCTTCATCATCTCATCAACAGTTTCAAGGTAGGTCATCGTCATAGGCCTTAAGGGCACGCATGCGGACATATTGCCCAATATCGCGAATCTCTCATTCTCAAACAAAGGCTTTCGCGTATCGATGAATCCTCTGTCATGGGTGTAGTTCGGCTCGTAAGCCCGCTTAAACAGCAGGAGATAGTATCCTTGAGCAAGATAAGAATCAACAGTCGCAGGCCAGGGAGCTATCTCCGCAGTCCTTCCTTTATAGTTCAGGAACACCCATTCATTGGATTTTAGCGCGCAGGAATCAATCCCTAGCTCGTTTGTTTTCCTAAGAGCTTCATCGTAGAGCTCCCCTTTCAAGCCGAAAGGGAGCAGCGCAACGCAGAATGATATTGACAGTGCGAATATGATGATCACTATCCTTTTAGCGTGCTTCTCAGTCATCACCAATTTCATCCCTAAAACCATTGATTCTCGCGGCTTCAGCGCTTCCGCAGCGAAGAAGACTAAGGGTATTGTCAGCACGAAGAGATAGCGGTCGAATTTCATGGGTGTTGTGATGTATGTGAACACTGTCAGAATAGCTACTGAGACCATGATCAGCCCGATCTTATAAGTTCTCAGGAATTCAATAAGGCGTTTCAATGAGAAAATCTTAGTATCTCTTATCTGTTGCCTTAATGATGCCATTGAGAAAGTTATTCCAAGAATAGTCAGGGGCAGCAGGATGTTGGCGCTCTCGAGGAAGTGCATGATGCTTGGAGCCATATGGATGTAAGACCTTAATTTGATGTTCTGCGCATAACTGTCAGCGATGCTTGTGAGAGGATTCCCTGTGAAGAGATAGTTCGCAATCAGCCAGGGAGAGACTGTCAGTGCCGCAATGCCGGCATTCTTCATTATCTTCTCAATCTTTCCATGGAACAGCAGCAGCGCAACAAAAGGCATTATAGTATATTTCGCAAGGAATGCCAGCCCCAGAAACAGTCCGGATATCTCTTTTGGTCTGCTCTCAATAATCTCCGTAATGAAAAGTTCAATCAGCGCGAGCATCAGAAGCTCTGTGCCCGCGAAAGTGGCGAACATGAGGACGAAAGCGTTAAGGCTCAGCCCATACATTATCTTCCTGTCAATCCTGCAGGCGTCAGCCATCCGTATGGTGGAATAAAGGAATAATACGGAGACTGAGAGGATAGTCAGGATCGCTGCCGCTTCTCTGCCAAGTGCCCCGAATATGAAGAACAGGACAGAAATAAGTGGGGGGCGCAGTATCTCAAGGTATTGTCCATTGCCAGCCCAATACTCCGCGTTCATCTGGTAGCTGATGAAATCCCAGGAAAGATGGGAGAAGTGTTGTGCGATGAAATACGAAGCTGATAGTAAGAACAATGCAGCTATAATCCTGTTCTCAGAGATCAAGGCCTTTATCCTTAATATCTTAGAATTCATCAGATCCTTCATTTATTGTTCATGCGTATGATCGCATCAATCCGTCTCTGTCATATTCAGCTCTCTGAATAGTTTTTCTTTTCCCGTGAATCCTTCAAACTTATTATTGTTTATCACTATGGTGGGTGTGCTCTCGACAGAGTATCGCGTCTTAAGAGTATCCAACGCCGGATTCCCTATATTGACATCGAAAGAGTACACATTGAATTTCGGGTTCTTCTTATGCACATAAGTCAGGACATGGCCTTGCTCTTCGCAGTCAGCGCAGTCCCCTTCATTGGAATAAAAATATATCACCAGGTCATAAGTAAGATTGCATTCCTTCTTTGCCTTGTTCAGGAACAGCCAATGCCTCAGCTCAAGCAGGGAGTAATACTCTTTCAGGTTAACTACCCTTTCATCATCTTTTCCCAATTGGGATTCCATGAATGTCAGCTTAGATCCGAGATTTCCAAGATTGATCGCCATCTCTGTGCTGTTGACATAATCGCAAGGGCTTTCAGACATCAGCAGATATTGTATCTCATTGCCCATAGTGCTCATCTTTATCTCCTGTTCAAGATTGTCAACGCTCGCGAGTTTCTTGTTGTTATTGTAGGATCCCAGCATTATCCCTAATATGAAGATGAGTGTTGTTATCGCGAAAGCCGCAAGATAGGCAGAGAACTGCAGTTTTTTCCTCTCCATGAAAGTCATTGTTTACCCCAGTATACTGTGCGCTTTGCCACCCTATGGGCTATTGCAGATGCCCAGCAAACTGAATATATCATCCAGTATATCATGAAGAATGAGAGCGCAGACAATGCCCATGGCTGTTTCTCTTTGGAGTATTCTCTCGCGAATAAAAGGATTACGACCGCTATGGCTATCGCTATCAATGGGATTATCAGCAATGGCCCTGTATTTATGAAGAACGTATCAAAATCATACTGGAACCATGTGCTGATATCGAAGCCAATCAGATACCAATTTACAAGGTTCTGCGCAAACGTGCTTCCTAACCGCGCCATAGAATAGCTGAAAGCGCCTATGCCTAGTATTATCGATATGATCGATATCGGGAGTATGAACATCCCGAGATTGCCGTAAGAAGGCTTTATCATGAACCTGTAAGCGATTATGTTGTCGATGAACCCTTTGAACCAGCGCAGCCTTTGAGTATATACTTTCTTTAGGCCGTGCACAGGATCAGTGTAGACATTAGCGTCAATCACGCTTTCTATCACGAACTTCTTGCTCTCTATCCTCAATGCTATCTCGATATCCTCAGTAAGCGTCTCGGTGTTATATCCTCCGTAAGTGTCAAAGAACCATCTCTTGTAGAGTGTGAACGGTCCTGGAGTTATAGGGACTCCGCCCAGGTAAGAGAAAGACTTGCGGATGAACAGCGCGGAGAGGAATTCAGCTGCCTGTATCCTGCTCAGTATCCCTTTAGGCTGCCATATCTTGACTGAAGGCACTACGCACATCACTCTTTTCTGCTCAAAATACGCGATCATCTTCTTGAGCGCGTCAGGCCTGACGAAAGAATCAGCGTCCAATGCTCCGACAATCTCTCCGGAACATCTTGCCAAGCCATAGTTGAGAGTATCTGCTTTTCCAGTATTCTTTTTAGTGAATACCTTGACACCTTTGGATTCGTAAGTCTTTGCGATCTTCAATGTGTCATCTCTTGATCCGTCATCAATGATCATTATCTCGAGAAGCTCTTTAGGATAATCCAGACTGAACAATGATTCTACAGTCTTTCTTAGTGAGCGCTCTTCATTGAAAGCAGGCACTATTATGCTCACTTTAGGGAAATATTTAGGCTTAGGATGCTTCAGAGTGCGAATATTCTGGAAGAACACTATCATGAGCAGCGTTGAGGAGAAGAGGCCGAAATAGCATAAGGTATATATGAGGATCTCTTTCATTATAAGCATGTCATTCTCTCCTTGCCAACTTTAATTGAGGGATCCGGAGATTATTCATCCCGTCGTAATACTTTCCAGATCTCTATGTTCTCCTTAGCATAAACGTTTTTAAATGTTTCGTTGTTGCGCAGGAGACGCAGCAGCCCCTGATCATCTTTATTCCAGATTTCTCCCAGTCGCATATCTGGGGTTATCAGTAGGTAGTCTATCTCATTGAGATCCAGCTTTTTTTGCGCTTCCTCAATCGCGGATTCATAGAATACTTCTTCCGCCGCTTCATTCTTGCGCCCATAGGCCTGTGTCGTTGAATGATAGCTGTCTATGAAAGCCTTTCTGGTAGAGAACCACTCGATCCAATAGCCATTGTCCGGATTAGAGAGTATAACTCGTTCCTCATTAGAGTTATTCTTGAGCCAGGAAAGCGCCGTGGCAAGGTCTTCCGAAGGCGCAGCATCTACGAGTCTGCTGCCATAGCTTAGTGTAGAGAATATTATTCCGCAGGCTATAAGCACATATGTGAGTGTTCGGATTATGTCAAACCTCCAGTCAAAAGAGGTTACTTTCACAATCCCCTGGCCTGCAAGGATTGCCAATGGGAAGACCAGCAATGACTGAGCGTGCGATCCTGTGACGAGCGCGAGCATGATGAATCCCGCTATAGAAGCATAAATTGGATAATCCTTCTTTTTCTCTTTCCAGGAAGAGAAGAATCCTATTATCGCCAGCATCAGGAAAAACACGCTGAAGCCATGCATGCTTCCGAAATCAGAGAGTGATTCCCCTATGAAATCTCTGATAGGCATCTCGTAATTATCCGTTAAAGGAGAAGGATGCACACCATATATCACTGTCAGGAATATGATCGATGCTATCGAAAAAGTTCTCTTCTCTAGCGATATCAGCGCGCTGAACAGCAGTCCTATGATGATGAGCGCAAGGAATATCGCGGAGAATTGGGAAGCGATCCCGAAAGCCAGCAATGAAGAGATCCTGCTTATCCTGTTGTCGCTGAAGAACAAGGTGAATCCAAGCAGCGTCAGAGCTATAGCCATCGAATCAGGAGAGGATATGAGCGCTAGCGAGAGGAAAGCTGGCGATGTCACAAGCATTGCCGCAGCGGTGATCGAATGCAGCAATGTCTTTGTCTTTCTCGCGATGAAGAAAAACGAAGCCAAGGAGGTCATTGCGCTCAGTAATGGGAGTGTCACAGATGCCCAAAAGCTCCCTGTCAATCTGGTAATCCATCCAAGAGCGTAATGATATGGGGTCAGTGCGATGATTCTAGAGCCATGGATCATGTTGTCTATTCCGCTATAATCCCCTTCAGAAATGCTTTCTGCCATCCTCGCATGCAGGTAGGGCTGACTGCCAGCAAGCAGGGTGTTCTCAGCGCTTAATTTCGCGCTTATGAGCGCAGCTAGAAGTACTGCCGCGGCAAGGCAGAGCAGAGAGGCGCTGAAGATCGCCGTGTATCTTTCTTTCTTCTCATTCTTCAGCGCTTTTTCTGGTCCGTCTCCATTATTCTTGATCGCTCTCTTGCGCTTTTTTCCATTCTTAGCATTCATCACGCGAACCTGCATTTTACCTCGTAGATCCTGATATCTTTCTTGTATCTTTCTTTGAAACATTCTTCATCATTGAATGATTGGGCCAATCCGCTCCCGAACTGCTCTTTTGCTTTTGAGGTTATCATCACATGGGTTACATTGTATCTTGTCAGAAGCCTCAATGATTCAGTCTTGAACTGTGTTGAGAATATCCTGCTGATATCCTCAGCCCTTTGCGCAACATCAGCCTGAAGGAGAGCATTGTCATCCGCCACATTCTTTCTCTCCGCGACGGCTGAGATTGCGTTTCCTTCTTCAACAGTCGCCAGTATCACAGAATCTTTCTCAGTATTCTCTCTTATCCATGAGAGAGCAGTGTATTCCTGGTCGCTTAGCGCCGCATTCGAAGATTCTCTCGCTATCATCCAGGAAGGGATTGCCAGGCTTAAGACGCAGACAAGTCCAAGGATGACCATGAGAGGTGTCTTTAATCTTGCGAAATTAGTTTTTTCAATATAAGAATACAATTCATTATAGAATAGCGAGAAGATTATCGCGAAAGATATTCCTGCTACAGCAAGAGCGGCAGTGACCTCTATGATTCTCAGCCAGGCAAGAAGGACCGCAGATAATGCGAGAGCCATGATTGGATAAGACCGGCGGTCTTTCCTCTTGAAGATATGGTCGAATATCGAGTAGATTCCATACGCCGCAGGCAGCAGCCCTGTCAGGTAAAGCATCAACGGCAGTGTGAGTGGAAGTGTCAAGGCTATCGCTACAGTCCCGTTCCACATTATTCCTGCTCCGTGCATCGCGAACGCGTCCTTGAACACAAGGAACAGCGCCCACATTATGAAGAATAGGGAGAATATCATAGTTTCAATCTCTGCCCTGTCGTGAATTACATCCTCAAGCCTCAGCAGCATCGAATAGAAGAAAAAGCAGGGGATGAGGATTGCTGTGAGCGGAGTGGTCAGCATAGAGGCAAGCAAAGCTGTCAGGAACCAATAGATGAAATTGCTCTCGTGAATCCTTATGAAGCAGTAGACAATCAGGAATAGCAGAGGAATGAATAATGATAATGGAGATAAGGTGTTTGTTGTAGAGCTTATGAACGCTGGGATTAATCCTGAGATCCCTGCGCTGAAAAGCGCCGCAATCCGGTTCTTTGTCAACTGATACGCTATTAGATAGGAGATTACAGCTATTGACGCTGATAATATGTTCGGCAGTATCTTTCCTGCAATTGCCAGAGGCATGAATAACCCTATGAATGCTAAAAGATAATAGAATAACGGCATGAATACCTGTTCTTTGCCGCCATAGCTGTAAGGATCATGGTATGCCGGCAGCCCTGTCTCAAGTATGCTTCTGGCTTCCCGCAATGAGAAATAGGCATCGCTTCCAGTGAACCCTTCGTTCTGGAACGCATAGTAGAGCCTTATCAGCAATGGCAATGCCACTAATATGGCCAGAACGATAAATGCTCGTCTCGCGGTTATTGTCGACCCCATAAGGTGGTTGTAGTGGAGTTCTTTTTTATATTTTTGGAAAGCTATTTAAACGCCTGAAACCATATCATTTTCTTGCAAGAAAGCGGCCTTTAGGGGTGTTCATGACTGTCAAGTTGTCTACTGGGAGCGAAGCGTTCGATCATCTTCTTGGAGGGGGGATTGAGCAGGATGTAGTCACTACAGTCTATGGGCCTGCAGGGTCTGGAAAGACAAATCTCGCTATCCTATGCGCAGTGCAGGTCGCAGGCAGCGGCAAGAAAGTCATTTTTGTGGATACTGAAGGAGGATTCTCTGTAGAGCGCCTTAAGCAGATAGTCTCTGGACGTGAAGCCGAGATAATGGGTAACATCCTTTTCCTCAATCCGGTGAATTTTGAAGAGCAGAAGCAGGCTTTCGAGAAGCTCAGGAAGATCACGAATGAGAAGATAGGGCTTATAGTCATTGACGGCATAGCGATGCATTACCGTCTTGAGATGGGGCGCAATCCTGAGCAGCAAAGCCATTACCTGACAAACAAAGAGCTTGCACTGCAGATAGGCTACCTCACAGAGATCGCCAGGATGAAGAGGATACCTGTGCTTGTGACCAATCAGGTCTACTCTTCTTTCGAGATGAAGGACAAAGTAAATATGGTCGGAGGGGACATAGTGCTTTACGGCAGCAAATGCCTTATCGAGCTGCAGAAAGCAAATTCCAATAAGAGGCTTGCAATCATCCGCAAGCACCGCGCGCTGCCGGAATCAAGAAGCGTGCTTTTTGAGATAGTCCAGGAAGGGATAAGATTGGTCAGCAAGGAAGCCAGTATCAATAATCCGGGGGATATTCCAGAGCCTAAAGCCTTACCTGAGAAAGAGGCTGTGGTATAAGTACGCATTGCGCAATAAATATGTATTTCAAAAATAATCTTCTATTAAGAATATAATAAAAAATAAAACATTCACTCATCAACAAAGTCTTCAAGCTTGAGAGCCATCTCTCCAAGACCGCGCTGCTTCTTGTACTCGCGAGCGAGCAGCCAGAACACTAGCCCTAAAGATTTCTTTCCTTTGTTGTTGCAAGGGAGCACAAAGTCTATATTGTTGGCCTGGTTGTTCGTGTCGCACAAAGCGATGACTGGTATGCGCACTATCATCGCGTCATTGAGAGTGTTCCTGTCAAGCCAGGCGTCAGTCACTATGATTATCTTCGCTTCTGTGAAATTCTTCTGCGAAGTGTTGGTAAGGACTCCTGGAGGGTATCTTCCCGCGAAAGCCCTTACTCCTGTCTCTTTACTGAAAGCGTTGACAGCTTTCCAGCTGTTCTCTCTCCTGCTAGCCACAAGAATGTCTTCAGGGGCGTATTGCGCTATGAGGTTCGCGCATATCGCTAAGCGTTCATCGATCTTCTGAAGGTTGAGGATGAACAGCCCGTCAGGCCTTGCCTTGTAGATGAACTGCGCCATGTGCGCTGTCTTGAACTTAGTTCCGATATGTATTCCTGCTTTCAGGTATTCGTCCAAAGGCACTAGCATCTCTTGATTCTCTGCCATGATGATTCCTCCGTTGTTCTGTATCACAATAATATCTTATCATGATATTTTTGTTCTTTATTGACCGGATAAAGACCGCAGAAAGCTTTGAGCTATTCCGCTGAGTTTTTATCGCCTCATCAGCATGCGCGGAGTCCGTATCCTTCCTGGAACGCCTTCCTCTGCGCGTCGGCTTTACGAGAACAGAATTCAGATGGTTTATAAAGGTTTGGGTGGTCTTGAGGACAATGTGATTTTATAGTCAAGATCCTTCATGGGGCAGTTGTCCTTTCGCAACCAGGTTCAGAGAAGGGATGTGTGCGGGCATTGTAAATGCACATTTTATCGCTTCTCCTACGGATGTTGGTGGTGCTAGTCTTATTCCGTTATTTCTATAATCGCATCGATATTCGTCAGTAATAACCTTTAAAGCTTCTTGAACGGCAGGATTATCATACAATCCAGTATCCATCGCTCCTGGACGCACTGTCGTTAAAAATATATTATTATTGTATAATCCTAGCATAGCAGCATTCGCGTATCGATCTATAGCCCCTTTAGCTGCGCAATGCGTTGCCCCATAAGAATATCCTCTTATTGCACTCATAGATGTGATTATTGCTATTCTTGTTTCCTTTTGTTTTCTGAATCTTGGTAAAAGTTGTTGCATCATTAAATGTGTTGGTCTAAGCACACTTTGAGATTCTTTCTCTATTAACTCAAGAGGAATTTCTTCAATAGGCAGATAGGGGTTATCATCTTTTAGTTTATAACTTCCTGCACCTAAACCAACAGATTGGACCCAATAGAGAGGTTTATCACAATGAAGATTTTTGACAAAAGTCTTGACTTCTGCCTCATCCAGAAGATTCAGCGCAGAATATTCTATCAGAGTATCATCTATAGAAGTTATCAAGCCTTGTTTGATATTCTTCAATTTGTCTTCTGATGTTGAGACCATATGTACCGTGGCTCCCTGTAATGCAAGAACTCCCGCTGCTGCAGCCCCTATATTTAGTTTCATCTCTTGTCCATCAACTATAAGGGGATCATGGCTTGGTTCTTCAGTTACGATATCATAGAAAATGTGTTGGACTGGCCTGTAGCCGCAACCGGTCACAATGATCCTTTTCCCAGTCAGTTCTGTCGTTCTTGTTAATTGTTCTAATCTTGTCATCTTAATCTAGAAGTAGTGACTGCAGAATATAAAAGATTTTACCCGACAATTATCGGTATCTTAAAAAGTGGTCAATGAGCTTGTTCTCTGCTTTGCGGAGATTCTCTTGGAAGGTGGAATATGATCTTTTTATGCTCTTGGCAAGCTGAGGGATTGTGAGTTTTCGAGGATATCTATAATATCCTTCTTTGTAAGCGATCTTTAGGGCTTCCAATTGCTTGTCCGTAAAGGTTGGGACAAGCTCTAAGCTCGCAACGCTTTTGACAGTCTCCTGCCTTAAAGAGAGCAGTTTTCCATTATAATGCTTGATTGATGCTTGGACTAACCTGTTCAACTCTTCTCTTGACAAACAAGCAACTTCCCAATCCTCCCATCCATCAGTGCTTATATGGACAGGCTTTACTCTGATGAATTGGGGATTATAGAATATCTTGATCTCTGCTCTGGCCTCTCTAGAAGAAGGATGCTGCGCATGGATAAGGATGAAATCATAATGCTGCTCTGCTCCAATTATCCGTCTGTCTTTCTTGAGTTCTTGGACGAATTTTTGTTTGTTCTCTTCAGTCCCAGAGATTATTCCGCCGAGTATAAGGTTGATTCTATTCTTCTTCATAAAATTGGTGTAAGGAAATGCAAAGAATTCAATTCTGAATTTTTCGCACAATGGCGAATAGATATCCTCTGGATCCTTAAGTCTGAATCGCGCTATCCACATATTACCGATAATTATCGGTTTATGTATAAAAACTTTCTGTTCGCAGGAGCGAAGAAAACGCGTATCTTTTCAATTTATAGAACTTTCATTGTTCTTCAAGAACATCCTAAAATACACCAGCGCCGCAAAAGAGGCCAGCGCAGCGAACCCGAAAGTGTATGCCTGCCCTATAGTCCAGAGATATCCTGCGATGACTGATGCAGGGAGATAGATCATCCCGCTCACAAAGCCGTAAAGCCCTAGCGCCGTCCCTCTTCTCTTCTGTTCGATGTCAGAGATGTACGCTTTTCCCTGGCTTTCATCTATAGCGAAGAATATCCCGTACAATATGAACATCAGGATTATCTGGAGCTTTGTTGACGCGAACAGGAACCCTAAAGTCATAACAAAATAAATGACATACTCTGCGCTTATTATTGTTGTTCTTCCGATCTTGTCCCCTAATCTTCCGATCGGCGCGGCGACAAAGACGAAAGCGAGATTGAACAGCGCATAGAGCAGGACAATATTTTCAATAGTGAATCCTGCAGTGTAGGCTTTTAACAATAGGAATCCGTAGCTGAAATAGGCTAGCGAGAATATCGCGGAACTGGCAAGGTAATGCTTGAAATCCGGACTCAGATCCTTGTAAGCCCTGAAGATGTTCTCTTTCTCTCTTGGCGGTGCAGGCTTGTCTTTCAGGAAGAGGATCAACAATACCGCAAGCGCTGCAGGTATCAGAGCAATCCAGAACAATAATCCGAAGATCTCTTTAGTCTCTCCGTACGTTCTGAGTATCCCGTAAGCCATGAATGGCCCGATTATCGCTCCTGCCTTGTCCAAAGTCTTGTGCAATCCGAAAGAATACCCTTTATTGTTCTTGTCAGAGAGAGAAGCGATCCATGCGTCTCGCGGAGGCCCCCTGAATGATTTCCCTAATCGTTCAATCACCCTGAACGCGAAAGCGGAATTGACTGAGCTTGAGAATACCAGTATTGCTTTGGCTAAAGTCGAGAACACATAGCCTATAGCCGCGAACCGTTTCCTTTTTCCTGACTTGTCAGATAGGAATCCCGCGATGTAATCCAGTGATGAAGCGGAAAAATCAGCAAGACCTTCAACAATTCCAAGCAATGCCGCAGACGCTCCAAGGACGACGATGAAGAACACTGAGAACACTGAAAAGATCATCTCTGAGCTGACATCTGTGAGGAAACTGACTATGCCTAAGAAGAATATGTTCCTGTCAACCCCTAAGATCCTTTTTTTCACAGTGGTCAGCGTGCAGAACAAGTTTATAATTCTTTTGGGGCATTAGGCTTCGCGGAGAATGTTCTGCTGTCTTATCCATATTTCTTTAGCACTGCATAAATCGGTCCTTCAGGGGTGAGCGTGCTCTTTATGAGCGAGAAAGAGGCGATCGGAAATGTCATATCTGCGATCTTTATCTTTTGGGCTGACAGCATAAGTTCTTCCGCAGTCTTCAGTGTCTTGACTCTGGCTAAAGTTATGTGCGGCGAGTAATCTTTCTCTTTCGGGAAAAGCCCTGTCAGAGCGGAATCGATATCTCTCTGCAGTTCAATTATCTCTTTCTGAGGTTCTATCCCGACCCATACCACTCGAGGGGCGCTCTTGTCAGGAAACACCCCTATCTTTCCTAGTGACGCGTTCAGCGAGAGAGGAATCACTTCAGTGAGGGCATTCTTTATCTCTTCAGCTCTCTCTTCAGCGACCTCTCCCAAGAATTTCACTGTCAGATGGAATTCTTTCACTTTAGAAAGTCCGGCATTATCATCATCAGGCAGCTGCTCTTGCGCTGCGCGTAAAGCCTTCTGCGCTTCTTCAGGAAGGTCTATAGCTATGAAAAGCCTCATGTTCTAGAGAAAAATCAAATAAATATAAAAAGTATTTGTAATCCCTGAAGTTACTGCCTAATATCCTGCCTGATCCTCTTCTTCTGATTCTTTTTCAGGCGCTTCAGGAGCGGATTCTTCACCGAAATTCTCAGTGTCTTCAGGAGCTGGCTTCTGCTCTCGTGGCTGCGCCGCTGGCGCGCTCTGAGCCGATTCTCGCGGCTTGTGCGAGTCCTGCTCGATAGGCCCTTGAGCTTCTCCGATGACTTCTGCGAATCCTACTTTGCGCAGGACTTTAGTGATCCTTATCCGCACTTCCTGGCCTTCTTTGGTATTAGGGACAAATAAGACAAAACCTTTTTTCTTAGCTACTCCATCCCCTTTCTCGCCGACAGCCTCGATGCGCACATCAATCTCATCTCCTACCTGCACTGGGGCAAAGCTCTGGCCATAGCTTCCCCCTCCACTTTCTCTTGAGCCTCCGCCATAACTTCCGCCGCCCCCATAACCGCCGCCATAGCCGCCCCCTCTTGAGCCTCCGCTATAGCTTCCTCCACTATATCCCCTGTCATCTCGTCTATCCATGTTCGGTCACCTATCTGACCCTTTATCTAAGGTCTCTCACTTTCTATGCTTTGCAGCATATAATCCTGTTTACGCCGTATTATTATATAAATGTGATGGTTTATTTCGCGATGTCCTGAATCTATGATGGAAGACTTTTTTGACGTTGCTTGAATGGCCAATTCTTATGGGGATTGATACTCAGGTGTTTATAAGCAACGACAAAAAAGGAAAGATTCAGGACAGAGCCGGTTTATTCTTACCTTGAAAAGCCGAAAGCTCCACGCTTTAGCGTGGAGATGAAGGCTTTTTGAGGTTCCAAAAATCCGCCTGCCAAGGCGAGGAGCGTAAAGCCTCGGCCTGAAGGCCGAGGATAGCTCCGAGCGGCGGATTTTTGTTACGATACCTTGAATCGCATTATTTGTTGCAGCTTTATCCTTCTGATTCCTAAAATCAGAAATGGGATTGAGATTGACAATCCTTAAATACCTGTCTCATAAAGCTATCATCCATGAACTATTCAGCAAATTGGAAGATCGCAATCATCCTTGTTTTCGGAATAATATTCTCCCTAATTTCTACATTATTCTTTCTGAATCGTACGGATATGTCAGGAATAATCATCACAGGGATGGCGACTAATTCCTCTCAGGGCATAGTCAATCTCACTCTTGTCTCAAGCATAGCTATCGCGCTCTCAGTCACCGCAGTGGATTTCGGTACAGGCTATGTCACTATGGGTTGTTCGAAATGCAGTCTTCATACCCCTAGCGTCATCGAGAATGAGACTTGTTGTTCAGGATTCAGCTCTCCTGCAAACGGGCTTGTGCTTGAGAACGTAGGCAATCTTGCGGTGAATATCACGATGCAGGTTTTCGATAACGCGACCACTATGATCGGCGGCGGAGATCTTGATTATGGAGGCCAAAACATGCCTGAATTCGAGGTTAATGTCACTGAGAAAGAGCTTGGAGCCTGCCCTAGCGGAGGATTGTATCCTGCCTGCAATAACACCTGGTGTCCTGTGAACGCTACGACTCTCACTTGGTGCGTCTCTTTGCTTCCTGACCAGAGCAAGGATGAGATAACCACAAATATACGCATAACAATCCCTGAGAATTCAAGGAAAGGGGAGCTGAACACCACTTTTATCTTTGTTGGCAACGCGTAATCTCTCCCATGAAAGATAGGATATGTCATCACCTAATCCGGATTAAACCTCTCAGGAATGGTCTTTGGGTTATAATCTTTAACGAAAGTTTTATATACTTCCTTAATATTATTCAATTAATAATCAGCTAAAAAGGTGAATCATGAGAGAAGATATTTCGAACAAGACCGTGGTCATACTTCTGATATTGACTATTCTTATTGCTGTGAGCGGGACTCTTCTTGTCCTTGATAAAGCGGAACAGGTCAAGTCAGGGCAGAGTTCTGAAAGGCTGACTGCCCAATCATATCCTATAGGCACTGTTAAGGTTTCGGTGACCTCTCCTCCTGCACAAGGCAACCCCGCTGATCCAAGGGGTTCTCAATGAGTGAGATGACCAATCGCACTATCGCTGTGCTTCTCATATTTGGGATAGTCTTCTCTCTTGTTGCCACTCTTGTAAGCCTTAACCGGTTGTCGAATATTGATCGTTTCGGCATTACTGGATTGGTCACTAATACCACTTCCGGGTATGTCAATGCTTCAGTCACTTCAAGAGTCGCTGTTAATCTTACTCTTGCCGCAGTTGATTTCGGAACAGGGTATGTGGGGATGGGATGCAATAATTGCACGATTGATACTCAAGGTGGAAGCAATGGCGCTGCCTGTTGTGCTAATTTCCTGACTACTCAGAAAGGGCTTGTGATAGAGAACACAGGCAACACTTATCTCCAGATCGATGTCAATTTCAGCAAGAACGCGAGCGAGTTCATAGGCGGCACAGTCTCTGTCGCTAAATTCATGATGCTTGTTGTCCAGAACGATTCCGCGAGCTGCCATACTTTAGGAGCGACATGGTCTAGCGGCTATGCGAATGTGCCGATATATAACACTGGCGAGTCTGCCGGTCTTGTCTGCAATGTCCTTTCTCCGAATGCGGCGAATGACAGCATAAGGCTGCATATCAATATCACGATCCCTGATAACGCCCCTTCAGGCGATAAGAACGCTTCTGTCTGGGTGACAGGCACAGGATTGTGAATCTTCCCTCTTTTTTTTAGGTATATTAATCGATCTTAAGCAATGCCACAGGATCTTTCTTTCAGGTAATTTTTCCGGTTCTGTAGAAAGTAATATGTTGCTGTCGGTGCCGCGTCTCAGTCTCTAACTGAGGCAGATTCTTTTCCCCTAGGCATGGTGATGGGAATCTGGTTCCCAAAAACGCATTCACGATGCATTTTTGCGATGTTCGGAAATGTCGAAGACTGCTGTCTTCGAACATGCTCAGAAATAGCCCTGCCGATTCCCGAGATGTGCATAACACAGCTTCGGCGACCTAATTCAAGTATCCCTCAAAGAATCCAATAAGGATATCTTGCTCTCTACAAAGCTAATTCTTCCGCAAGATTTATATGACCTTGAATGCTGTTTCTATCTATGGGACGGGGCAGAAGTGATGGTTTGGCTGCTGAGACAGCATTCACTTATGGTATTGCCCTGATTTTGGTGATTATCTCTCTTGTCTATTTCCGTTCTTTCCGCTCTGAGCTACCGAAGTTCATCGCAAGTTTCGCAGGGATATTGCTTCTTTCTCTTGGATGGGCGCTTTTCTGCGCAAGAAGCGGCAAGCGCATGATCAACAAGAATCCTTTGATGATCCCGATACTGTTATTCCTGTCTGCAAGCGCTTTGTCCTTGCTGAATTCTGATTATCCTTTCTTCAGCCTGATTGCGCTTGCAATCCTAGCAAGCCACATATTTCTGTTCTTTCTCGTAACTTCTGTCGTGAATAGTGAATATCTTGAAGAGATATTCCTGAAAGCGGTATTTCTCATAATACTTGCGGCGTCAGGATACTCTTTCCTTCAGCGCTTCTTCCCCAGCGACATCTTGCTTCCTTTTAGCGAGAGGATAAGCTCAACATTCCTCAATTCAGACTTTTTCGCGGCATTCATCATGATGTCTTTGCCTTTAGCGATATATTCCCTGTTCAAGAAAGATGCATTTAATGAAATG
This sequence comes from Candidatus Nanoarchaeia archaeon, assembly GCA_035289005.1. GTDB lineage: Archaea > Nanobdellota > Nanobdellia > Woesearchaeales > UBA12501 > DATDYN01. Next base: position 40,774 of record DATDYN010000017.1, read on the forward strand.
GCGGGATTTGCGTTGGCCTTATCAGCCATTCTTATCTCTGTTCTCGGCATGCTTTGCACTTTAAGCCGTTCTGCAGCTCTAGGGGTAGCAGTCTCTCTCTCTTTCATGGCAGTCATTGACAGGAAATGCTTTTGTCAGCAAAAAGCAAAGCTCGCTATCCTCTCATTAGCAGTATTTGCGTTACTGATATTCAGCTTCACTGCAGGCTCTTCTTATTGCACCTATTTCGGGAACGGCATTTCAGAATCAGTTGAGTACAGGATCAGTGAGACATTAACCAATCTTCCCGGAAAGCAGCCAGGCATCTATCAAGATGTTAGTGGCCTTTCTCAGGATATCAATTGGTCTTCTCAGGATATTGAAGGTTCTTCCCTATATCCTTCTCAGATGTCAGTTATCAGCTATGTGCAGAGCATCATTCTCGGAGAGAATCTCTCATTCAATAAGAAGACTGAAGCTATCATCTTCATACTTCCGATAGATCCAGCGCGCAAGATATATTATTCTTCAGCAGTGCTCATGATCGCTGACCATCCTCTGATAGGTAATGGGTTGGGGGCTTTTGGCCTGGCAGTCCCTGATTATTCCTCGGATTATATGCTTTATCCGGAGTATTACCAGCCAAGGAAGATACATGCGCACAATGAATTCCTTCAAGTGATGGCAGAGACAGGTCTTTTCGGGATTATGGCTTTCTTGGCGATCATCATCATATTCTTTAGGATGATGCTTGTTCATATCCTTAATCTAGGAAACTCTGGCGTTCTCAGGGGCAGCGCCGCTTCACTCCTGAAACTGCAGCAGCGCAAGTCTTTCATGATAGCTGTGAGCGCTTCAATACTTGCGATCCTTGTCCAGAACATATTCAGCAATAGCTTAAGGTATCCCACGACGCAATACTTATTCTGGGTTGTGTTAGGCATAGGCGTAGCCGCAGCAATGCGCTTCAGGAAAGAGGGAGAAAGCGCAACTGAAGATAAGCGTTCTCCGATCAGGAGCATTGTTCAAAAGGGAGACGTTAGCAGGATCAGCGCTCCAGTATTCGTGATACTCTCAATCCTTTCAGCATTGGTCATTCTGGTAGTGATGTTCTTATCATTCAGGGCGGTAGAGTCAGACCTCATCGCTTCTGATGCTGGCGACGCGGATGATTACTGGCGCGCGATCATGGCAAATCCTCTGAATCTCGATCCTTACTGGGGGCTGATGCTTGAAGGGTATAAGCGCAGGGATTATGCTTTGATATATTCCACTCTTGACAGATTAGGCGCGGTGATTCCCGGGCATTTACTTGTCAATTATCATCATGGCAAAGCATTGATGGAGCAGGGAAGGTATTCTGAAGCAAGGCAGGAATTCTTATCAGTCAAGAATCCTGTATTGAGAGATTATAATGTCGCGCTGTCTTATTATCGGGAGAATGATCCTGTCTCAGCATTGCTCTGGACAAGAGAAGCAATGCGAGAAGGGATGAACAACTCTCACGTCCATTCATTGCTTGCTGAGCTCCTGATAACTTCCGGAGACAATGCAGGTGCAAGGCATGAGTTTGAGATCGCGTTGGCCAAAGACGAGTCTAATGTGCGGGCGGCTTATTATCTCGGGGCGCTCTCACTGTATGAAGGGAATGCTACTGGCGCATCAGGAATATTTAATCACATAATCTTGTCTTTTTCCTATTATGACTCTTTGTCTGATGATCAAAAGGAGGTATTGCGCAATATGATCCATCTCGACAGCGCTAATAATCTCTCTTTAGGGGGGAATTTCCCAGTATACAAAGAACTGTTTGAATTTGAGGCAGGGCAAAGGTTTTCTGCAGACATCTCTGCCGCCGCGAAATCCTTTATAAGATGACTCACTTTAGTTTATCTTTCCAATAGGATTAATCATCTTATCTCGTAATTATCTTGGGCATGTTCTGTCACAACCTTTATAATGCTCTCCTCTCTCCAGGCATTATGCTTTTAGGCATAAAATTAGAGGTTCAGGACGCAGAAAGGCGCAACATTTCCCTATCGTCTATATTCTTATTATTCATTCTGGCAGCATCGTTATCATTGTCTTCCTCTGCAGTCTCAGCCATAGGCATAAGCACAGGGCAGCTTCCTTCGCTTTATGTCTTTGAGCCAGGCAAAGAGATCACGTTCCAGATGACCTGTTATGAGTACACTAACGATTGTGAAGTCTATTCAGAAGGGGATCTTTCTGAAGCGACAGTCATAACCCCTCTCAAGCAGACAGATGAGGATTCTAAAAATTTCATCATTACGATAAAGATCCCTGCGACCGAGCCAAATCCTGGCAGGCACGCGCTCTATATCGTGGCTTCTGATGTGAAGTCTCAGATTGACGCAGGGATATCAGTCCTCACAAGGGTCAGGAAGAGCTTCGTATTCATGGTCCTTTATGGTTCTCCCTATATCGAGGCAGCCTTGTCAGTGCATAATATCAATGAGGGCGAAGAGGGTAGACTCATCTTCTCTATTATAAACTATGGGAAGTATGATCTTGGCAGTGTTTATGGGACAGCCGATATCTATAATTCAGAAGGGGTTAAAGTGGGAAGAGCGATGACTGGTTCGCATCCAATCAAGTCCACTGAAGGTGTTACTCTGACAGCATTCTGGAATTCTTCAGGGAACAAAGGGGGAGATTATCTCGCTGTAGGCAAGATATATTATGACGGCAGTGAAGCTTACCTGAACCAATCTTTCCTCATAGGGCAGAAAGTTCTTTCATTGGTCAATCACACTAAAGATTTCGAGGTAGGCAAGATCAGCAGGATGGATATCCTGCTTAAGAATGAATGGAATGGCCCGATAGACAGCGCTTTTGCGACTGTCATTCTTAATGGCACAGTGTCCAAGACCCCTTCAGTATCTTTCTTCCAATTCCAGACTCAGGCTGTCTCAGCATATATAGACACTTCACCATCATCGCCTGGCGAGCATGAAGTCCTGTTCACTCTCTCATTCGACGGCTTCTACAAAGAGGTGAAAGGAACAATAAACGTGTTCAAGTCTGAAGAGCCAGAACCCTATATGCCTTTCGGATTAGGGATGAATACTACTACTCTGCTTGTGATAACTATAGTTCTCTTAGTCCTGCTTAACCTTTTCATGATGTTCATTCACAAGAGGAATAAAGAGCATAAAAAACCCGAACAGAGCGCTTCAGATAATAACTCTGCAGGGCAGAATATCATTGAACAAAAAAGAGAGGGGCAGGCGTCAAATTCGTCAGGTTCTGAGAATAAGAGTGAAGTTAGATAGCGCGAAAGTCATAGTGGCAAAAGATCTCAGGATAAAGACCTTAAATCCATTTAATTTAAAAAGGCAGAGCATTTTTAGGTGAAAGAGCATGGCAAAAGCATCTCATAAGAGCAAAAAAGGAAAGAAGCCGCAACAGAAATCTGGAATGAGCGCAAGAAGGCTCATCGTTCTGGTAATTGCATTCTTCATAGTGTTCTGCGTCTTCACTGCCTCAGCTTATCTATATCTTAATCAGGAAAGTCTTCTGTTCGGCGTTGAGAAAGTATTCATTGTCCCTGCCATGATGGAGATAGGGGATCGTGTCGGGGTGAATGCGGATAATGATGTCATGAATTTCGGGATCATCCCTCAAGGGTCTGCCTCTTTCAGGACGGTGAATGTGACTAATACTCATGATTACAGATTGCGTCTAGCGATATCTTCCGAAGGCAATATCTCTTCAATGCTTTCGTTCGTACCTAAGCAGATAATTCCTCCTAGAAGCTCTGTTGAAGTCAGCATAAGCGCTGGAGCGCCTGCAAGCCGCAGTTCTTCTAAATATTCAGGAAATGTCACTTTCACGTTCTTCAAAGAGAGTTGAGAATCCAGCACAATCATCATGTTGGTCAGTCTGATAAATAAGAGGGATGATGGTCTCAGGAAGAGAGAAGAAGTCAAGGACAATGATGTTCGCCTTCATGGCTGCATTATTCGCTTCTTTTTTGATGATAGATGTCATGATATTCAATTCTGGAAAGGAGCTGGATCCTGGGTTCATGACTGGGAAAGCCACTCAGACAGTAGGCTCAGTCAGTGTCTGCATCAACAAGCCTCCGACAATCTCTTTCTCATGCAGCAATGCGGTAATAGATACGTTATATTCTTGCGATATAGACGCGTTGACAGACAGTGATCAGAATGTCATTCTTTTCGATAATTCAAGCTTCTTTGACATCAATCCTTCCACAGGGATGATATCTTTCACTCCGCTGAGCAGCCATAATGGCACTTCAAGGATCAATATAACCGCTAAAGACAATAGCTCTTGCGGCAATAATGTCGCTTCAGCGGAATTTGTCCTGAATGTGAGCGGCGCTGTCCCGATAGCTTGCGGAGATAATTCATGCCATCAGTCAGAAGATTGCAGTTCTTGCGCAACAGACTGCGGCAGCTGCGTTGTGAGCGCAATCGGCGCAAGAGGAAGCAGGGGATTGACTGTAATTCCAGGAAATACCTTCTCTATTAATGTTGATGCAATAAAAGTCCATCTTATCCAGGGAGAGTCTTTGCAGCAATCTTTCGCAATAACTAATATTGGAGAGGCGCAACTCTCATTCACTCTTAATCTTCTGCCGGCATTCTCTTTTATAACCATTGATCCGAAGATATTTGTTTTGAGTAAAGGCGAGTCGCAGGATATACTCGCGTTATTCGTGATAGATGACAATCTCAAACCCGGGGTGTATGTCGGAGAGTTGATTGTCAAGGTATTTCCTTCAAAGGGGAGAATGATAAAGAAATCCATTCCTGTAATTGTTGAAGTTGAATCCAGCAAGATGCTGAAAGATGTCACTGTGGAGTTTTCTTCTGAATTATATGAATTATTCCCTGGAGAAGAGTTGAGCGGCCAGGTCACAATATCTTCGCGCAGATCGGGCATTCCAATTGACGCTGAGATCGAGTATATTCTCAAGGATCTGAGGAATTCGGTCATAATCCGTGAGACAGACCATATCACTCTGACAGATCAAGCATCAACACTGAAGAAAATTCGACTTCCTGACCAGATTGCTGAAGGACAGTATGTTTTTGTTGTGCAGATTAGGGTAGGGGAGGATATAGCCGTCTCATCAAAGGTATTCCGCGTCTCTAATAAGAAGGAAAGAGTGATTGAAGAGGCCACAATCATTGCTGAGCGTTCAGCGCAGAATAATTTCATAATTCTTGTTGTGGCAGTCTCTGCGCTCGCAATAGCTGGAGCGGCAGTCTTCTTCACTCACAGGCGCAGCCTGTTGAGGCTCGAGAATGAGCAGAAGCAGAAGATAAAGGAAGGGATTGAGGCGTTTGCGGTGGAGTACAAGCATGACATGGATGAATTGCGGCAGGCGCTCTCTGTAAGCTCTGTGCATGAGGCGGAACAAGATGTTGAGGCTTATCTTCTCAAGCTTGAATGGTATGTCGAGGAAGTCCTTGGCAAAGGGTTCCATCCTGATCAGGTAAGGACGCATCTTAAGGCGCACGGATGGAGTGAAGCGCATATCGAACGCGCGTTGATGAATGTGAAGCGCAAGATGATGGATAAGCGCGTTGATGATCTCAAGAAGATGGTGAAATAATCCGTTAAAAACACAGATTTTATAAAGAATCTGAAGGTAAGTTTCTCAATGCCAGAAGCATTCAAGCTATTATCTCAGGACGGAGCCGCAAGGACAGGCATACTCAAGACAGCGCATTATCCTGTCAAGACCCCTTTCTTCATGCCCATAGCCACGAAAGGGGCGGCAAAGCATATCAGCAGCGAGGAGCTTAAGGATGCAGGCACTGAATGCATAATTGCCAATGCTTTTGTGCTGAATCTGAAACCTGGGCTTGATGTAATAAAGAGGTTTGGCGGAATACATGATTTCATGAATTGGGACAGGGCGATGTTCACAGACTCAGGAGGGTTCCAGATGCTCTCTAAAGAATTCCTGCAGCACGCGACAGAGAAAGGGGTTGTCTTCAAGAACCCTTTCGACCAGAGCAGGATGATGATAACCCCTGAGAAAGCTATCGAGATAGAGAATTCTATAGGCGCTGATGTCGCCATGTGCCTTGATTATGTTCCAGAGTATCGCAAGGATAAGGCTTATATTGAGCACGCGGTGCAGCGCACTAATGAATGGGCAGAGAGATGCAAGGCAGCGCATAATAACGATAAGCAGTTATTGTTCGGGATAAGCCAGGGAGGAGTCTATACAGATCTCCGCAGGAAGAGCGCGAGATGCATCGACAGCATGGATTTCGATGGTGTCGCGTTAGGAGGATTGGCTATCGGAGAGATGCATAAGGATACTTCTCGCATGATAAAAGCTTCATTGCCTGAGTTTGATCCTGCGAAAGCTAGATATGTCATGGGGATGGGAAGGCCTGATGAAGTCCTTGACGCGATATCTCAAGGAGTAGACATCTTTGATTCCAGATACCCCACCCAGAACGCTAGGCATAGGACTCTGTTCACTGTGAACGGCAATCTACTGATAGACAAGGCGAAGTTCAAGCTTGATAGGTCTCCGATAGAGAAAGGCTGCGATTGCGTAACTTGCAAGAACCATTCTCGCGCCTATATCCATCATCTTTTCAAGACGCACGAGCCGATAGCCATGAGGTACGCTTCAGTGCACAATGTAAGGTTCATACATCGCATGATCGAGAACGCTAGGAAAGCGATAGCTGCAGGAAAGTTCGAGAAGTACAGGAAGTCATTCAATAAATCTTTCAGGAAAGGGAAGGCGTGAATATCTTTCTTATCCAAGATCCTTTTGAGAATTCTTTAATCGTTCATTTCTCCTCTCTCACGAGAGCCGGAATATTCCTGTAATAGAGATACCAATCTGGCAGATTCGGCAGTTCGTTCAATGATGATGATTTTGCGTTCATCCTTATCCCTATCCCCAGCATGTCGAATGCTCCTGCGCAGGCCACATTGCCATTATCGAGCGTGAAACAGGCATTGTAACTGTTGCCTTTTGCTATGCTTATAGAGGTCACTCCCTGCAATGGCCTTATGCTTTTGGTCTTGATCTCGTCCTGGGTTGTGTCAATAGCAGCTACTGTTGTTGGTCGTTGATTATAAAAGTCAGTGGCGTAAGGTTTAGGATTGCCCTCTCCAGTGCCTAGCTGCCCATAACCATTATGACCCCAGCAGACTGCAGTCTTGTCAGTCTTTATCGCGCAGGAAGACTGCGCTCCTGCTGTCACGAAAGTGTATTTGTCCCCATTGCTCGCTATTTTAGTGGCATAAGGTCTGGCAATGGCCGTTGTTCCGTCTCCGATCTGGCCATACCTGTTAGCTCCCCAGCAGTATATCTCTCCTTCATTATTCTGATTCTTCAAAGCGCAGAAATGCGATATCCCTGCGGCGATCATCGTTATGCCTGTGATATCATTATTATTGGCGTCCTTGACATAGTGAGGTGTGAAATAGCTTTCATAAGTGCCTTTTACCTTGCCTTTATTATCGCCGAGTTCTCCAGTATAACCGCTGTCACTAGTCTCTCCAGATTTTTCTGTGATTCCCCAGCAGGCAACTTTTCCTCCTTTGAGCGCGCAGAAAGTGCTAAAGCTTCCGACTATGGACTGGACTTCGGTCAATCCTTGCTTATTATTTCCCTGCACATCACCAATGTCATGCACTTTCAAAGGTTTTATATTTCCGCAGAGATTGTCTTTGCAAGCCACATTGCAAGGAGGCCAATAATCATGTGCGGTTGCATTATACGCTGCAGCTGCTTTTAGTCCGTCTATATCTCCCGCAAGTCCAACCATATATCCTTGATAGCATGATTTCATAGCGTTCTGTATCTTTTCAGGGGTATCAGCGTCTGGAAACATCAGTTCTCCAGTCTCAGGAGATCTTGGCTTTACGTTCTTACTCATAAACTGTGTGAAAAGATCGGATTCAGGGCAGCCGTAGAATCCGTCTCCATTTGCTGTCCCTTCATCCGCTTCAAACCTGCAGTGGCTTGCGCCGAAGCATTCAACACCACCCTCAGGTCTTAAAATACAACCAACCCAGTTAACGATGAATGCCAGATCCTTGATGTTTGTCTGCGGACCAAAACCTAAAAGAAGATTAGACGGCGCTGAGTAGTCTTTGCTGCTGACCTTCACATTGATTCCAGACAGCAGGCTTTTCCCCCAGCACCACGCTTCATTATTGGTCATGAGAACGCAATTGCCGCCTATAGGGTTGGAGACGACATCACGCACTGTCTTTCCTGCGGGAAGAAGGGGGATATTTGAAGGAAGGATCCCGTCCGAAGTCCTATACGCGTCCTTTAGTTCAGCAGACATGCTGATGGTTGGAGAGCCGACATAATTATAGATATCATTCCCCCAGCATTTTAGCACGCCATTATCAATAGCGCAGGCGTTAGAATACCCTAATTTGACATTTGTCAGGCCATCAGCGACTTTGTAATCGCACATGTTAGCCGCGCGCCAGTCGATCCATTGGTTATCGACGCAGCGAAGAGAGTTGATATTGCTCGCGAATTTTCCTCCGATACGGTTTCCGTTGAATATGACAGAATCGCATTGGCTTGCCTTATCATTGCCGTTCCAGGCTCTCGGATAGCCGCCGCATTGTGAAGTGTCAGGGACAGCTTCGACCCATTTCCAGTTGCTGAAATTCTTTGGTTTAAGCTGCATCCATTGCAGTGTTGTGGGCACTGGAGGAGTTGAAGTCGCTGGGATGAGGGCTCTGCAGAAATAGAATTTCCCAGAGGAATAGTGGCAGGTATTGGCAGTTGACGCGTTATTGCTTGTGCATCCGTTCACGGGCAGTTCAATTACTTCCTTGCATTTCAATCCTGGCTTGAATTCTTTCTCGCAGGAAGCTGTCTCGCAAGTTGTAGCGGGTTTGCAGTCTGCAGAGCATGTCTGTGGCGTCTCATCAGCGTTGCATGTTCCGTCGCCGCAGCTGATTGTGGGGGGAGGAGTCTCTCCAGTCACTGTGAAGCTGCCCTCTTCCCATCTGCACTGCCAGCCGCTGCCTACTGTCTTCGGATCGCAGATTCTGAGCCTGTAGTATACTTTTCCGTCGCTTCCAGGCATTGTCTGCGCTTGTGTTATCGTGAAAGTCATTGTCCCTCTCTTCCATGAAGGATTGTTCGCTAAACTATCCCCCCCTGTCAGGAGAACGCTTCCTTTGGAGATCATGCTGCCTTGGTCGTTCTTCACCCGCACAAAGGCTTTCTTGAACACTGCTGTCTGGCCTGTCACTGTTATCGTTATAGTATTTGAGAACGCGCCATTTATGATAGGGATATCTGTCGTTGGGGCAGAGTAAGAGAACGCTTCACCTACTGGCTGGCAGCCTGACAGGATTGATGGAATTATCATAATAATTAAGGCCAGCAGAATAATGTTTATGTTCTCTCTTTTTTTCGCCATTGGATACGGTAGAAATGGTCAGGATATATAAAGATTGCGTGGTTGTGGGCGATATCCTGAATCTTTAACTGAGAATTTTTTTGATGTTGCTTAAATGAATGACTTATAATGGAATTGGGGATGCCTATATGTAATGGCAAGAAATAACGAAAATCACCTATTGTGATCGTCAAGAATATTTACATTTTTGAGCGTGCTCGGAAATCACTTTGCGGATTTCCGACATTTCGAGATTGAAAATCAATGCATCGATTTTCAATCGTGATTCAGGACAGAGCCAAGGTTTTGTCTTTATCAAATCAGAGTATCCGCGCAGGGACTTTGCAGTGCTGCTTGAACTTCTCAGCGTCAGCCCTTGTTCCTGCGACAGCAGGATTGCCCCAATGCATCGGTATCGCGATTTTCGGCCTGAAAATGTTGACTGCCGCAGCGGCTTCCTCAGCAGTCATGACATAACTGCCGCACACTGGGACTAATGCGATGTCTATGTCCTGCAGCGCTTTCATCTCAGGAGTCGCGTCAGTATCTCCTGAATGGTATACTCTTTTCTCATTTATTGTTATTATGAACCCAACCCATTCGTTCTCTCTGGGATGGAACCTTTTAGCAGGATTATAGGCCGGAACTGTCTCTATCATCGTCCCTTTCACATTCAGCTTCTGCCCTGGCCTGACAATCGTCACATTCGCGATCTGCAGGTTCGCGAGCTTGCTCTGGCAGTCAGCCACAGTGATTATGATCGTCTCAGGCTTGATTATCTTCTTCAAGTCAGCGATAGAGCAATGGTCGAAATGCTCATGGGTGATGAGAAGTATGTCCGCTTTCTTTCCGGCAGCGGCTTCATCTGTAAGGCTGAAAGGGTCGATATAGATTGTCTTGTCGTTATCGAACCTGAACCCGGCATGGCCGAGCCATTCGATGTTCACGCCTTCGATCTCAGCAGCCATAATGCCTATAAGCCCCTCTTTTATTATAAATGTTGCCTTGCGTTCCTTTATTATGGCCAGAATCCTCAATCATGCATTTTTAAGCGAAACATTTAAATACATAACTTCCAATCAAAAGGTTAATGGCTGAAGAATCAACTTTCAGAGGCGCTATAAGCTTTCTGGAGAAAATAGGGGTGTATGATGTCGTTCTCCCTTTCATACTCATATTCACGATAGTCTTCGCTATCTTCGAGAAGACTAAAGTCCTTGGGGTAGAGAAGATCGGCGGGCATGAGTACAGCAGGAAAGACCTGAATGCCACAGTCGCGTTCGTCATAGCTTTCCTTGTCGTCGCGTCTTCAAAGCTGGTTACTATAATCAATGAATCACTAGGGAAGATAGTCCTTCTGCTGCTCATCTCAATATGCTTCCTCCTCTTGATAGGCAGCTTCTATCGCTATGATGAGAAAGTCTTCCTTGAAGGATGGTGGCGCAAGGCGTTCATGGCTTTCATGTTCATAGGAGTCATACTCATATTCTCTGACGCGGTCAAGACTGACAGCGGAGAGAGCTGGCTGGAGTCTTTCTGGAATTTCCTGGTCAATAACTGGCAGGCAGGCTGGACAGCCTCTCTTATACTTGTGATCTTCATAGCCATCTTTATCGGCTATATTGTCGGCCCGAAGCCTGGCGGAGAGCACAAGGAAAAGAAAGAAGGCAATGGCGATCATGGGCATTGAGGCGTTTTAGCGATATCAAATAGCAATATTAATAAGAGGCATATGTTTTTAGAGGATAAATGATCGGCGAAACCTAAGTCAATAATTCAGGATATTCGCAAAGGAAGGTGAAGATATGGCTTCAGCATTGACAGATTCGTTCAGCAGAGGACTCCAGTTATTGATTGATATAGGGTTAGCAGATGTCATGCTCCCTTTCATGCTCATCTTCACGCTTGTCTTCGCTATCATGATGAAGACTGAGGTTCTTGGAAAGAACAAGCGATACAACGGAGTGCTCGCGCTTGTTCTCGCTCTTGCCACAGTCATCCCTCATGTCACAAATTCTTATCCTCCTGGGTCTGATGTTATTGATATCATAAATATCGCTTTGCCGAATGTTTCTGTGGTTGTTATCGCGATTATCATGCTCGTGCTGCTTGTAGGGATCTTTGCTGGAGGGCAGTTAACCACAGTCGCGACAGCCCCTGTAGTGCTGATATTCTTGGTGATAATAATATACATCTTCGGAGCTGCCGCAGCCTGGTGGTCAATCCCTGAATCTCTGAGTTTCATGAAAGATTCTGACACTCAGGCATTGCTGATAGTCATAGCAGTGTTCGCGATAATCATCTGGTTCATAGTCGGAGAAAAGAAGCCTACTGCTGGACAAGGGCTTTTCCATTCATTAGGGGAATTGTTTAAGCCAGGAGGAGGCGCGTCTCCACCGCATCATCCTTAATAAGTATATTGACAGACACTCATGGCAACGATACTTGACGCTGGACTGCTGCAGAATTTCAGCATATTCTTCTCTTTCGTGTTCGTCATCGCGATAGTCTACGGAATCCTCACATTCACCAAGGTATTCGGCGAGAGCAAAGGCCTGCAGGTTCTGATAGCTTTCATCGTCGGTCTTATGGTATTGTTAGTCCCTGACGTCAATAGGCTGATAACGACAATGGTGCCCTGGTTCACCACATTTTTCGTCTTCATCCTGTTCTTGCTGATAGCCTACAAGATCTTCGGCGCCACAGACGCTGACATAATGGGCGCGCTGAAAGAGAACTCGACAATAGTCTGGGTTGTAGGAATAGTGTTTGTCGTCATACTTATCGGGTCTTTCGGTTCAGTATACGGGCAGAAATTCCTTGCAGGACAGCAGGACATAACTTCAGGAAGCGCTGCAGGCAGCGAAGGGACAGGAACTCCGGACTATTCATCTAATGTTGCGGCGACGTTCTTCCATCCTAAGGTCTTAGGGATGCTCTTTATACTCATCCTTGGAGTGTTCACTGTGGCGATACTTGCGGTCAATACCGCCGGTGGGCATTAATTCCTTCATGTTACCTCTCACTCAGGATATTAGGGATCAATCACCTCTATGCTTAAGAAATAAGCAGAAAAACAGATCACTCAAATATCCCGATCATTTGCTTTTGACCTTTTGAGCGGCCTTGACGCGCGCAGTGATCCTTGAGAGCTCATTGACATTGTCGACGAATCCTGGAAGTATCTTCTGGAATACCTTCTCCAAAGCCTGGATGTCAGTCCCCAGATTGACTATCCCTTTATCATAATCGGAGATCTTGCCGAGTATTCCCTCATGCAGCTTGTCAAAAGAGCTTCTCAGATCGTCAACTTTCTGCTCAAGCTTGCTAAGGCGGGATTCCACAGTGTCTTTCCAGTCAAGAACCCTGTTCACGCTCTCTATGAGGTCTGTCCATTTCTCATCGATTATGGCTTCAGCGATCTCATGCATCCTTCCTTCATTGCTGGATTGAGGCAGCCCCATATCAGGTATTCCTGAAGGATGCAGCTGAGGTATTCCCTGTTGCTGGAAAGAAGGCATCTGTTGTTCCATGATCTCACCTTTTTGATGTTCTGGAGGCTTCTGTTCAAGCACTCCTTCCTTGAGGTCTGCCTGATTTATCGCGCGGCTGATATTGTCCATGCCATAGCCTGCGCGCTGCAATGCCTCAAGTATCTGGTTGTTGCTGAATCCCTGCGCGCGCATGGTCAGTACGCGGTCGGTAGGGACGTCTGTCGGCCCTGCCGGGTTAGGCGGTATCGCTCTGTTCTGTGTGAATATATCAGTCATCACTGCCATCACGAACCTGCCTTGATATATTGAATGTCAGTAAAATTGTTGTTTGTTGTCACGAACAAAAGACAGTGAGCTTTTTAAAGATTGTGATGCGCGAGGCGATGTCCTGGACATCAGTTTCTCATTAAAAATTGCGCTGGGTGTGATACCCCTACCATTTATGGTGCAATGTCGGAAATGTATTGCATTTCCGAGCATCCCGAAAATCTTTTGATTTTCGCGATTTTTAATTTCGAAAATCAGCCTTTTGGCGAGGAGCGTAAAACCTCGGGCTTTATGTCGGAAATCGACAAGGTGATTTCCGAGCATCCCGAAAATGCGCACATTTTCGCGAGCCCGAGGATAACGAAAATCACCAAGAGGGGATTTTCGGGATGGAAAATCCGAGATTTTCCATAGCTCCGAGCGGCTGATTTTCGTTATATACTATCAAAATCTCCTCTTCATTTCTGCTGTTCCTGCTGCTCAATCATCTCGTCAATCTTCTCCTGCACTATCTCTCGTATCAGTTTATCCGCTTCTGTGCGGGTGACATACTGCAATGGCTCCAGGAAATCTATGTATTTCTGCAGCACTTTCAATTCATCTGCTTTCGCGCAGTCCATGAGCTCTTTGACCATGAGTCTTGCTTTCCCTCGCAAGTCCTCAATGCTTCTGCGCATCTCGATAAGGTCAGAGCTTGTCGCTCTGGTCTCCTGGGATAATGTCTTGCTCTGCTTGAGCATGTTCTGCTCTATCAGCTGTATCTTCTTGCGCAGTCCGTCATAGCGCTCTTCAATAAGCCTTAGCCTGCGGTTGAGGTTAGCTATCTGAGAAGTGATATCTGAAGAAGGCGCCGCAGCCATCTCCGGCTTGTGCTTGAATATGCCGCCGCTCTCTTTTTTCCCCGCTCCTTGCTGACCGAACAGGGGAGGTGTAGCTTCTGCCATGATTAAGAGCGAGAGAGATTTACTGATATATAAAGGTATGTTGCTGTGGGGTGAAGGCTTGGATTTCTAATGTCTTTCTCCGCATCCAAGGCAAACATTTAAGAAGGGAAGATGATATATTATGTATTAAGTATATAATATACTATGAAATATATCAAATATATAAGATAATATGTTTTAGGCAGTTAGCTCAAGACCTGGCCGGCATCGCCACCCCCAAGCAAGGCGCAACTCAACCACCCCCACCATTTTCATTGCGGCAGAGATAGCTCTTCGGAAGAACTATGCCATAAAGCGTTTCCAGAAAAGAAAGACTGATAAATGCGGCAGACAATGCAGTGCAGACGCTGATGAAAAAACCTATAAGCGCGACTATCGAGAAAGAACTGCTCGACTGGATAGACAGCAAGCTGGCTGAAGGCTCGAGGTACAGGAATAAATCCCATATCATCGAGACAGCGCTCGAGATGATGAAGCAGGAAGAGAGCAAGAAGAAGAGATGATCCCATCAAGGGCGGATAATCAGGCAATCACCAATGAAAAGAGAGGTGCGTGTTGGCAGATTCGTGGAATTATGAAGTCATAAGGGAAGGGGAAGATGTAATCATAAAGGTTGATTGCGAGAGGATACTCCGCATCCCTTCCATAGAGGACGATCCTGTGTACATGGCGAGGATCATCGAGACATTGGCTGAGCTTCCTACCGCGACAAAGATACTTCTTGTGCAGAAGCGCGATTATGAGTATGATTATGACCAGGTAAAGCTCCTTGTCGAGATCGCCCAGCTCTATCTCAAGCTCGCATCTCAGAAAGAATTCTTCTCTTATGAAGCGCTGAACCTCAATGGCAAGTGCGCGCATCTGGCAGGAGAGATGTACACTGCGCTTCAATCACTTATCTTCCGCCAGCTGAAGGAAGATCCGATATCCGCTTTTGTCACGATGAAGCGCATGATGAGGGATGAGCGCATTCTTGAGCAGAAAACTGTGGATGAAGCTTCGCTTGCCTGCAGGAAGAGGTATATCTCTCTGCTTTCGCACATGCTAAATCTGCTGGGCAAGACAGCCCTGCTCGCTCTGGCCAGGCCTCATCTTGAAGGCCTTGAGACTGGGAACCGTGACGTCTATCGGGAGATATTCCATCCGATCATAAAGCCGGACTTCATGTTCACGAAGATCATGGCGAATTATCCTCCTGACGGAGAAGAGATCGACAATTACACTATAGGCGATGACACTGAAGTGACAATATTCCGCTTCCCTAATTCAGTGAAATATCTTTATCATCTCTCTCCTCCGGAATTCAACCTAAGCGAGGAAGAGTATGACTTGCTTGACATGGCGCGCACCATCATGGCAGAGCACAAGCCTTCTCGTGAGGAGTTCGTCAATCCGCGAAGGATGAGGGAGGTATTCTCGAATGTCGGCAGGGACCTCATCCAGGAGATAGCCAACAATAAAGGGCTGACTCTCACGCAGAAGCAAGTCCTGAAGATGACCAGCATACTTGTCAGGTACACTATAGGTTTCGGCCTTATCGAAGTGCTGCTACAGGATGACAAGATCCAGGACGTCTCTATCAATTCGCCAATGGGCAGGATCCCAGTGTTCGTAGTGCATGGAGATTACGCTGATTGCGACACTAACATCATAATCACTGTCCCTGAAGCTGAGTCTTGGGCGTCAAAATTGCGCATGATTTCCGGAAGGCCTTTGGATGAAGCAAATCCAGTGCTTGATACAGAGATCCAGATACCCGGAGCTGACGCAAGAGTCGCCGTAGTCTCAGAGCCTCTCGACCCTACAGGATTGGCGTTCTCTTTCCGACGCCACAGAGACAAACCCTGGACACTGCCCTTGTTCATCAAGCAGAAGATGATAACTTCTTTCGCCGCAGGATTGCTCAGTTTCATGGTTGACGGCACGCGCGCGATGCTCATCGCGGGAACGCGCAGTTCAGGTAAATCCTCATTCTTGACTGCCCTGATGATTGAGATAATGCGGAGGTATAGGATAATAACGATAGAGGACACTCTGGAACTCCCTTCCGGAGGGATGCGTGATCTGGGATTCAATATCCTATCGATGAAAGTCGCCTCAAGCATGACTCGCGGCTCTTCAGAAGTTAGCGCGGCTGACGGCATAAGGACAACACTGCGTCTTGGGGATTCCTCATTGATAATCGGCGAAGTCAGGAGCAAAGAGGCCGTAGCGCTCTATGAAGCGATGCGCATAGGCGCTGCCGCGAATGTAGTCGCAGGGACGATCCATGGCGATTCCCCTTACGGAGTCTTCGACCGTGTAGTTAACGATATCGGAGTGCCGAAGACCTCTTTCAAAGCCACAGATGTCATAATCGTCGCCAATCCGATCAGGAGCGCTGACGGCATCCATCGCAATAGGCGCGTCACGCAGATCACTGAAGTCAGGAAGCATTGGGAGAATGACCCAGTGATTGAGGGAGGATTTGTCGATCTCATGAAGTACGACGCGAAAAATGACGCCCTGAACATATCTGACGACCTGATAAACGGAGACAGCGAAACTTTGAAAGCCATCGCGTCCAATATCCCTGATTTTGCAGGAAACTGGGATGCTCTCTGGAAGAATATAGAGCTGAGGGCGAAATGCAAGCAGGCGCAGGTTGATTACGCAGTCCAGGCCAACAATCTGGATTTGCTTGAAGCCGAGTTCACTATAGAGTGCAATGACCAATTCCATCTCATCTCTGACAAGATCAAGAGAGAGACTGGAAAGCTTGATCCGGAACGCATATGGTTCGAGTGGGAAGTATGGATAAAGAGGGAGATAAAGAAGCGGCAGGCAAGCGCTTGATGACTTCCTATTCAATCTCGCATTGACCTCTTGTGCGCAGCGCGCTTCAATCACGCTTATCAATGGCAAAAAAAGAGGATAGCTCAGAAGAAGCGCCGATGAAGAACGAAGGAGGAAGGATCGGCCAGTCAGAAGTAGACCAATTGATGCAGAAATACCGTGAACGCCTTGATTCTCAGCTGAATGTCTCACGGCAGCAGCTTTCTGAGAGTGAGGATGAGGAAGGGACAGCCTCAAGGGAGTACAGCGATTTCAAGAAAGAGTATATGCCGACGCATCTCTCATTCTATGAGAAAGCCTGCAATCTCAGCGAGAGCGTGATGAAGATAAGCCCTGACAAGAAAAAGCTCCAAGAATACCAGGAAGCTATAGAGGTCTGCCATCTCAATATCACTCCTACAGGCGCAGTCTCTTTCGCGTTCCTAGCGGCGATATCAGTCATAGTCTTCGGAGGGTTGGCATCTTTCGCGATATTCAGCTCAGTGTTCTTCATAATATTCTTTCTGGCTGTAGGCGCATTGCTGATCCAGCCTTTGAGCACTCTGCCGATGTTCTTATCCACTCAGTGGCGCATGAAGTCTAGCAATCAGATGGTCATCTGCATATTCTATATTGTCACTTATATGAGGCATACCTCTAATCTTGAGCTCGCGATAAAGTTCGCTTCAGACCACCTCTCTGCTCCGCTCTCTCTTGATCTCAAGAAAGTCCTTTGGGATGTCGAGACTGAGAAGTACGAGTCTCTCAAGGAATCCCTTGACACTTATCTCCTGTCCTGGAAGAAATGGAACATGGAGTTCGTCGAGGCCTTCCATCTGATAGAATCCTCATTGTTTGAGAGCTCTGAAGACAGGAGGCTTTCTCTGCTGGACAAATCATTGAGCGTCATCCTTGAAGAGACTTACGAGAAGATGTTGCATTATGCGCAGGATCTCAAGACCCCTATGACTATGCTGCACATGCTCGGTATCATCATGCCGATCCTGGGATTGGTCATATTGCCGCTCATGGTCAGCTTTGTCTGCGAAGTCAGATGGTATCACTTAGCGGCGTTCTATAATCTCGCGCTCCCTCTGGGGATATATTACTTGGGCAAGAAGATCCTCACGACAAGGCCGACAGGTTACGGCGACACAGACATCTCTGAAGAGGATCCTGAACTCAAGAAATACCGGAATTACATATTCAAGCTAGGCACCGCTAAAGTCTCGGTCTCTCCGGCATTGATAGCAATAACTTTCGGAGTAATATTCCTTCTCATAGGCATCAGCCCTCTGATACTGCACGCTTTCACTTCAAGCACTGATTTCGATATCATCTGGAGAGCTGATCCTGGAAGCGATGAGAGCAAGATAGGGATAACAAACACTCTGCAGGATCCGACAGCGCTGTTCTCACTTTTAGGGTATCTGGAATCCCAAGGCTGTCCTGTAGGGGAGGCCGGCGCTGAAGGCTTGGGAGATATTGTCGGGCCTTTCGGGTTTGGAGCCGCATTGCTGAGCCTTTTCTTCATAATCGGGTTAGGGGTGAGCATAGGGCTGTACTTCAAGCATAAATCCTCGAATGTGATAAAGATAAGGGAGGACGCTAAAAAGCTTGAGAAGGAATTCGCTTCAGCGCTCTTCCAGCTAGGAAACCGTCTAGGCGATGGATTGCCCGCGGAGATCGCTTTCGGCAAAGTTGCGGAAGTCATGGAGGAGAGCATCTCAGGCAATTTCTTCAGGATAGTGACTTCCAATATAACCCGTCTTGGCATGAGCGTTGAGCAGGCGATTTTCGATCCTAAGATCGGCGCGCTCGTGAATTATCCCTCTAATGTGATCGAGAGCTCGATGAAAGTGCTTATCGAGAGCTCAAAGAAAGGGCCTTTGATAGCGGCGCAGGCGCTCATCAGCATCTCTGACTATATCAAAGAGATCCATCGCGTTGATGAACGCCTTAAAGATTTGCTGTCAGAGACGATATCCTCAATGAAATCGCAGATCACTTTCATGACTCCAGCGATAGCTGGCATCGTCATAGGCATCACAAGCATGATCTCAGGTATAATCGGAAATCTTGGCATCCAGCTTCGCAGCCTCGGCTCTGGAGGGGCTGCTGGCGCAGGGTTGGGCAACATGACTGACATACTTTCTATGTTCGGAGAGGGAGTGCCCACTTTCTATTTCCAGATAATTGTCGGAGTATATGTCGTAGAAATAATATTCATCCTCACTATAATAGTCAATGGGATAGAGAATGGCGCGGATTCTCTGAATGAGAAATATCTCTTAGGGGTCAATATGGTGAGGAGCACGATATCCTATGTGTTGATAAGCCTTGGGGTGATGCTAGTGTTCAATCTTGTGGCGGGCAGGATACTGAGCGGATTCCTTTCAGGCGGCGGAGTGAGTTGACATCTTAGTCCTAATCAATCTTTCTAGAAAGAAATGATGGGAACGGGGGGACTTTCCAATGCAGAACCGCTTCGCGGCTCACGCACTTTTTGAACCCCCGACACCTACGTGTCAGAGTTCCTCTGACATCTTAAAATGCCTATGAGGATATCTTCAGCGTAGTGCTCTCCCAGTCTGAGCTACGTTCCCGTCATCGTGAGACAGAAGCGGCGCATTTAAAAAGGTTGCGGAAGCCGGGGCGATGTCCTGAATCTCCAGATTTTCCCTCCCCCGACAGAGTCAGTGGGATAGGGTGAGGGGAATCTGCTTCGGATTTAGCCGAAGCGCGGCAACCGATAACAGCAAACTATCTCGACAGCGCCTGGAAATCATCTCTCTCACAAACAGGGCGGGAGTGGGAAGGGCGTCCCCTTCCCAGCGCCGCAGAAAGGTTGGCGTTTGTTATGTCAGGTCAAGGCAAATTCCTGAACCTTAACAGGGATCATTCATGCGGCGCAGTACTGCACTGTCAAAGGATCGCTCATGAACGCTTCTCTCCTTATCTCATCGATTATATGGTAGACTTCTTTCTTGCGTATCTGGAACTTGTCCTCTATAATCTCTATGAAGTCTTCCATCTCTTTCACATCTTTGAATACCGCCTCTATCATGAAATCATAGTCGTTATTCACTTTGTAGATCGAGTTTACGCTGAAGTTCTTCAGCAGGTATTCTTTCAGTGCGTCACGCTGCTCGCGCTTGACTTTGAGCAGGAATGAGGCTTTTGCGGTATACCCGATCTTTGTGAAATCTATGAGCGCCGTGTGCTTAATTATAAGCGATTGCTCATATTTCTTGATCCTGTCGAATATGGTGGATATGGGCATCTGTATGCTCTTGCTCATAGTTGTCAGATTCTGCCTGCAGTTCTTTCGCAGATGCGAGATCAGCATCAGTTCTTTATTCGACATCGTCATTATATCCCTCCTTTCCGGCTTTTCCGGAACATATCCTTATATGTCGGAAGAATGATATATACCTTTCTTATAGAGGATATATAACCTAATAGAATTATATACTCTTTATTGTTATATCGCTTGGTCTTTCTGGCCCCAAAGGCCTAGCTTCCTGAAGCACTGCGCAGCGAATGCAAAGAATCCGCAGATATAGAAAGGGATCAGTATGGCTAGCGAGAGCGCAAGGAATATGCTGAATATAGGTTTTGAGATGCCAAGAGCTATCAGTGAAGAGATTGTATGCCTCACTATTGGCAGCGCGAAAAGGTAGAGGTAATAACCGAAAAAAACATTGATCCCGATCATTGCGGCGGCAGTGATCGCATGTTTTATCCTCCCGTTCATGCAGCATAAGAGCACAACTATTCCTATCGCGACAGACAGCAGGGCAGTCTCTAATGTGAAGTTAACAGCTATTGCCTGAGTCTGTATATCAGCTCCAGCGATAGAGTCTTTCAGCACACTCCCGAGCCTGAATACGGGCAGGAGAAGGAATGATGTTATCGCTGCAGCGAATATCGCCAATGCAGATGAAGGCAGATCAAGCTTTCTCTGCTCCGCAAGCAGATACCAGAGCACTGCAGGCCCTATCAGCAAGGATAACAGCGCTATGACATTCAATGCATAAATAATTATTATCGTGGATTTCATCAGCAAGGAAGAGGCGCTCGCGAGATTGCCTGAAAGCAAAAGCAGCAATGAAGCATGTCCCTCTCCAAGTTCTCCGAAATAAGAGATCTCCTGCCCTAGAAGGTAAGGGAAGACGAAAACCCCTAATTCTGTCAGCAGATGAAGGACAAGCATTCCGCTCACTCCGAGAACAAGAGTCTTGCCGTCATGGAAGAACCCCACAGCTTTCCTGTAGAAATCCTCAGAAGCGTCAGCTATCCTGAACGCGAAAGTGGCAGTGCCGAGACTTTTCGCGTGCTTTATTATGACGAAGACATAGAAGAATATCAGGAACACTGTCAGTGAGGAATCAACAGCCCAGCCTAGCCACTCAACGAAAAGCTTGAACATGGCGAAGAAGAAGAACAGTAACACTCCTAAAGAGATCACTGCGCGCTCAATCTTTTTCCAGACGCTTAACGCCTGGCCTTTCTCATGCAGCACTGCGAGAAGGCTTGGCTCCCTCACCTCAACATTCATGAACAGCGAGAAAGCCGAGATGAGTAGCAGTATGCCCAATCCTGCGTATATGGAGATTGTCAGCAATTCTCCTGAATAAGTGACTATAGGATAATAAAGCCATCTGAGGAACGCGTACTGAGCTCCGTCAGCTTCAGCGACAGATTTCAATGCTTCAGCGCTGAAAGCTATCACTTCATTAATGACAAGAAGGAAGTAGGAAGTGAGCAGTAGGCCGTCAACAAGCTTGTCCTTGTAGCCGTAGAATATCTCTGAAAGGTTTGCGCGGTAGACCAGCACTCCAAGGCATGCCCAGGAGACTATCTTCTTGATGTAATCAAGGTCCGGCGAGAGCCTGCCTAAGAATTCAAGCACGTCAAGAGTTATCAGGAATACGAGCAGCAGTTCAGCGATTCCTATATCCAGTCTCTTGATGAGATCAGCCATGAGCGCTCCGATAGTCTGTCCGTGATTTCATGGCTTGAGATGATGCCTTCACAAGAACAGCACAGCAAGGATGAAGCCTATGATTATCCCGATCAGCAGGCCTGTGATCAGCTCTTTAAGCCCGTACTCGACTTTCTCGAGCTGCTTCATCTCATTGATCAATTCCTGGGAATCTTTCTTGATTACCATCTCATTCAACCCCTTCACGGCCGCGGTTCTTGCCAGGCAATGCCTCTTTCAGCTCTATCTTGCCCATCACCCAAAGAACTGCGCCCACTCCGAAAAATATCGGAAAAAGCATAAAATCTTTCCCTTTAAGGAAGTAATCAGGATTCTGATGCAATAATGGGCGGCCTACAGCCCCAAGAAGAACCAAATACAGGCCGATGCCGATGCTTGTTGCCGCAAGAAATATCAGGATCAATCCTATGAACTCGTGCATGCGCACATTATGCTGCATATCATCCCTCTTTTAGCCTTTGAAGGCGTTCGCCTGCTTTTAGCAGGTCTTTCCTGATTATCTCTCAGAAGCGTGATAGATTATTTAAATGTTGTGATGCGCGAGGCGTTATCCTGAATCTATAAATGAAGACTTTTTTGCCATAGCGATACAACTCTTCATTTAGTGGCTAAATCTTGGTTATAAGAAAGCGGTGGCAAAAAAGAGTGATTCAGGATAACGCCGATGCGCGGCTTGATGATTGGCATGAACTCTGGAAGCATTAAGGGATTGCCGCGTCATGAAAGTGTATTATCAGAATCTATAATAAAAATAATAATAATTGCGTCTTCAATCCACGCTCTCTTCCTCGACTGAAGAGTCGTCTATATCCTTATCGATCTCTTTTGCAGGCTCTTCAAAGGATTTGGCAGGCTGCTTTTCAGCTGCATGAGCATTGTGCGTTGCCTGTTGCGCGGCTTGCAAGGTCGCTGCCCCGACAACCGCCAATGTCCCGAACTTGCCAGTGCTGAGTTGAAGCTCTCCGTTCCATTCACCCACATAGCCGTTCTTTATCTCCACCTTGTCCCCTTTATTGACCTGCTCTATCTGCTCGTTCCATAAAGAGAGCTTGACCTGCCCTGTCTCGTCCTTGAGTATGGCGTTAGCGACTCTTCCGTCCTTGCCGAATTTTGAGAAAGTGCGCGGTTCCGCCTTGTCGACTATGTCCGCTATAAGGTTCACATTGCCCTG
>DATDYN010000018.1:0-39466 GCA_035289005.1 Candidatus Nanoarchaeia archaeon
TGAGCTGATAGTGATTCCGTTAGGTATGCTGTAAGTTCCTGGGCAGAAAGAGGTGTCTGAAGTGATAGTCATGCCATCAGTAGGCACTACGCAGCCGATCGAGAAGCTCACTGACGCAGAGGAAGGATTGCCCTGCATGTCATCGCATTGGACAGCGATATTATGGGCTCCTGTCGCCACACTGTCAAAGTCTTGAGCGTGGGAAAGCCCGAATTGCGAATCTGCCAGAGAGCGCATGAATGCTGTGCCATAGACTTGGTTGTCTGGGTATTCAATAACAATATTCTTCTTTATCTGTGAATTATATCTTGCAAGCGTTCCTCTCTCTGAGACTGCATATTTGTTGTAAAAGTCAGTCTGAGATGCTGGGATTCCGGTCTTGTTCCATTGCGGCCCATTATTACCTGCTTTAAGTGTAGGGGCATTGATCTCGATCTCATCATCAACAAAGTCATAGTAAACACTGAGATTCCAGAGGATATCATTATTATTGTCCTGCTCTTCCTGCAATAAGATGAATGTTGTTCTAGTTTGATTGTCTCTTGTCATTCCAGGGCCATTGCTCCATGCAGAACCAAAGATGCGTATATTTGCTCCGTTGAACGTCTCTATCTTCGTGCCAAGAACAGAGTCAATGACGCTGAATCTTCCAGAGGGAGCGATATTCAGAGTTATTGTCCCTATAGAACCAAGCGTAATCTGAGAATTTCCTGCATTGCCTGGGGTGAATAGGGTATAATCATATGTGAGTCCATAAGTGATATCTTTAATTGCAGTAACGTTCTGTGCATTGTTTGACTTTATGTCTGCGATTTGTAATATATGGGCATTTCCTGTTGAATCAACAGCAAGGAATCTGGCTCCCTCGATATCATTGAAAGAAGCGTCAGCTTTCGCACTAACATCACAGTTATCTCCTTCAAGCAGCAGTCTGGCATCACAAGTGCTTGCCGTGAAGTCATAGCCTAGATTTAGTGAAGAACTGTTCCAGAACATTGGAATGATAACTTCTTTGCCGTCCTTATTTGTGAAATTGAATTCTGCATTATGTGCATAGCTTGATAGCGTGATTATCTCTTGTTGTTTGCTTATTGAATCAAGACCAATCTCAAGGCTGTTGAATAAAGGATCTGCAAGCGTATTTCCGTCACTCACATATTCTTTATCTTGCGGAATATAGGTGATATTAAGCCCTTTCCATTCCTGTGAGACAGAATCTCCTGCAATGATATCTCCCTGTGAACCTTGTATATTCACGCCATTGACTTTTATCGTAAGTTGATTTTCAATGGTTATTTCTGTTGCTCCGAGGGCAAGAGAGCAGGATTTTGTAGGTGTTTCAGTGGCGCTGAGCACTGCGACAGTGATGCCATTTATTGTTTGCGTCTGGCCTTGGTCAATCCATGCTGTGTCTCCATTGACATTCACAGCACACACGATGCCACTAACATCATTGATATTGATAGTGTAATTAATGCCATTAATAGTTCTTGTTACTGTAGTTCCTTGCTCAAGAATCTCAAACAAATCTCCTGTCACTAGCACAATCTTATTGATTCTATTATTGAAAGCGGTATTATAACCAATTCCTGTGATGATATAGTTTTTGTTCTGTATTTTTATTGATGATCCTATAAGATCCTGAGCAGGAGTATCAATGGTTGTATTTGAATATTTTACAGGTAAATCAAATGTGAGGGTATAGATGTACGCATAATCTACTGCACCATTGTCAAAGAGAAGGTATGAATCTGCAATATTATTTCCAGCGCTTGTTGCATCAAATGTGAGCTGCGCAGTCCCTCTCTGTTCTCCAGCATTCTCTCCGCTGGTGTTGACAAACCTCACTCTCTGCCTGTATGGGACATTGTTGGTGTTAACTCCTATCGACTCTGAGAATGTTCCGTCTGCAAGGAGAGCTGGGAGGTCTCCATTATCGATCCCTGAAGCGAAAACATCAGCTATCTCCTGACCATATCTGAGCTGGAAGTCAACTCTGTCAGACACACCGCCGTTGTCGGAAGCAAATGTCTGGTAAGCTGCGCCATCAAGGCTGTATTCGCATATCGCTCCCTCGTCAGTTGAGATATCAAGAGTGAAGGTTGGATTTATGATTGTTCCTGCTGCTGGAATATTGAATGTGATTCCTGAAGGAGCGCTGTCCTGCACAGTCACTGAGACGATGTAAGGCAGCGCAGGGTCTGTGAGATTGTCAGGAGTGCTATTTATAGTACCATCATTGACAATGAGTCTGAACACATAGGTTCCTGGAATTGTCGGATTGAATGTCGGCTGCATTGATGCTGGATTTGAAATAGTAATAGAAGTACCTCCTATCTGCCTCCAGATATACGTCAAAGGATCACCATCAATATCTGAAGAGCCAGAGCCGTCAAGAGTGATGAGAGTGCCTGTCTCATGGACTGTCCCATCAAGGCCTGCGTTTGCCGTAGGGACATCGTTCAAATTAAGAATATTGATAGTAACTTGCTGAGTGTCAAATTCAAAAGAGGGATCTTCAACCTTGATAGTTATCACATCTGTCCCGAAAACATTACTGGCAGGAGTGAATCTTGCGATGTCATTATTATCTCCTTCAATAGTCACTGAGAGCAGGGCAGGATCAACGTCTGTGACAGTCCAGGTAAGAATATTGTTATCTGGATCATCTCCATAAGCTGAAAGATCGAGTGTGAATTCTTGATCCTCATTAGTTGTCTGGTCGGGGATTGTAGGATTGATCTCAGGAGCGTCGTTTATTGGATTAAGAGTTATTGTGACATCTTGTGTTACATTCTCTTCATTATCATCCTGGAGTCTAAACGTGATTACATCAGAACCAAAGGCGTTGGGAATTGGTGTAAATGACGCTATATACGAGTTTTCCTGCTTTTGGATGGTTGTTGTTATAAAAGAAGTATCGACACCAGATACATTCCATAAAAGATTATTATATCTGCCTATTCTTTCACATATGAAATTGGTTTCATCACCTGAGGTATATATTGTACCGTTTGCAGGTGAAAGTATTGTCGTAATTGGTGCATCTGGCGCATCAGGTAAATCAATCGTAATATAAATGGAATCTGCTTCAGTCTTTATTCCGGTGCTGTCATTGACAAATAAGGTTATTTTATGAACACCATTTAATACTTTAGATTGATTAGAAAATACCATTCTTCCTCGCGCTAAATCGTTATTTGTTCCCAATATGATAGATGTGCTTGTCCAGATAAAAGAATTATCTTGTGTCAGCACTCCATCTTCAGGATCTGTACCGCTTGCTTCAAATGTTAGTATATCTCCATAATTAAAGTGCGTCCCATTTGCAGGTGAGATTATTGTTCCACTTGGGGCATTAGGGGAAGTGATAGTAATGTATCTTGAATCTCTTGCCTTTAGTCCTGTGCTATCGTTTGTAATGAGTGTTATTTTATGTTTTCCTACATTAAATAGATTAGAGTTATTAGAAAATAAATTATTCATTCCAATCAATTGATTGTCTAACATCCAGATATAAGATGAATCCTGAGTTAATGTCCCCTCTTCTGGATCTGTTGCTATCCCCTGAAAGGCGATTTGGTTTCCATAGTTTATCACGCTTTCATTTATTGGGAGTAGTATTGTTGCGCTTGGTCCGCTTGGAGATATAACATTGATATATATTGGATTTACCGATTCTGTCCATCTTTCCGTATTTTCATTTGCATTTACTATTATGGTATCGTTCACAACAAGAGTTATTTTATGCATTCCTGAAGTAACTAGATACGATCTAAGTCCGGTTATATTGGTTAGACTTCTTCCTCGTCCAAGGATACCATCTAAATCAGAGACCCACATCAGTGATTGGCCCGTGAATATCTTAGTCTCTTCAATATCACTCCCATACTCACTCAAATTTAATTGCCATATAAAACTATCTTCATCTTTCATTTGGTTGGGAATTGGTGGGTTTATCATTGGGAGATCATTGACTGCATTTACAATAATGGTGACGTATTTAGAGTCGCATAACAAATAAGGATCACAAATCTTGAACCTAACCACCTCTTTCCCATACCAATTTGAAGTTGGTGTGAAAGTGACAATATCGTTTCCATCTACTGAGATGCTAATATTATGGTTTCCTAAGAAATTCCATGTTAGCGGATCGTTATCTGGATCTGTGATATTCTCACTTAAATCCAAAGTTAATATTGAATCTTCATTAATAAATATGCTCTGGGCAGGCAGTGATAAAGATACTCAGTCATTCTTAGGGTTTAAAGTAATAGTAACGTCTTGTATACTAGATGCTCCAACCGTATCAGTTATTGTAAAAGTCACTATTGATGAGCCAAAAGCATTTGGTACTGGAGTAAAACGTGCAATCTCATTATTATCTCCTTCAAATGTAACACTAATAAAGTCAGGATCAACGTTAGAAACAGACCAGATAAGTGTTTCTATTGGGGTTTCAATATCATGCCCATATCCACTTAAATCAAGAGTCCATGAAATAGAGTCTTCATCTGCAACTTGATTAGGGATAACTGGGTCTATCCAGGGATAATTGTTGAGGTTTACGTTGACTGTCGCAGTATCTATTCCTATTCCTCCATCATCATCCGTCACTTGTAATCCAATGGTATACACGCCTACGGCTTTGTTGCAATCAAAATTCACATTCTGTCCAGGTGTTTCGTAAGCTAAATCATTATTCAAATCCCATCTATAAGTAAAAGTGTCAGCAGTACCAACATCTGTCGCAAAGCTGCTCAGTGGTATGAGTTCTCCTTGTAAACATGAATATGGTCCGGCAGCTTCAGCTACAGGATTAACATTAGTGATAGTTGCTATAGTTGTCGAAGGAGCGCTCCAAGCGCCAAAATTGTCTCTGACTCGTAAAGTTATTGTGTATATTCCATCATCAGCATAGGTATGAGCAGGATTTGTCAGTGTAACGCCTGTGGCTGTGGAACTGCCATCGCCAAAATCCCATTCATACCATTCAATTGTGCCATCTGTGTCATAAGATGCGCTTCCATCAAAAGAGATTGCGCTTCCTTCATTTCCTGCTTGGGAAGGACCTGCGTTTGCGATAGGGACATTACCTATGTATAATCTTTCTATATCTATTGAATACAATACTGGACTTATTGAGGTATTAGCGCTTTGAAGGCTTGCTCTCCATATTAATTCACTAGTGCTGCTTATACAGGCTTGATCACTACCATCAGGATTAACATTGGTATTCCAAGTGTTGCCCCCATCACAGCTGATATCATGGATTATGCTTGTGCCTGCTGGTCTATACGTTTCTTCCGTGATCCTGAACCCATCAAAATTAGTTCCAGTCAATATATTTGATCTTATTTGTCCGTTGATATACCCCGCGCCTGTCTTGATGTATATCTCTGCAGGCTGTATAGTTCCATCAGCACTGATATCTTGAGGCTGCATCTGGAAATGCAGGTTTTTGCAGTATCTCCTTTTTGTAGGGGTCATGATTAAAGAAGTCGCTGGCCGCATATCAACATTCCCACCATCACTTCGATTTACATAAATCGAAGTGTTATCAATTGCAAAATCATTAAGAGAGCAGGTTATGGTCATGTTTTGTGGAGTATTATATACCTGTTCTCCACTCCCTCTTGGGTAATAGATTATACTCTCTATTAATGAGGGGACACTCCAGTTAATCCAAAGATGTTTGTATTGCCAAGTAAATGAGCTTAAGCCGAAAGTAGCAAGATTACCATCAAATATATTTGTTTTAGGTTGCCCCACTTCATAAAATTGATATTGGTTTGGATTAAATATCCCGCTGGCTTGCTCTACCATTGAAGTGTAATTATTGCTCACAGAGCCATTCAAAGCGTTAGCCGTTGTCCCAGAACCAATGCTGATATACGTTGAATCTCTGAAATCGGTTATGTTCAAGGCATTCGCATGGCCAGCTAGAAGGATTAGTAACAATACACTTAATACAAGAGTTTGTAACTTTTTCATCTTATCGTAGTCCAAAAACTACTCCCCAACCTTACTATATTTACAAACACCTGATTAATCGCTAGAATATATGTCTTTATAAATCTTATTGTTTTTACCATTACCTAGTGTTGAAGGGCATGGTAGAATGATCTGCCTGAAACGATGCAATAAAAGATAAAAAAACAGATGCCTAGGATATATCTATAGTTAATGAAACTTCTGAATGCCCTCTTTTTTCCCACCTCACCGCAACTTTTATATAATGCGTGAGCACAAGCAATCCCATGGCAGCAAATCCTGAGAGAGCAGCGTCTAGTTCTTCCTCAAAAACATCTTCAAAAGCATCAAGATCTGCCAATGCCTTTCCTTTCATCTCAATAATAGTCCCTGTCAAGGGCGAGGCAAACTATGTCCTGGAATGCGTCAGTTCATTGCTCAATCTCGATTATCCTAAGGATAAGCTCCAGTTGATCATCGTGCTTGACAAGCTCGCGACCAAAGAGGCAAAGCAGGCATTGGCAGCGTATAAAGGGAAGATCACAATCCTGCAGTCTCCAAAGGCAGGTTCCGCGGCGAACAGGAACTTCGGCGCTAAGAGAGCGGACAGAAGAGCGAAGCTCTTGGCGTTCACAGACGCAGATTGCATAGTCAGCACTGACTGGCTGAGGAATCTCGTGCTTGCATATCAGGATGTCCAGAAATTCGACAAGTCGATAAAAGTTCTTGGAGGGCCTAATCTTGTCCCTAAGTCAGACAATGGTTTTGCTAAAGTCGTTGGCGCATTAGAGCAATCATTGCTCGGCGGTGGAGGGAGCGCTCAGGGAGCTCCTGTTGCATTACCGAGAGCTGTCAGCTCAATCCCTAACTGCAACGCTATCTATGAGAGAAGGCTGTGGGAAGAGAACCAGCAGGACGAATCATTGATCATAGGGCAGGACGGAGAGTTCAATTACAGGCTGAGCAAGCAAGGGACCAAGTTCATGGTCATCCCTGGAGCGACAGTCTGGCATCATCGTTCGCGAACATTCAAAGGATTCCTCAGGAAGATGTACAAGTACGGCGTAGCCACAGGCCGCATATTCAGGAAGCATCCAGGAATATTGGCAGTCAGGTGGTATGCGCTGCTCTCATTGATAGTGATGCTTTTAGGCCTGGCGATATTGATAGCCGCGCTCATAACTTCAAACGTATTATTGCTCTATATAGTCGCAATCCTTGCAGCAATCTACATCCTCGCATTGCTGATCACCACAGTCCAGACCTTCGCTCGTTCAAGAGAGCCGTTAGCTTTATTAACTCCTCTTTTGCTTTTCCTACAGCATGTACTTTACAATGCAGGGCTGATCAGCGGAATGCTGCAGGGAAATAAAGGTTGATAATCTCATAAGAATCAGGATCAAGAGGAATCTCATGAAGCTCTCAATCGTCATTCCTGTCTATAATGAGGAAAAGACTCTTCTCACTGTCCTCAAGAAAGTCCAGGCAGTCAATATAGGTAATATTCTCAAAGAGATCATACTTGTCGACGATTGCTCTAAGGACAACACTCGCGCAGTAATGAAGCGTCTTAGGGATCCTAACATAAAGATATTCTATCATCAGGAGAATCAGGGCAAGGGCGCCGCTGTACTCACAGGATTCAAGCACACCACTGGAGATATCATACTTATACAGGACGCGGACATGGAGTACGATCCCAATGATTATCCGAAGCTCATCAAGCCCATAATCGACGGAGATGCTGATGTCGTGTTCGGCTCAAGATTCATGAAGCAGAGAGGGGCAGTGTATCATCTGTACTATCTGGGCAATCGCCTCATCAGCATATTCGCGTCGATAATCTATCTCCATAAGCTGTCAGATGTCGAGACCTGCTACAAGGCATTCTCTAAAGAGTCATTGAAGAAGCTGCTTCCAACTCTGCGCTCGCAGAGATTTGACCTTGAGCCAGAGCTCGCGGCCAAAGTAGTGAAGAACAAATTCAGGCTTGCAGAAGTATCTGTATGGTACAAAGGCCGCACTTTCGAGGAAGGGAAGAAGATAACCTGGAAGGACGGAGTCAAGGCGCTGTATTACCTGCTGAAATACAGGGTCATGGATTGAGAATCTTTTGGATTATTCTAGTGTTATTTAGAAAATGTCTAGATATTGTTCTCATTCGTGATTGCGTCTTCTTTCCCGCACTCCATCAGCCAGACATTATCTCTCTGGAAGAATGTGCTGCATAATCCCGCGAGTCTCTTCGCAGCTTCCTGATTGCTCATCCCATATATCTCAGGAGTCTTTGAATAAAGCAGCACATACTCTATTTTTTCCCTATCTATTATTTCGGCAGGATCATCGATGAAATCCCTCTTGTTATATTGAAGCGCAGCGTCGTAATTGAACAGCCCCCAGTTATAAGTCGCGATCTTGCCAGGGTGAGCGTCAATGTATTCAGCTGCGGCGAATTCCGCAGGCGTTATTGACTCTCTCTGGATGAAATAATGCACGCTGAACGCTCCAGCAGCGGCGCTGCCGAGTATGAGCAGGCAGGTGAGCAGTCCGAAAGGCATCCGTATATCAATTACGTCTCCTATCGCTGTGATAATGCGCTGCCAGCCATCAGCAGCAAGTATTGCTAACGGAAAGACTAAGAACGCAAGATTTCTTATTGAAGGATGGGGGAATATCGTCTGCACAAAAGAGATGAATAAGAATAATCCAAAAAGAGGAAAAATAAGCTTTATTTTATCTTTGTCTAATCTTGAGAACAAAGCAAGCAGCAGCAAAGGAAGCCCTATTCGCAATGGGATAAGCCAGGCATAATAGTCAAGAGCGAACAATGATGAAATGCTGAATCCGCTGCCTGCATTGAATGACATATATTTAGGCAGTATAGGGATGCTGAGCACTGAAGTGACTAATACAATCTTTGTCATATCGATCAAGAAATCATATCTCCTGCGCCAGAGCACAGAGATCCCGAAAGCGATGAACATGAAAGCGGCATAAGTGACATAGCTGTAGATGAGCAGCACTGCGCAGATTACCGTTATAGAGAAATTCTTCTTGTAGCCAGCCCCTGTCTCGTATTTAGATTCATAGAGCCGCGCTAGGAAAGCGTAGCAAAGAAGCGAAAGAAGTATCCCTAACACTTGCGGTTGCGCATTAGTCGAGGAAAGTATCATGAACTCTGGAGCGAGAGCTCCTAGCGCCGCAGCTATCAAGGATTTAGCTTCATCAAGCATTGTGCGAGCTAGCAGGTAGGCGGCTATGACGCATAAGGCTCCAAGCAGTGAGGGGAGCAGTCTTGCGAAGAACAGCAGACCCTCTTTGTCCCCAATGTTGAATCCAGCCGCAAGCATCAGGCTGAATAATGGAGGATAATTAGGGTAGCTATTGCAGGATTCGACTTCAGGGTCATACAATGCTTTGAACGGAAAGCCTCCGTTATTCGCATAGCATTCGGCTTTCTGCATATGCTGCCAGCCATCATCGCTAGTCTGATAGTTATAATAAGAGAACGGCAACAGCATCGCGATAAGGACAAACAGCGAGAGGAACAGAAGCCTAAAGTTGAGCGCCATAGACGGTGCAATAGGCATAAGTCATTTAAATATTCTTTGCTTCTTTCAGGGCTGGACATATCACTAGCTTTATATATTCCTCTTCTTGCATTCACTCTTATGGACATTCTTTTCGCAGCTGTCGTCGCGCTCTGCATAGCGCTAATCATATATATCCTGATATCCCGTGATGAAGAGCTCTTGGAACCGGTCTTCCGCAAGTGGAGGACTGATAAGGTCCTAATGAATCTTCCGAAAGACCGCGGAGAGATAGTCGATGTCGGCTGCGGCAATCTCTCATTCTTAAGGAAAGTCGATTTCAGGAAGAGGATAGGCATTGACAGTGACGTCCCTTTGGTCTATGATATGGACGCTCTTGAAGGGCTGAGAAAGGTGGGCAGTTCAAGCGCGCAATGCGTCACGTTCATAGCGTCGCTTGAGCATTTTGAGGCTGAAAAGGCGAAAATCCTCCTCAGAGAGGCCTACAAAGCGCTTTCCAAAGGCGGAAAGCTTATCATAACAATACCCTCTCCTTCCAGCGAATGGATACTTGATTTCCTGTGCGCTTTGAGGCTTGTCTCTAAAGAGATGATCGAGCAGCACCATTACCATTCAAAAGAGCAGCTGCATTCATTCCTCTCACGGGCAGGATTCTCGAAGAACAAGATCTCTGTGAAGAAGTTCGAGCTGGGATTGAATACTCTGATCGTGTGTGAGAAGTAGTATTGCACTGAGAATTATTTCTTATGATTAAAACATTTCCTAACATGATTAGTGGGAATTAATCTGTTGTTGTCGGTCGCTGCGCTTAAACTACTTCTTATCCAGATTTTCCTTCCCCTCGACAGAGTCAGGGGAAGGAAAATCTGGGCATAGCTGGTATACAGATGCGGCGACCTTAATGCAGGTAATTTATGTACTAACCGGAAGGAGATGCGCATTACTTTCTACTAAGTCAATCCCATCACAACCTTTATAAAAAAGCTCAGTATCAATGGAGTCATGTGCGGCATCACCGGCTTCGCGGGTTTCGAGGATAAAGCGCTGTTGAAGCGCATGACTGACATCATCGCTTATCGCGGGCCTGATGATCACGGCTATTATTCTGACAGGCATGTCTCTCTAGGCCATAGAAGGCTGAGCATAATCGATCTCTCAAGGAAAGGGCATCAGCCGATGCAGGATAATGATGGAGAGCTGACAATAATATTCAATGGAGAGATCTACAATTTCAGGGAGCTGCGCAGCCAGCTTGAAGCTAAAGGCCATCGTTTCAGATCATTCTCAGACACTGAAGTCATACTCGCGGCGTACAAGGAATACGGGACTGAAAGCTTCAGCATGCTCAATGGGATGTTCGCTTTCGCTATTTATGACTGCAGGGTCCCTAAGGCAAGGAAGTTATTGCTTGTCCGCGACAGGCTAGGGATCAAGCCATTGCATTACTGCGTTCATGATAATCATTTCCTGTTCGCGAGCGAGCCTAAATCCCTGCTCCAGCATGAAGGGGTAAAGAAGCGCGCACAACTTAACCTTTCAGCTCTCAGCAAATTCCTCAATTTCAATTATATCTTTGGCAGTGAGACGATGTTCTCGAACATCTACAAGCTGCTTCCAGGGCATTACTTGGATTATGATATCCTTTCAAGGACTTTCACGACAAGTCAATATTGGGATCTCAAGACTGAGAAGTCAGCGCACAGCGAGCAGTATTATGTCGAGCAAACGCGTAAGCTGCTCAAGGAAGCGGTGCAGTCTCAATTGGTCTCAGATGTTCCGCTAGGAGTATTCCTCAGCGGAGGGATCGATTCCAGCAGCATAGTCGCGCTCATGAGCCAGCTGCAGGAAGCGAAGAAACCTATCAGGACTTACGCTGTAGGATTCAATGAGCCTACTGATGAGCTCAATGACGCGCGCAGAGTCTCTGAAGCTTTCGGCACAGAGCATCAGGAGATAATGGTCGAGAGCGACGCTCTAAGGCATTACCCTGAATTCATCTGGCACATGGACACTCCAAAAACTAATCTCTCTCCGCAGCATTACATCTCAAAGCTTGCGCGCAAATCAGTCACTGTCGCGCTCACAGGCCTTGGAGGGGATGAACTGTTCGCTGGCTATCGCAGGCATAAATACTATTATCATCAGAAGACTTTCAGTACTCTGATCCCGAAATTCCTCGCGCAGCCATTATTCTCCTCATTGAGCAAGGCAGCGCAGTCAAACCATCTCAGGAGAGGGATGCTCTATCTCGCGAAGATTCATGACAAAGAGCAGACGTACGCGATTGCTGCTCCATTGCTGCTTTATGATGATGAGCGCAAAGAGCTTTACGGCCAGAAACTCATGGCTGAAGGGCTGCAGGGACAGGACAGCATAAAGAATTCCCTCTCACAATATTTCCCGCAAGGAAAGCATGACTATTACGACCAGGCATTGAAGATGGAGATGCAGACCTACCTTAATGATGACCTGCTCGAGCGCATGGACAGGATGAGCATGGCGAATTCTCTCGAAGCGAGAGTCCCTTTCCTCGATAATGCCCTTGTTGATTTTGCGTTCTCTGTCCCTCATGAGCATCGCAGGTTCAGGCTAAGCAGCACGTCAGGCAAAGACCTGCTGGTCAAAGCGATGAAAGGGATAGTTCCTGATTTCGTGTTCGCGAAAAAGAAGACAGGATTCAATATGAGCCCTTACTCCTGGTTCACTGGAAGCATGAAGGAGCACGCTGCCAATATACTCACAAAAGAAAGGATTAATGAACTTGGACTGTTCAACTATCCCTATATAGAGCGAATACTCTCGCAAAAGCCCTCACAGAACCTTTATTACCAGTATCAGACTCTGTGGAACCTGATGAGCTTTGACCTGTGGCATAAGATGTTCATAGAGAATAACACAAGGAAGAGCCCTGCGTTCACTATTGAGGATTATTACAATTAAGGAT
Source organism: Candidatus Nanoarchaeia archaeon (assembly GCA_035289005.1). GTDB lineage: Archaea > Nanobdellota > Nanobdellia > Woesearchaeales > UBA12501 > DATDYN01. Next base: position 12,469 of record DATDYN010000018.1, read on the forward strand.
TATTACAATTAAGGATTAATGCAATTGATTAGAAACTGTCTAAAAAGGAGAGATTCATGCAGCGAAAAATGAAACATAAGAAAGGGAAAGCGCGCGCGAAAAAAGCTAATAAGCGCATAACGCGCAGACCAAAGCGCGCTTCAAAGCGCATTGAGAAACTTTCCCCCTCAGAGAATAATCACGCTATTCAGCAGCTCGAAAAAGCAGAAAAAAGCTTTTCAAAACAGGAAGTCAAGCCTCTTGCAGCGCAGGCAGCATTGGAAGGGGTGCGCAAGACTGTCAGGTTCAATGGATCAGGAAGCGTGACGATATTTTTCACTGAGGAAGGCGCGCAAGGGCTGAAAGAGTCCTCGATCACTAGGCAGACAAAAGAGTATCTCTCAGAGGAAGATTACAGGTTTCTCGATGAAGAAGCGTACAGATGGTACAATGATCTCGCGCTCGCGCATCCCAGGCTCGGAAAATATCTTGATTACAATGGCTTCTGCATGCTTGATTTTGTCGAGGAAGAGCTTTGCTTCAAGTCCTACTTCTTCCACACAGTCAAGGACGCTGTAAGGGCGATAGGGATTGTCGAGAAGATCATCGATCTTGAGCAGCCTTTCAAGGCAGTATTCACTGATGATTCCTCTTACTTCAACAGGATCGCTTTGCTTGTTTCTGGGAAGATGGGCTGCAAGATCGCGATAGAGCGCAAGAACGTAATTCTTGAGATCAAGAAGTCTTTGGAACAGAAATACAAAGAGAAGATAATCCCTTACTTTTACAATGTAGCAGTATCAGCGCAGAGATTCTGGCGCAGCCGCAGCAGAAAGACAATCCCGGGCAATAACTCTATATTATTGCTTCCGTACTACGCCAATCACGCGGATGTCATGAAACCCATTGTTGAGCTCCTTCAGAAGCGAGGGGTGTCTTTCAGCACTGTTGAAGTCGATAATATCTTCAATGTCACGCGCAAACGGCTTGATAAATATGGGATGGACTATGAAGTGTTCGAGCATTACAGGAGCAGGATATCCATCGGAAGGGCTTCCGCATCAGGCAAGGAATTCCGCAAGTCCTGGAAAGAGCTGTCAGCAGACACTGAAGTCCAGGCAGCGATACAGTACAGAGGCATTCCGTTATGGCCTGCGCTCAAAGAGCGCTTCAGGCAGCTCTTCAATTCAAGATTCGCCCAGATAATAGGCCAGCTTGAGGCGACAAGGCATCTGCTGAGCGTGAAACATCCCTCTCTTGCGGTCTACGCCAATGATTATTCAGCTTATGGGAGAGTGGCATATGCCGCGGCCAGGCTTGAAGGGATTCCGTCATTGCTATTGCAGCACGGCGCTCTCACAGACGATCCGAGATTTGACAAGGTCTCCGCTGATAAGATCGCAGTCGAAGGCCCTGCAGTCAAGCAGTACCTCACATACAAAGGGGTAGAGCCTGAGAAGATGATTGTCACAGGCCAGCCAAGGTTTGATGATCTCGCGCTGAAGAGAGGGATTCCTGGAAGAGAAGAGATATTCAGGAAGCTAGGGATAAGCGCTGAGAAAAAGATCATCACTCTCTGCACCCAGAAACCTGAATGCGATGAGAAGACGACCGTAGCAGTTGCGGCAGCAGTCAGCAAGCTCCAAGAATTTACGTTAGTCATAAAGATGCATCCTGCAGAAGGGCCTGAAAGGAAAGCGATGTATGATAGAGTCGCTAAAGAGAACGGGTGCAGTGATGCTGTAGTGATCCTTGACATAAGCCTTTACGGACTGCTCGCAAGTTCAGAAATAATGATCACAGTATTCTCGACAACAGCGACAGAGGCAATGATGCTGGGAGTTCCGGTCATAACAATAAACCTTACTGGAGAGCCTGATAAGATGCCTTACGCGAGCTCAGGAGCAGCGTTAGGGGTTCACAAAGCAGAAGAGCTTCCTGAAGCTATAGATGAAGTTCTGCATGACCAGCCAACAAAGGCAAAGCTTGAGAAGAGCGCGAAGAAGTTCGTCTATGATCGCGCCTATATCATGGATGGTAAAGCGACAGAAAGAGTAGTTCAGCTGATTGAGAGCATGAGCGAGAATCCCGAAGAATAATTGTCAATAGAACATTCTCTGATCATTTCGCGCGCTCGCAGAGCATGAGAAGAGTCCCTCCGAACAACGCAAGATACATCCTTCGCGGAAGCAAAGCCCTGCAAGCGTAATCAAAGCAATAGAACATCTTCTTTGGAAGAGTGAAGCCTTTATTGATGTTAGGGTAATTAAGCCATAAAGGATTGAACGTGTAGAACCATTCTATGATCCTCAGATTCCCCCTCTTCACGAGGTCAAGGCCTTCAGAGAGGTAGAATCCGTGCAGGTGCCCTGAAGGGTGGGTCGGTCCTATCCCTGCCGCAAGCCCCAGCGCCATCAATACGTTCTTGATCACTCCTTTCTCGATAGGGATCTTTATCAGGAGGTACTTTTTAATCTGCAGTCTCCTCAATACTGATACCGGATTGTCAAGGTGTTCAAGCACGTCAGTCATCAGGACAAGATCTTTCTTAGGCAGTCTTCCCGGATCGTCGACATTGAGATCCATCCGGATGAAAGGGAATTCATAGCCGTAATTCTTCTTCAGCTCTTTCTGGTCGAGCAAGTCAACTCCGGCGTAATCTTTCAGATGAAGCCTTTCTTTCAGCAGCATGAGTATCGCTCCGTAATGGCACCCTATCTCGATAAGGCTGTCTATCTTGCGATTGCCGATAAGCCGCATAATCTGGACAATGGTCCATTCATATTTGTTATGATAAGCTTTATGGCAGTCTTTAACAGAATCAACGTTAAGGAGATAATTGATATTCTTTTCTTTGCGCTGCTGCGCAACCTGTGCTTTAGATTTATTCTTCTTCATGTCAATCAATTGTTTTGGCAATGCTCTCTCGGTCTTTTTAAATATTTGCTAATTGTTGGCTCTGCCCTGAATCACAATTGAAAATCAACATATGTTGATTTTCAATTCCGAAAATCCCCTTCTGGTGATTTTCGTCATTTTTTTGCCGTCGCTTCAATAAGCAAGTTTCTTAGCCGGAGGATAAATGACGGTTGCGCAACGGTAAAAAAAGTTTTCTCTTACAGATTCAGGACATCTCCAAAGCTTCCGAAAGATTTATTAATCTCATCCCCAGTTTCAAGGGATAACCTCATGATAAAGAAAGAAAAAAAGATAGCGATATTCATTCCTGTGTATAACGCCGCAAAGACGCTGCCTATCGTGATAGACAGGATACCTGAAAGGATAAAGAAGAAGGTCAAGGAGATAATAGTCATAGATAACGCAAGCCCTGACAACACTTACCTCATAGCTGTAGGGTATAAGCACAAGAAAAAGCTTTCTAACCTCAACATAATCAAGAACCAGAAGAATCTCGGATATGGCGGAAGCCAGAAAGTCGCGTATAAGTATGTGATAAAGAGAGGGTATGACATTGTCGTGATGCTGCACGGAGACGCGCAGTATGCCCCCGAATTCATCCCTCAGCTTCTTGAGCCTTTGGAGAACGATGAGGCCGATCTCGTATTCGGCTCAAGGATCAAAGGGGAGCCATTGAAAGGGGGGATGCCTGTCTATAAGTATATAGGCAACAGGATACTCACGTTCATAGAGAACCTTGTCCTCAAGATGGATCTTTCAGAATACCATTCAGGATACAGGATATTCAATGTGCAGGCGCTCAAGAAAGTCCCTTTCAACCATTGCTCCGATGATTACCTTTTTGACACTGACATCCTGATACAGTTCAGGATAATGGATCTGAGGATCAAAGAGAAGCCCATACCTACCCATTACGGAGAGGAGTCGCACAGCCCGAGCATGATGCAGCTCGTGAGGTACAGCTATAACATAATGTCCTCATTAGGCTATTATCTACTTCATAAGTGGGGCATAAAGACGATAAAGAAGTTTGACATCAATGGAGATCGATAATCATTCTGATTCATAGAAGCGTTTCTCTTGAGCCTGAAAGCATTCCTGTCACAAGGCGTTCTTTGGTGAATAGGACGATATCGTACTCATAAACTTTATAAATGTGCCTCGCTTCTGGGTCTTCATGAAAGTCGTCATACTGGCGGGTGGTTTTGGGACGAGATTCTCTGAGGAGACATCAAGGATTCCTAAACCTATGATCGAGATAGGAGACAAGCCTATATTATGGCATATAATGAAGACCTACTCCAGTTACGGGTTCAATGAGTTCATAATCTGCCTCGGGTACAAAGGGTATGTCATCAAAGAGTATTTCGCGAATTACTTCCTCCATAATTCTGACGCGGTCATCGACATGGAGACCAACAGCATAAAATCACTGAATACGAAATGCGAGCCCTGGAAAGTTACCCTTGTAGACACAGGATTGAACACCTCGACAGGGGGCAGGATTAAGAGAGTGGCTAAATACATCGGCAATGAGACTTTCATGATGACTTATGGGGATGGGGTCTCTAATGTTGATATGAATAAGCTTCTTGAGTTCCACAGGAAGAACAAGAGACTGGCCACATTGACCGCAGTCCAGCCTGCAGGAAGATTCGGCATGCTAAAGCTTGAGAACAATCTGGTCACGCATTTCGCAGAGAAGAAAGATAACGCTGACGCGCTAATAAATGGAGGGTTCTTCGTGCTAGACCCTAAAGTCTTAAGCTATATCAAGAATGATGAAAGCGCATGGGAAGCGGAAGCATTGGAGACATTATCCCATAAAGGGCAGCTTTCAGGCTATGTCCATGATGGTTTCTGGATGTGCATGGACAAGCTTTACGACAAGATAAAGCTTGAGGAGCTGTGGAATTCCGGAAAATGCCCCTGGAAAGTCTGGAAAGATTGCGACTAAAATGATAAAGAACATACTCCTGACAGGAGCGACTGGTTTCATAGGGAGCCATATCCTAGAGCTGCTTCTTGAGAAAGGCTACAATGTCATCCTGATCTATAACAGCTCTTCTGATTTCTGGAGGATAAAGGAAAGCATAGACGCTCACAGCAAGGATGAGAGGATAAAGTCTTACAATCTAGGCAAGACAGGCATTGACGAGATATTTAATGACAATAAGATAGATTGCGTGATCCATCTCGCGGCGTATTACCGGAGAGAGCATTCCAGAGAGGATATAGGCAGGTTCATCGATTCCATAATACGGCTGCCCACCCTGATATTGGAGAATATGGCAAAGCATGATGTGAAATTCTTCATAAACACTGGAACTTTCTTTGAATACAAAGGAAGCGGTAAACCTCTTGATGAGGATTCAGTAAAAGAGGCGTATGACCTTTACGCTGCGTTCAAGACATCATTCTCAGAAGTGCTGAAGTATTACTCCGCAAATCATGGCATCGCTGTCGCTGACCTGAAGCTTTTCGCGCCTTATGGCCCTAAAGACAATAAGAAACTGATATCCTACCTCATGAAGAACGCTCTGGACGGGACAGAGTTCACGATCTCCAAGAGCAAGCTTGAATGGGACTGGACTTATGTCAAGGATATAGCGGACGCTTACCTCCTAGCGATAAGCTATCTCGATAAGCGCAAGAAAGGGTATGAAGTGTTCAATATAGGGAATTCATCCGCTGTCAAGATCAAAGAGATGATCAGCATTCTTGAAGGGATCTCTGGCAGAAATATGCGTGTCTCATACCTAAAGAACACTATCAAAGACAGCATGTTTTATGCCAATTGCGACAATTCCAAAGCAATAAAAATTCTGGGATGGAAACCAGCATATGACATGAAGAAAGGCCTTGAAGAGACTTATAAGTATTATGCTGAAGATCGGCGTAATGGCAGAAAAGGATATAAACAGCATTAAGAATATCAGGAGATGAGGAGATAAGACATTATCATCATGGAGATGCCTTTGGAAAGCGTAAGGCAGATGGAGTGAGAATGTGGATGATAAGATCAGCAAGAAACCTTCAGGAGTGAAAGGCGGCCCTATAGCTGGTGTCGTGATAAAGAAGATAGACAAGATATTCGATGACCGTGGAGCGATATTCCATATGCTCAGGTCAGACGATCCGGTCTTCGAGAAGTTCGGCGAGATATACTTCTCAATGGTCTATCCTAATATCGTCAAAGGATGGCATATACACGAGAAGATGACCCTGAATTATTCTGTCATCACTGGAATGATAAGGCTTGTCCTATACGATGACCGCAAGGATTCCAAGACAAAGGGCAACCTGATGGAGATCCTCATGGGCGATGATAATTATGCGCTTGTGAAGGTGCCTCCAAAAGTCTGGAACGGCTTCAAAGGGATGGGCAAAATTCCTTCTATAGTCGCGAACTGCGCGACAATCCCTCATGATCCTGAAGAGATAAAAAGGATTGATCCCCATGATAGGAAGATCCCTTATGATTGGGATTCATAAGAGGGGTAATAATTAAGTGTCCTGTGATAAAGAGAATAGATAACAGGGCGAGTCGGTAATAAAGTGCGAGAGGCAATTGATCATGGCAGACATCTTCAGAGGATTTTTCAGCGGAAAGAAAGTGCTCGTCACAGGACATACAGGCTTCAAGGGCGGCTGGCTCTCCAGGATGCTGCTCAATTTCGGAGCTGAAGTTGTCGGATACTCATTGAAGCCTGACACTGAGCCGAATATCTTCACAGCATTGAAGCTTGATAAAGGAGTGAAGAATTATTTCGAGGACATAAGGGATTACAAGAAAGTCTTTGAAGTCATCAGTAAAGAGAAGCCAGATATAGTCTTCCATCTGGCGGCGCAACCTTTAGTGCTGGAAAGCTATAAGGATCCGATACGCACTTATGACACCAATATCATCGGGACTGCGAATGTCTTAGAAGCGATCAGAGAGTGCGGTAAAGAGTGTGGGAAGAGAAAGGCAGAAGCGGCAAGAGGAAGAGTGTCATCAGTGAAAGCCGCGGTGATGATAACCACAGACAAGGTATACAAGAACAAGGAACATAAGAAAGCGTATGATGAGGATGATGAGCTCGGAGGATATGACCCTTACAGCGCCTCAAAGGCCTGCGCGGAGATAGTGATCGGCTCTTATATCTCTTCTTTCTTCAATATCGATGAGTATGGCTCAGGCCATGATACTCTCATAGCGTCGGCAAGATCCGGCAATGTCATCGGCGGAGGAGACTGGTCAAAAGACCGCCTCATCCCAGACATAATCAAGGCAGTGTTCGAGAAGGATGAAGAAGTAACCATAAGGAATCCTGACTCTATAAGGCCTTGGCAGCACGTCCTTGAGCCAGTGATAGGATACCTCATGCTCGCAATGAACCTTTACCAGGGCAAGAAGGAATTCTCAGGCCCCTGGAATTTCGCCCCTGATCAGGACAACCAGATAACTGTTGAAGAGCTTGTGAAAAGATCATTGAAGATACTCAGGAAAGGGAGATACTCTGTCAGGAAAGAGTACGCCGGAAAGAAGCACGAAGCTGGAATACTGATGCTTGATCCCTCAAAAGCGAAAGCATCTCTGAAATGGACGCCTATGCTGGATACGGAAAAGACTCTCGCATGGACTTTTGAATGGTATAAAAGCTTTTATAGCAACGAAGATATCGGCAAGAAGACCGACAGCCAGATAACAGGATTCCTTGAGATGTTCGGGAAAAGAAAAGCGTGATCCATGAATTGTATCCGTACATGATACAGATAAGATAGTGATAAGGTGCTACCAGTATGATTGACGCCGCAGGAAACACGAAGAAGCAGATACTTGAGCTTGTGAAGAGATTCTTCAAAGAGAGCCAGAAGCAGAAAGAAGAGAGGCGTGAAGGCAGCGCAAGAGTCGCAGTCTCAGGCAAGGTCTACGATGAGAAAGAGCTGCAGAATCTTGTGGAGTGCTCTCTTGAAGGGTGGTGGACAGAAGGTAGATGGAACGCCTTATTCGAGAAAAAGCTCAAGGATCTCTTAGGCATGAACTTCGCGCTCACTATGAATTCAGGATCATCAGCTAATCTTATCGCGCTGAAATGCCTCACCTCCCCTAGACTCGGCGAGAGAAGGATAAAAAGAGGGGACGAAGTCATAACTACGGCAGCATGCTTTCCTACAACTGTCAATCCTATAATAGATATTGGGGCTATCCCTGTCTTCATCGATGTAGAATTGCCCAATTACAACGCGTCAGCTGAACAGGTCGAGAAGGCGATCACGAAGAAGACAAAAGCGGTCATTCTCGCGCACACTTTAGGGAATCCTTTTGACGCTGAAAGAATAAGCGAGCTGTGCAAGAAGCATAACCTTTGGCTCATTGAGGATAACTGCGACGCGCTCGGAAGTAGGTACAATGGCAGGCTAACAGGGACTTTCGGCGATCTCGCGACATTAAGCTTCTACCCCGCGCATCATATGACTACAGCTGAAGGGGGAGCAGTGATGACGGACAATCCTGCGCTCTATAAGATAGCCAGATCGATGAGGGATTGGGGCAGGGACTGCTGGTGCCCTACAGGAAGAGACAATACCTGCGGCAAGAGATTCGAATGGAAGCTCGGAAGACTGCCTTACGGCTATGACCACAAATACATCTATTCTGAGATCGGCTATAATCTTAAGATGACTGATTTCCAGGCTGCTTTAGGGGTTGCGCAGATCGACAAGCTGGAAGGATTCATAGAGAAAAGGAAGAAGAATTTTGACTATCTCAAGAAAAAGCTGAAGGCATATGAGGATTGCCTTTTATTGCCTGAGAAGACAAATAATTCTGATCCCTCATGGTTCGGATTCCTGATAACTCTCAGGCAGGATAACCCTGAAAAGAAGCTGGAGAGGGATAAGATGATGAAGCATCTTGAGAGCGAAGGGATAGGCACAAGGCTCCTGTTCAGCGGGAATATCACGAAACAGCCTTACTTCATCGATTACTCCGTAGAGCACAGGCAGGTCGGCAATCTCAAGAATACCGATCTCATTATGAATAATTCTTTCTGGGTAGGGGTCTACCCTGGCATAGACAGGAAAGGCCTTGACAGGATATGCCAAGCGATCGAGGAATATCTTTCTTAAGCCTGGCCTGAACGCCTGACGCGCACTACAGCGAAGCTGTCATCCAAGAACGCTAGCTCTCCGAATCCCTGCGCTGTCTCGATGAGGCTTATGTCTGTGTACATGAGGTTGATCACTATGAATGAGACATCGTACCGCTGAAGGATGCGAGAGCGTTCAGTGTCTGAAGTCTCTTCCTTGAAGAATAACGCCATGTCTTTCGATCTCTCCCTGTAATCTGTGACAAACGCGTTCCAGTGATTGAGGTAATGCCCCATAGATCTTCCTGTGAAAGTGGGCAATACCAATGAGGTCTTCTCATCAGTTATGAACACGTCATAAGTGCCTATGACATTCTTCAGCCTAGGATATTCGTCCATGTCGACAACGTCCTCTATCCTTTCCTCAAAGTATTTCTGGAAGAAAGTCCCTACAAGAAGAAGCTGGAACACTATGCTGAGAGCAAGCACTAACGCTAACGCTGTTCGTAACAAATCCCAATATATCTGGAGCCTCATCTTCCTTAACGCGCCTAATCCTCTATTCGCGAGAACACGCATCCGCGTAATCATCCCTTTCCAGCTCGCAGTTGAGAGAACGCCATATTCTCCGTATTTCGCGGCGATCAGGATCTGAAGATAGAACGCCATATAGAAGAAGTATCTCTCAGTGAAAGGGATGCGTGTGAGGTAATACACCAGGAACGCGAGGAAGTTGAACGCGAACAGCAACCAGGCCAGCCTGAGCTTCTTGTCCCTGAAAGAGACCAGCCATAATGGCAGGCCTATGATCAGCAAAGGCCCTGTCTTCAGTAAGATGTCATTCAATACCATTGATGACAGTGCGCTTTCCTTGCCTAACGCGAGCAACGCCAGGAATGAATAATAAGGCCAGAACGCAGTCAGAGCCACTAGCAGTATTGGCAGGAGCGCGATGAATAGCCTTTCTTTGCGGAATCCTGCAGTGAAAGGGATGAACCAGAGGACTCTCTCTTTCAGGCCGCCCTCTCCTTCAAAGAACGCGAGCAGAAGCATTGAGGTGAGGAAGAAGCTGAAAGTCGGGAAATGGGTGAGCAGCAGCGCTGATCCAAGGATGATGAGCAGGATAATCAGGGAAGTCTTCTTCTCCCTTAAGTATTTCAGGACGATATAGAGCAGGAATATCGCCAGCCCGAAACTGAAGAATGAAGGATAAGGAAGCACGAACATAAGAATCTTGAGATGGTACGCTGAAGAGATGTTCCACCCGAAACCCCAGAAGAACAACACCATGATCAGGCAGAGCGCAGGCATTGTCTTTCTCTCTTTAAGATTCCATCCCATCAGCGCTGTTGTGAAAAGGAAGAACGCGCTAATGAATAAGAGCAGGTTGAGGAGTGAGAAGATCTTGAACGCAGCGAAGACATCCATGCCTGACAGCCGCATCACCATCGCTATCAGAAAGATGTAAGGGCTGTTCCTGGGATTATCCACTTTCAGATTCAATAAAGGGTCTGTAGGGTCTGTCGGATTCAGGCTGAGCTCTTTAGCGGCGGAAGAGTGATCCCAGAAGTCAGCAGTAGCCAGATAAGGGTATGAAAGTGTAGTCAGTGTGAGGATCAAGAAGACTGCTGCGGCGACTGCGAGATAAGATTTAGGCATTCGTATCCTAGGGAGTTGCGGATTTGCGGCTCGCATGCTTCCTAAAGTGGATATTGTCTTTTTAAATCTTGCTTATCGTTTCTATCCGCTATATCTTGATTAAACACCTGCCGTCGCTGCTTTTAGAAAGATTTATAAATATCCATTGAGGGGCATGCAATTATCCATGAGAGTTATATAGGGCGAATCTTAGTCTGATATCCGGTAGAAAGCATCGATAGAGAAGGTGGCAGTTATGGTCGCATCTAAAGGCGCAAAGAGATCAAGGATAATTCTTGTCTATCCGCGCGTAGGCACAGAACTGGGAGAGTTTGGCGGCGCTATCGGCATGCCTTACAGCATCCTCACTGCCGCGGCAGAGCTGAATGACTCTTTCGATCTCGTCCTCATAGACCAGCGCATCGACAAGAACTGGAAGCAGACTCTTGCTGACGCCATGACCCCTTCCTGCCTCTGTGTTGGAGTCTCCAGCATGACAGGCACTCAGCTCAAGTACGCTCTGGATATCGCGCGAGAGACCAGAGCGATAAATCCTAAAATCCCTATAGTCTGGGGAGGGATCCACGTTACTATCTTGCCTGAACAATCGCTCAAGGATCCTTTAGCTGATATCGTCATCCGCGGAGAGGGAGAAAGCACATTCCTTGAGCTCGCGCAGGCTCTTGAGGCAAAAAAGAGCCTGCATGGAATTCTTGGACTTTATTTCAAAGAGAATGGCAAGATCATCGCGAATCCTCCAAGACCTCCATTGGACATGAACACCTTGAAGCCAATACCATGGAAATTGGTCAATCCTGAACGTTATATCATGAAAGGGCAGCTCACAAAGAACACTAAGAGAGAATTTGACATCGGCGAGACATCGCGCGGCTGCCCTTACACCTGCACGTTCTGCTATAATTCGCAGAAGACCCATTTCACCTGGCGCGCGATGAGCCCTGAAAAGACAGTGAGTGTCATCAAGGACGCGATCAAGCGCTTCAATATCGACGGTTTCTGGATGAGGGATGACAATTTCTTTGTTGATTTCAAGCGCGTCGATAAGATCCTTGAATTGCTGAAGAAAGAAAGAATAAGCATTCCGTGGTATTGCCCAGGCATACGCATCGACACAGTCAACAGGCTGCCTCAGGAACTGCTCGGTAAACTAATAAAATCAAAAGTGAGGCGTTTCAGGATAGGGGTTGAGTCAGGAAGCGCGCGTTCTCTGAAACTCATCAATAAGCTCATCACTCCTAAAGACATCATCGCCGCGAATCTCAGGCTCGGCAAGTCAAAGATCCCTGTGGAGTATTCCTACATCATAGGATTCCCCACAGAGACGCTTGAGGACATGTACGAGACTGTCGATCTCATGCTGCAGCTCAAGAAAGACAATCCTTACAGCGTCAGCCATAACATCAATATCTACACGCCTTATCCTGGAACTGTGCTGTATGAGAAAGCGCTCCAGATGGGGCTGAAAGAGCCTAAGACCATGGAAAAGTGGAGCGAATACCATCATCTCAGCATGAATTTCAGCACTTACACGAAGAAAGAGGAGAAGATAATGAAGAACATCAATGAGCTCTCCTATTACTGTTCAGGCATAGTGTATGACAACCTCCCTCCATTCCTGCGCGCGCTTTCGCTGCCTTTGAGATTGTGGAGCGATCTCAGGCTGAAGATGAAATGGCTCACTTTCAGGACAGACCTTGAGATCGTCAAGTTTGTGCGCCAGAAGTTCATGAGGATATGAACAGTATTTAAGAATGATCTTGAATACTTATTCTGAGATTCTTTCTTCTTTGCGCTATTTCGCATAGACAAAGAACCCTTCTCCGCTCTTGCGGCCAAGCTTCCCTTTCTTTGCGAGCTCTTGCGCGAGAGCCGCAGGCCTGTACTTCTCCTCTCCTGTCTGTCTGTGCAGGTTATTCATGATCTCGACAAAGACATCAACCCCTATGAGGTCTATCAATGACAGAGGCCCGAGCGGATGGTTGAGGCCCATCCTGACTGACGCGTCGATATCCTCTTTGGACGCCACTCCTTTCTCTAGCAATAGCACCGCTTCGTTAAGATAGGCGGCCATGACTCTGTTGACTATGAAAGCGGGAGTGTCATTCAATACTACAGGCGTCTTGCCGATCGCTTTACTGATAGAGACTATCTCTTTGATGGCATCCTCTGCCGTCTTAAGGCCTTTCACTACCTCTACAAGAGCCATCTTAGGGACTGGGTTGAAGAAATGCATCCCTGCGAAGCGTTCAGGTCTTGTCACGAACTTTGAGAGCTCGGTTATCGAGAGCGAAGAGGTGTTTGTCACGATCAAAGTTTTCGGACTGCATATTTCTGAGAGCTTTGCGAAGCATTCTCTCTTTGCAGCAAGGTCTTCGATTATCGATTCGATGACTATGTCCGCGGCAGCAAGGTCTTCATATCTTGTTGTGGTGGAAAGTCCCGCAATGACTATCTTCTGCTGCTCTATAGTCCTTCCTTTCAGGAGCGCGTCTTCTATCTCTTCTCGCGCCGCTTTCAGCCGTTCCTCAGTCCTGCTGACAAGGATGACTTTCATCCCTCTCTCAAGGAATATCTGCGCAATACCTTCGCTCATCACCCCTGTACCGATGATGCCTGCAGTGATGATTCTTCCTGCAGCGCCTGCTTTTTCAGGACGTTCATTCTTTCCTTCTTTGCCAGTCATCCTCTCTCCTATGATATGGCTCTCAGAGCTTTTTCTGAGCGAAAGGTTGCCGTCATTGTCCTGCAGCAGCATGACATTGTAAGGCACAGTCTCATGCTCTAGCGAGGGGACATTCACTTCAGTGAATCCTTTGACTATTGATGAGCCTGAAGACGATCCCTTCAGCTCTTTATCGCAGAAGATGCATTCAGCCACATCATAATAGTACACTCTCTTGCACGAGCCGCATGTCTTTATCATTGTGAACATTCCATATTCTATTTGATGTCATCATCTATGTTTCTTAACGCGTCCTTTCAATAGCTTTTCACTCTCTCCTGAATATGTGCACAGCTACAGTGCCTCCGACTCCTCCGACATTATGGGTAAGCCCTATATCCGCTTTCTTTACCTGCCGCGCCCCCGCTTCTCTGCGCAGCTGAGTGACTATCTCACAGACTTGAGAAGCTCCTGTAGCGCCTATCGGATGCCCATTCGCCTTAAGCCCTCCGCCAGTATTGATCGGTAGCTGGCCAGTGAGCGAAGTCTTGCCCTGCCGTATCCATCCCTTGCTCTCTCCCAGAGCGCAGAAACCTAAATCTTCGATAGCGACAAGTTCCGCGATAGTGAAACAGTCATGCACTTCAGCGATATCTATTTTATCTGGAGTCATCCCTGCCTGCGCATAAGCTTCTTCAGCCGCCGCTTTAGCGGCAGGAAAGCTTGTGATATCTTTGCGCTGGGCTAGAGAGATTGTCCCAGTCCTCAACGCAGAGGCGAGAATCTTTATGCTTCTGCCATCTTTCTTTTCTCTGGAGATTATTAGCGCTGCAGCGCCGTCGCTGATAGGGCTGCAGTCAAATAATCTTAGAGGGGTGCTGACAATTGGAGAATTATTTATCATATCCCGAGTCACAGTCTTGTAAGCGAAATGCGCGAGCTCATTCAGGTTCGCGTTCTTGTGCGCTTTCAATGAGATCAATGCGAGGTCATCAACGGTTGTCCCATATCTCAGCATGTGCTGCTGGGCTATCAATGCGTAGCTTGCGGGGAAGATCACTCCTTCTTTCTGATCCAGCATCCTATCTCCCGCTTCTGCTATGCAGGAAGTCATCTCTTTCATCCCTACTCCGCTCATCTTTTCAGCTCCTAAAACCATGACATTCTTGTATTTTGACAGCGAGATTATCGCCTGGTGCAGCGCTGCGCCGCTTGACGCGCAGGCAGTCTCTATCCTGATTATAGGGATGTCAATGCCTGGCAATAGGCTTGCTATGAGAGAATTGATGTGCAGCTGTGATTGAGCGCTTCCAGCGAGGAAATTACTGACAAATATCGCTTCGATATCCTCTATAGAAGCATTTGCGTCTTTCAGTGCTTTCTGCATCGCTTCATAACAGAGCTCTGGCAGGCCCTGTCGTAGTATCCCGAATTTTGTCTTCCCTATGCCTGTGATGTACATGAGCGCTCCTTTCTTTTGCTGATAGTTAGGATAATGACATATTCCAGGCATTTAAGGAGTAATGTCCTTCAGTCTAACGATGAAATGCCTGACCTATACCCCCGGGAAAACTATCTTTAGAGGGTATAAAAATATTGCTGATTGGATGCTTAAATAGCAAATGCCCTGTCATGAATCATCTTTTTTTGCCGTTGTTTGTAGGTTTCCTATAACCTATATTTCTTCAAGCAGGGTTATTCAAGCAACGGCAAGAAAGGCTTTAATTACAGATTCAGGACAGAGCTTCGCTCAGTAAACTTTATAAACCACCACCTGATTCTTTCTCGTATTCTGGGCAGTGCCTAAGGAGTCTCCGAGAGTGGCTGTCCTACACCGCCTGCAAAGGCAAAAGACAGGCTTTAATGGTCAAAGTCCGGTTTACGGATTAGCCCGTTCAGGCCGGAAAAATAATCCAGAGGATAATCCATGGCAACAATTTATGATGTCGACAAGACAGCATTGATACTCAAAGCAGCTGACGAGCTCAAGCGCGTCAGCGAGATAAAAGCCCCCGCCTGGGCAGTCTATGCCAAGACCGGAATGCATAAGGAAAGGCCTCCTACAAACCCTGAGTGGTGGTTTGTGCGCGCGGCGGCAATCCTTGTCAAAGTCCAGAAGCTCGGCCCTGTAGGAGTCTCAAAGCTCAGGGCGAAATACGGCGGAAGCAAGAACAGAGGCCATAAGCCGGACAAGTTCTTCAAAGGTTCAGGATCGATCATAAGGAAGATACTGCAGCAGCTCGAGAAAGCGGGATTGGTGCAGCAGATAGACAAGAAAAGCGACGCAGTCAAGAAAGGAAGGATAATCACAGGTAAAGGGATGAAGCTTCTCAATCGCGCAGCTGTCTCAATAGCCGGAATCGGTGCGCAGCAGAAGAAAGAGCGCAAAGAGCCTGTCGAGCATAAGGCCGAGAAGCATGCCGAGCAGAAAGCTCCTCAAGAGAAGCACACTGAGCATAAGACCGACAAGCACGCCGAGAATAAAGCGGCTCAATAATAAGAATGAATGTTTACTGAAGAACAATGTTGTGAAATCATGGCACGATACAAGCATCCAAGCAGGAAGAAGCGGCTGGCCAAGCTGGGGCGCCAAACAAGATGGGCTCCGTTCTGGACAGTTCCTAAGAAGTACGGCAAAGGAAGAAGAGTCCATCCAGGAAGGCACACAGTAGTCAAGCGCAGCTGGAGAAGGACAAAGACTAAGGCTTGATCATTATGGCACTCGAAAGAACTTACATCGTCCCTCTGCGCAGGCATTGGCTTGTCTTCCCGAAATACATGCGCGCGAAGAAAGCGGTAGTCGCCATGCGCAACTTCCTCAAGAGGCACATGAAGTCTGAAGAGATCCTTCTTGGAAAGAATCTCAACGACGCAATCTGGGTGCACGGGATAAGGAATCCTCCTCATAAGCTGAAGATTGTCGCGAAGAAAGACGATGAAGGGGTTGTCCGCGCTGAACTGTTCGGCTATGAGTACAAGGATTACAAGCGCGCGCAGAAAGCTGAGGAGTCCTCAGGACTGATGGGCAAGCTCAAAGGGGTCATGGGCAAGGAAGAGAAGAACGCCGAGAAAGAAGAAGCTCCTGAAGCGAAAAAAGAAGAGCGCAAGAAAGAAGCCACTAAAAAAGAGTCGTCAGCAAAGAAAGAAGAGCCTGAGAAAGCGGCGAAGAAGTAGTTAGTTCTGATATCTTCTGAATTATGATAATATCGCTTGTTATCTTCTTAAATTATGAGTTATATATCCTTTTTGTAGAAATAATCTGCTATTATCAGTCGTCATGCTTCAGTTCTTGCTTACAGATTTTCCTCCCCACTGACTCTGTCAATAGGGGGAAAATCTGTGGTAAAGCATAACTTCGCGACTATTCTCAAGGCAGGATCATGCAAGTTCCCCCCACCACCCAAAACTTTATAGAGGGTCAATTATTCTTTATTCTGATGGTAAACAATGACATATCTGAAGACGGCGCGGCAAGGCCGATAACCACTAAATCGCAGTCCCTGCTGCCGTTCCTCAAGATAAAGCGGTCAATGAAGATAAAGAAGGAAGCTGAGAGCGCGACAAAATACGGCTGCGCTCCAGAGCAGCGGAAGATAAAGGAATATCTGAGGTTAGGAGTCATAAATATCGACAAGCCGCGCGGCCCTACCTCTCATCAGGTCAGCGATTATGTCAAGAGGATAATGCACTCGCAGAAAGCAGGCCATTCAGGCAGCCTTGATCCTCACGTCACTGGAGTCCTTCCAGTAGCGCTTGATGACGCGACAAAATCACTGACTTCATTATTGACTTCAGGGAAAGAGTATGTCTGCATAATGCATTTGCATAAGCCTGTCGCTGAGGCGCAGCTGCGCGAAGCGATCAGCAGGTTCATAGGGAAGATCAACCAATTGCCCCCTAAGAAATCGGCGGTCAAGCGCGAGATGCGCGAGCGCGAGATATACTATCTTGATGTCCTTGAGATTGACGGCCAGGATGTGCTGTTCAGGGTAGGATGCCAGGCAGGGACGTACATAAGGAAGCTCTGCCATGACCTTGGAGCATTCCTCAGAGTCGGAGCTCACATGTCAGAGCTCCGCCGCACAAGAGCAGGGCCGTTTGATGAATCCTCGCTCTGCACGCTTCATGATCTCGCTGACGCTCAGCATTACCTTATCGACCAGAAGGATGAGTTAAGGATAAGGAAGCTGGTCATCCCTGTAGAGAAAGCGGTATCCCATCTCGGGAAGATAATGATCTCTGATGATGTCATATTCACTGTGACTCACGGAGCTACATTGCACGTTCCTGGAGTTGCGCAGTACGAGACAGGCATCAAGCGCGGAGATCCTGTCGCATTGTTCTCCCTCAAGGGAGAGCTTGTAGCGCTCGCGACAGCGTTCATGAGCAGCGAAGAGCTATGGAAGACAGGCAGGGGGGTTGTTGCGAGGACTTTGCGAGTGATGATGCCTGAGAATGCCTATCCGAGGATGATATGATAACTCAAATATATTTATTCTGCACTAAGATAGTCTCTGTATGATGACTATTTCTCACGAATAATCTCGAAAAGCTTAAATATCACTGAACAGTTGTTCTTATCATGACTTCAAGAAAAATTCGAACATTATCCGTTATTGCGCTTCTCACAGCAGGAGCGATAGCGGGTCGTATGAGCAATTATCTTGTATCGCCAAAGACTCTTTCCCATGTCAATTATTGGGCGGGTTATGATAAAGATTGGAAGAAGGGAAGCGCTTCAAATGTTAGGACTGAAGATAATGCATCTGCTATAGAATTAACAGGTACTAAAATAATCGAGTCTCTGGAACGTGAATATGGGTGTGTCGGAAGTGCTGTTGGTTATCAAACCACTAGATTCTTTGATATAAGAGAACCTGATGTGACCCAATTTCCTTTCAATCTTGGAGACCTTGCGGAGAATGATTACGCATACTATTGTAATAAGAATAAGGCTCCCAGTTCTTCATCGATAGAAAGGCATCTTTTCACTATTTATAAGAATAATAGGTGGGAAATAATGACTGTTGTCACTCCTCTGACAGAGACTGTTCTTCAAGAACGAGTGGAAAGATTCCTTGGCTGTTCAGGAGTCGCAGCGGAGAACCATTATGTCCAGCGGTTACGGAAGACTCCTTGCGAATGGAGAGAGGCTTTTACTAGTGGAGTTCAACAGAGATTAAGGGGAGAAGCTGAAATCCGCATGCGAGAAAATTGCGGGAAATTCAAGAATGATGCTTCACGTTATTTTCTGGAGACTGATAGTGGACATTTGCTGTATGTTGTTGATAATGGGGATCATCTAAATTCAACTGATGTTGCTCAAGCGTTAAAAGGATTCTAAGATAATCTTGACTGCCCTCTTCAGTCATCCGCAGCAAACAATCTCGAATCCTTGACCTTGAACAATCCTATCCTAGCGCCAGCGTCAAGCCAGGCATGCGCGTAG
This sequence comes from Candidatus Nanoarchaeia archaeon, assembly GCA_035289005.1. Classification (GTDB taxonomy): domain Archaea; phylum Nanobdellota; class Nanobdellia; order Woesearchaeales; family UBA12501; genus DATDYN01. The sequence continues at coordinate 31,211 of DATDYN010000018.1, forward strand.
TTCAATGCGCCATAAGCGAGCACAACCTCTCCTTTCTTCTCGAAATGTTTCGCGTCGTCAAAGTATCTCTGCGCCATGTCAAGAAAATCTTCAGCCTGGGCTTTACGCGCGGCGTCCATCGTAGAGCTTTTCACTTTCTCCAGCGCTTCAAGAGTTATCGAGAAATACTTCTTCAGCTTTTCCTGAGTCACTATGTTTGTCATAATCGTAAAAAAGCAAAAAATAAGCTTTTTATTCCGCAGCCTTGACGGCTTCCTTCCTCTCTTTAAGCTTCCGCACCGCTGGCAAAGGCCTTCTGATCGTTATAGGGATGACCCCCGCGTCAAGCTCTCTGCGCGCTATCGCGAGCGAGTCATACTTGAGCTCTTTCAGGTCTTCCTCTTCAAGCTTGACAAGGAACGGGGCTCCCATGGATATCTGCAAAGCCCTGCTGCCAAGGATGCGCGCTTTCTCATATTTTGTGTATTGTTCAACTGTCTTCATCGTGCACCTCGCTCATTTCTGGATATGCTTCGTCAGCTCTTTTGCCTTGGAGATCCCAAGATCGATCATCTGGTTGATCTCTTCTATTGAGAGAGGCTTCGCTTCGCCTTTCTGCAGCGCGCAAAGCTCTCCGTTCTGCATCATTGTCACAGTCAGCCTTGCGTCAATCACCTGTTCCTCATAGAGTGAGGGATCGATGAATAAAGTGCTGCCTGCCTTGAACACTGTAACGGCGACAGGGATTTTTGTCAGAGGAAGCTTCTTGTCAGAGTGCTTCTTATAATCGATCGATACGCCGTCATATTCCGGGAAGCGCGCGTCTTTCAGCGCGGCTATCGCCGCGAGTGCTGAAGCGTCAAAAAGATTGCCAGCGTTGTTGATTGTGCAGATGTCTATCGAGACTATCCAGACTTTCTCCCCTTCTTTCACGCAGAGTTTCTTTGTGTCGATAGCTTTCGCCTCTCTTATCCCTCTGTCAACGACTCTCGCGAGCTCTATCGCTTCGATAGAGGGAGGGCCGAGCTCGAATTCAGGAGAGGACAGTGGGAGAAGCTGCGCGTCGACCATCAATGATCCCTCATCAGGGCTGTCAGCGTAAGGCTTGTCTATCGAGAGCTTCACTCCAGCTATGACTTCAGTCTCTCCGATCCTGACTCTCGCCGAGCCTTCAGCGGATTTAGAGATGCTGTACTCGATCGAGACTTCCCTGTGCTGGTCTAATTTTCTTCCGTCAAACCTGACTCCTTTCTTAAGGCTGTCAAGCAGATGTTTCTTCTGCGCTTCGTTGATCCTGAATGTTTGGCTCATGATGTTCACCTTGCCTTGACATTGTATTTCTCTTTCAGTGCGGCTGTCTGGACTTCGAATATCTGCGCCATTGATTTCTTCGCGGTCTCAAGCGCCTGTTTCAGCTGCTCTTTGCTTATCTCTCCATCCATCTGGAGAAGGCTTATCTCGTTAGTGTGCTGGAGCATGGCTATCGGAATATCCGCGACAGGACCGTGCTCGTAAGCTTCTTCATTGTAGTCAAGATCGATGACTATCTTATCATCAACCCTTCCCGCAGAGACTGCAGCGACTAGGCCTTTCATAGGTATGCCTGCGTCAGCGAGAGCCATTGAGGCGGCGCATATCCCCGCGCAGCGCGATCCGGCGTCAGTCTGCGGCAATTCGATGAAGACGTCAACAACAGCGTTCGGGAATTCTGTCAGGTCGAGCACTGGCGCAAGAGCGTTCTCAGTCACCATAGAGATCTCTTTCGCTCTCCTGTTGCTTCCTGGCCTGACGCGCTCTCCAGAACCTGAGAACGGCATCATGCTGTAGTTGCAGCGCAGTATGCCTGTCTTCGGGTTCTGCATGAATTTCGGATGCAGCTCTCTGGGGCCGTACACTGCTGCGTAAGCGATAGTCTTCCCTATCTGGAACATGGCTGATCCATGCGCTCGAGGGATGATCCCCACTTTAGCGCTTATCGGCCGCATCTCTTCAAATCTCTTCCTTCCGTCCATTCTTTTGTCATAAGTCATAGGTATCAGTCCTTCAGTACTGCTCTTCTTCAGATCCGCCCTCTTCAGGGTGTGAGTCTTTGTTGCTGTCATCGCGCTGCGCTTGCGATTCCTGCTGCTGTGGCTCATGGAATTGCTGCGCGCTCTCTATCTTGATCTTCAGTTTCTTCTCAAGATCAGTCTTTATGCGGTCTGTCAGTCCAGGAAGCGTGGCTTCGCGCTCAATGCGCCTTATGGCGTCATAAGCTATGACTTCCTTGTCAGGCTCGCCATTGATCCATACAAGGCCGTTCTGTCCTACGACAATCCTGCATCCTGTCGCGTATTTTATCATCGAGATCATCGATCCTTCTTTGCCGATTATGCGCGGCACTTTGTGCGGATTGACCTCAAATATCCTTCCGCCTTCAAGCTTCTGCAGCCCTGGGCCGTTCATCGAGACATCGACAAGCTTCTGGGAAGTCACATTCGAGATCTTGCACACAAGATAATCGCCGAGAGCGAAGAATTTTGTAAGATCCGCCCCTTTAGGGATGAACCTGCTTGACGCGTCGCGGATAGGGAGCACTGCTTCGTAAGCGGAGTTCGTGTTGACTCTCCAGCCGCTCATGAGCACATCGATGACCGGGCAGACTATCGTGTCGTATCTTCTCGGCACGTATCTTCCGTTCAGCTGCATCAGCTTTATCACTTTGCCTTCAATCCTTACCATGCCCAGCATTCCTGCCCTGACATTGTCCTCTAACCTGTAAGTGCCTTGAGAGGGCAGGTAGTCCATGCCTTCAGCGAGCACTTCGCCTGGAACGACAATGTCGTTCTCTTTCACATTCAGCTTTCCCATAGTGTACCTCTGTTCGTTGACAGTGAGTCTTTCATTTATATCATCTGTTCATTTCAGCACTTTTGTCTCTGCGCTCCCTTTAGTTGACTTGTTGAGCCTGTCATAAAAGTCTGTCTCAAGCCCCGCGGGGATCTCTATCGTGCAGACGTATGATCCGTCATCGTTCCATCTCTCTTCCTGCGGCTTGCAGAACGCCGCGATAGTGCTGTATGTCTTCGCCGCGTGCTCTGCCAGCAATTTTATCATTATCTTGCGCGTCTCGAAAGAGATTGGGAGCACTGGGCGCAAAGCTTTCACGATATCGCTTATCTGCTGCTCCGCCGTCTTGAAATCATTGATGTGCACTTTCGCCTCTTCCATAGCGTTCTTTATCCTCAGCGGAGGATGCGGAAGCTTTGTCTTAGGATCGACAGCGCCTCTGTGAATGATCTCGATTATCTTCTTCAGCTTGTCCTCTCTTGTCTTCTTCCTGTATTCCTCTGTGAGATGGACCTCTCCTTCTTTGAGTATGATTGCCGCCACTTCGAGCGGAACTATCGTCCCGAACAGCTCTTTCATCTTGTTCTCTGGAGCGAGAGTGCCTTTGTTCGTGTCGCTGAATATGTGCTCTCCGCGGACGATCTCTTTTATGTCTATCGCTTTGCCGTTCTTGAAAGCGATCGCCAGATCCGGGTTTATCGCGACCTCGAAATTCATGCCTCCTTTCTTGAGTTTGGCCAGATTGTAATGCACGCGTTCCTGTTCGTAAGTCTTCACGCCCTGGATGCTCATATTATCACCTTTTGTCGCTTGATCGTCTCAAGAGGCAATCTGCATATTGATCCTGCTCGCTGATCATTTCTTCTTGACTTCTTTGAGGATCTTCTCGACCTCTTTTGCCGGAAGCCGGAAGAATTTCCTGTCTTTTGAAGTTATTACAGCGCAGTCGAGCTGCTCGACCTGCAGTGTATCTATTACCTTGACCAATGATCTCATCGCGAGCTTCAGTCCTTCTTCGACAGTGAGGTTCTTATTGTACTGCTTCTGCAGCATCTCTTCGATCTCGACCTCTTTCTCTCCGATGACCGCAGCGTAGTATTGGAAAAATATCCCTGTAGGGTCTGTCTCGTAAAGTGTCGGGCCATTGCTGTCTATCCCGACTATGAGGAGTGAGACTCCGAAAGGCCTAAGTCCCGCGCTCTGGGTGCATATCTGCTTCAGGTCGCAGATCTCTTTGACTACGCTGAGAGTGTCTACAGGAGTGTCATAAGTGACCGCGTGCTGCTGCGCGCGCAATTGAGCCCTGTCAATGAGCACTCTCGCGTCTGAGAGTATCCCCGCGGCTGTAGCTCCGATATGATCATCTATCTTGAAGACTTTCTCCACTGATTCTGAGACTATCAAAGGGTCTATCACTCTCTTGTCAGCCACAAGGACAACACCGTCTTTGCAGACAAGTCCTATCGCTGTGCTTCCCTGCCTCACTGTCTTCTTCGCGTATTCGACCTGAAGGAGCCTTCCGTCAGGACTGAACATTGTGATCGCGCGGTCATAACCCATCACTTGATGACTCATTGTTGGCTGCATGTTTTCGTCCTCCTTCTCTTTTTATTTCCTTTTATTCATATCATTATCTGTCGATTCATGAACTGGTGATCTTAATCAATAATGTATTTCTTGCTCGCTTTCGCCAATATCCCTGACACTCCCAGGCTGCGGACTATCGCTTCGCTTCCTGCGGCTTTTTCCATGAGCGCAAAGCCTGCCTGCGCAGTCGCGGTATGCTTATGGCCTATACAGAGTATCCCTCTCTGACGCTTCATATCCCATTTTTCTCTTATTATCAAGGGATTGGCGGCTGCGTAATTGATTTCTCCCATAAAACTGAGCAGGTTATTCTCTATTTCTGAAGATAAGGCGTCAAAGTCGGCTATCTGACGTTCTGATAGTATTTCAAAGGCCAGATAGCGGTTTCTTTGCCTTAATGTCGGTAAAATCGGTTTTTGTTTCCTTTTAATGGTTATTCACCTTATAGCAGTCCTATTTAACCGAGAAAACACGTTTCCATGCTTGTTCTCTCTTTGTGTCAGGACTGTCAGAGGGACTTCTAAGTTTATAAAGGTAATGGTTCTTAAGCCTTCTCTATAAAGTGTTCTTTTTTGGAGCGATTGGCAGCTTCTGAGAGAGACATACTGGGTTCCTTCTGTCTTATTTCTAAGCCCCTGGCTATGGCTCTGTCCTGAATTCTTCCTTTTTTTTGTCGTTGTTTATAAGTTTGCTGGGAATAATTCTATCTGAAACAGTCTATTTAAGCAAAGATAAAAAAGTCTTAATCCATAGATTCAGGACATCGCCATCGCCTACGCAATCTTTATATATAGACAGGATTACTCTCCCCTAAAAAGAAGGGTTTAATCCCGGGTGAGCATAATGGCAGATAATATGGCGCAGCCTGTGATTTCACAGTCTGGCAGCGATGTCGATGAAGGCAAATTATTCGCGGTTCTTGCGTATCTTTTGGGATTAGTCGGGATACTCATAGTCTTTCTAGCGAAGAAAGACAACAAGTTCGCGGTCTATCACGCGAAGCAGTCCATATGCCTTGTGATATTGGCAATAGGGGGATACATCGGCATAACGATGCTCTCATTCATCATGGGATTCATCCCGATCATTGGGTGGATATTCGGTTCATTGGTCTGGTTCGCGTTCAGCATAGCCTGCCTGATATTCATAATTTTAGGAGTGATGAACGCTCTGAATGGGCAGATGAAACCTCTCCCAGTAATAGGGGTTTTCGCCGATAAGATAAACCTGTGAGGATTCATGGCTACTGCGAAACACAAGCAAGAAATCGTAAAACCAGCGGCGAGATCCACAGCGGGCAGCCCCAGTGACTCTCATGTGATTGCCGGGCTGATGTACCTCATACAGGTATTGGGGATGATGGGCATTGGAGTCATAGGCGCAATAGTGATATGGGCTGTGAAAAAGGAGGATCCGTTCATCAATTACCATTTCAAGCAGCTGCTCGTGTTATGGATCTCAATACTCATTGTCGGCGCTGCCGCGGCATTGACTATGATAATCCTTGTCGGATTCCTTATTGCCGCTGTAGGGGCTGTGTTCTTCATAGTGGTGTGGGTCATCGGCATGATCAACGCTTTCTCAGGGAAGCAGGAACCTCTGCCGGTCATCGGGCATTACGCTGAGAATTTCAAGTTCTGAATCATTCAAGGCAAGTCAAAAGGGGTGTTGTCGCTGTGGTCGGTCGTGAAAGCTTAGCATCAAGCGCAGCGATAGGCATCTCTGTGATGTTCTTATTGTTTCTCGCTTCTTGCTCTTCCCCTGCTGAAGAGAGCGCGGCAAGACCTATTACTCCTGAACAGCTGATCAAAGGGACAGCTATCGATGCCCTGAAGCAGGAAGTGCAGAGCGCGGTCAAGAGCGGCAGTGGCGCTCTGTCACTGAGCGAGGCATTGAGCGGCTCTGGAAGCTATGGATGCATTATCAAGACTGCTAAAGGATATCTCGGGCTGAGGATCAAGGAAGGGATTGCGCGCGAAGACATCCTGTGGGATAAGCAGCCGACTGTGGCGTTCATCGAGGGAGCGTATCTTTACAGGTTCTCCCTTATGCATCAGAGATGGGCGCGGTTTGATTACTCTCCTGACTCAGAGACTTCAGGCAATGCCTACACTCTAGGCATATATTCCCATAAAGAATTGAGAGCGATGCCTTCAGGGAATTATCTCTGCGTGAAGAAAGCTCTAGAAGACAGCGTTTTTGACTTCCCTAAAGCTGAAGCGTTTGACGCCAGCGCGAAGATGAAGGAGTATGGGCTGACGAAATGAATTCTTTGTGAAGTATTCAAGTTAGATTTGTCTTGTAGTTTGTTATGATAAAGATTTTGATTGTTTCTATTTGTGTATATTATCATACGCTGGTTATGATACACTACTTCAGGATAGTTATATAATCGAAACATTTATATATCTTTCCGGTTTTGCGCATAGCATTACACATCTTTTACTGATAGTGGGGTAACTCAATATGTCACAGATAATCCACCAAACTGGGTCTCCTGTGCTGGTAGCGATCACGGACAGGATAGGATATGTTGACGCAAGGTTTCAGGCTGAACAATTAGTCAAGGAACATGGGTTGACTTTGGCTGATATGCCTTTATTGATCCAGTCCATGAATAATCAGCCTAAAATTCGTAAAGCAGTCAGGCCTGTGTGGGTGGATACGCTCACTGGGGAGTATCATGGGCAGAGAGAGGGTGATCGTTCTTATGAGGCATGGCATTCTGTCGGTTCTCTTGCTACTGCTGAAGGCTTGAAAAGGGCATTCTCTAAGATTGGGGAGTATGGTTTCATGCCTATTCCTGGTGCTGAATGGATTGCTGTAGGAGAAGGCAAGTTTGATGGCAAGAATGTTGTCAGAGTGCATTTTGAAGACGTAAAGAAAGGCAATGTCCCGATTCCGGGAACTCCTTACTGCATCTCTGTAAGATTAGATAAGGATAATCCCACAATCCATCTTAGGGGACAATTAGATTATGACTCATTTATGAGAGATGACAGAGTATTGATGATTGCTGGCTCTCCAGATTGTAGGGAAGCTTTGGCTAAAATTCTTTTTGGAAAGAAAGAAAATGGTGATGAAGGTTGGACTTCGGTTGGAAGCTATCATAGGATTAATGATGTTGATTTTAGCAAGAAACCAAAGGGGTGCCTGGCGTATCTCAGCGGCAATTATTACGGCCTCAATGGCTACAGCAACGCTAACTATGATGGGCGCTTCGTCGGGGTAGGCGCCGGAGGCGCAGTCGGCGAAAAAATTACGCCTTCAATAATTACGCAACCGACACTAGAGCAGACATTAGCGATCCTCAATGATCCTGATCTGAGCAAGAACGCGATGGAAAAAGCTATACGTCAGATGTATAAGCGCTAAATCCTTCTTAACTTTTATTAAAAATTGCGCTGGGTGTGATACCCCACCATCTATGGCGCGATTTTTAATTCCGAAAATCAGTCTTTTGGCGAGGAGCGTAAAACCTCTGGCTCGCGAAAATGTGCGCATTTTCGGGATGCTCGGAAATGTCGAAAACTGCGGTTTTCGAGCATGCTCGGAAATCGTCTTGCGGATTTCTGACATTTAGCCCGAGGATAACGAAAATCACCAACCGGGATTTTCGGAATAGAAAATCGCTTTGCGGATTTTCTATAGCTCCGAGCGGCTGATTTTCGTTATATCTTTCTGGATTTATCCAACTCACTCAAAGAACTCCACAGTGTTATTCATCATTATCCCTTTGCGCAGCTTAACAGGCCGCCAGTCATCCATGATGACTTCTGATTTAAGCCATTCTCCAAGCTCTTTCGCGTTGCCTATCGTCGCGCTCAGCCCGACAATCTGCAGCTTTGAAAGCATGCGCAT